>RKRN01000074.1 GCA_007571365.1 Candidatus Latescibacterota bacterium
TGCTGTCCGAGGGGGGCGATGCGGTCTGGTGCGCGGTGCCCGAAGAAGCACTCAGCTATCATCTGATGCGGCGTCACGCTCGGATCGAAACTGTGGACGACAACGACCAAGTGCAGCGCTTGTGCATCGAACTGCCGGGGCTGCCCGAGCAGGTGCCGTATCGCAGCCTAACGCTGGAGGCCAGCGTACCGGCGGCTTGGTGCCGCGACTCCCGCGTGGTGGTGGACGGACGGGAGCTAGTGGCGGAAGTCGTGCGCCCCGGCGTGCTGCGAGTGACGACACCGGTGCGCGACGGGACTCAAGTCGAGATTCAGCAGACTGCTCGCCCTTGACCACTTGCTCTACTCGCAGCCGAATTGATTACTGATGTTACGCGGTCTGTGCCCTTCGACACGCTCAGGGCAGGCCCCATTGAGTAGTGGCCGAGATGCTGTGGCGTCATTCTCGGGAAAACGGGAATCCACTGGGGCGGCCGGGCGCAAGCAACGCCAAGCGGAACGTCAGTCAATTATTCGGATACAAGCAGTCAACTAATCTCATAATCTCAAAAAAGAAAGGATTTAGAATGGGGTACCCCGCAATAGGCCAACCGGCTCCCGCGATCGAGGTTAGTGCATGGATTAGCGGTAAGCCAGAGCAGGAAAATGGACTTTCTAAAAAGAACGTAATCCTCGAGTTCTGGGGCACTCATTGTGGCCCGTGTATCGCTGCCATTCCCCATCTCAATGAACTCGTCGCCACGTACGGCAGTAAGGACCTCCTTTTTGTCTCGTTGACCCGTGAAGAGCCTCACATCGTAGAACGCTTTCTAGAAAAAAGGCCGATAAAGGGCGGGGTTGCCACGGATCGAGAGGGTGCAACGTTCGCTGCCTATGGCATACGAGGTATCCCCCATACCTTTCTCATAGACTCACAAGGCTTACTCCGTTGGCACGGTCACCCAGTTTTCCTTACCGCAGAGTTGTTAGAGGAGTTTCTCCAGACGGACAAGGTGCCCAAAGTAGTCGAAGAAACCACCTCTGCAAAAACCGCGCCGGAGGTCACTCCAGACACCCTGTTTTTTCTAAAAATTGATCGAAGTGCCGCCAATCCCGATCGCAAAGGGGCCAGTTTGGGTAGGGGCGACAATCAATTCGAGGCAGAATTTTACGAGTATCAAGTGGTCGATGTGATTCGCGTGCTATTGGATTGTCCCCATTCCCGGACGCGAATTGAAGGAAAAGAGCCAGAAGAGTTGTTGGACGTTGAGTTGCGTTCTTTCCATCCCATGCCGGCAAAGGCGGCCCGAGAAAAAGCGGTGGACGTGCTGTGCGATATGTTTGGCATCGAGATTTATCGCGTTGTGGAACAACGGGAAGGATGGACGCTAACCTGTCCCAACCCCCAATTGACGGATATGTCTGACTTAGGCGGCGGCTCGTCCATGGGCGGGTTCAAGGGTCAGTTTACCGGCTCCAATATCACGATAGATCAGCTTACTGATCGCCTTGAGGGTTCGCTGAAGCGCGTATTTTTTAACGAAACACACTTGGCCGGGAAATACGACTTTGTATTGCCGTTTGAAACTTTTGCTCAGACACGGCGAGCTTTAGAAGAAGAGTATGGCATCAAAGTCGAGTCGGTGCTACGCGACGTAGAAATAGTGATTCTGCGCATGGCGGATGCCGCAATCGGGGGCTCCGAAGACTCGCCACCGCGACGTGCTTCCTGACCGGCAGTATTCATGTCAAGCGATTTTGATTTTGGTGGAGCCGTCCCGCCGTGGGGTCGTAGCGCAGCCGAATACGAAGCGTTCTTCGCGTTATCTAACGTCTCGCCATCTGCGCGCATATTGGACTGTGGGGGTGGACCGTCGTCGTTCACAGCGGAATGGAGTAGCAATGAACGATACGTCGTCGCCGCTGATCCCATATATAGGTTTTCGACTAGAGACTTTCTAGCCGACTTCAATCGCACAGCGGCACAGATGCTCGCGGGAATGCGGAAGGCGAGAGAGAGGTTCAAGTGGGATTACTACGGCAGCCCGGAAGGTGTCGTCCAACGCCGGCGCGACGTCCTCACTGCCTTCATGGCCGATTTTCAGGCCGCGACTCGGAGTGGTCGCTACGTATCTGCCTGCTTACCGGAATTGCCTTTCCGGTCGGAATCCTTCGATCTTGTACTTTGTTCACATCTACTATTTCTCTACTCGGCCGAATTCGACTCAGCAATGCACCTCTGCTCCCTGCGGGAAATGCTTCGCGTAGGTCGAGAGGTGCGTGTATTTCCACTGCTCGACATGGATGGTAAACCTTCCGCGCATTTGGGTAGCACCATTCAGCTCCTGCGAATGTCAACACACGTTGAGCTTGTTCCACTGTCTTTCGAGTTTCGGTCGGGTGATTCGAACATGCTGCGTTTGACGCACTAGGGAGAACAGCGTGGACGCAGGATTGCACCGCTTTTTCGAGACACATCGAAAACGAACTCTCGATCGCCAGCACACAACCGGAACTGATCGCCCTGCCGGGTGACCCGAGCCTTGGCCGAGCGGCTGCCAAAGGCGAGGACGAGGACATCGTCGTCCGTACCCGCCACTATGCGCGTCGCCGCCTCAGCAACATCCGGTAGCAAGCTGACGAGGCTACCAGCAGCCAGTCCAGAAGGCGCAAAGGGCACCTCCTCCGTCCGCAGATGGAGCCCTCTGCCAAACGCTGTAATCACCTCTACCACGTGCGGTCCAGCATCGAGACGGGAGCGACGCTTGCTCAAGCCGCCTAGATCCACCGGATTCAGCTTATAGGCCAGCTCACCACCGCCCAACTCCGGCCCCAAGCCCCTAGCAGGATCCACGGTCAGCCGCCGACGGCCCGGACAGCGGAGGTCGATAAAGGCCAAATCGCAGTTCGCAGAGACGCCGGGCGTCTGCACGGCACCGCCGAAGGCGAGAGTGGAGTGAGGCCATACGTAGAAGGTGCGCGGTTCCTGCCGCGAGGCGAGTCCCTGAGAGTCGCGTCCCACCTCGCCGAAGGTGGCTAGGTCATTGAGATGCTCGGCCTCGCCATCGACGGCAATCTCCATCCACGGCCTACCCGTGCGCTGGTTGAAACCGCCCCAGCCAATCTCAACCTCGTGCCAGACTCCAACGTCCACCCGGCCCGGTGCCCGCACCGTTACCTCGTGGCCGTTCTGGCTCTGTACGCTAAAGCACAGCTTGCCGTCCGCTGCGACGAGGGCAAAGGTGTTTACTCGCGTCCCACCAAGCCCACCGACGCCGTTCCCGGTGTTGAACAACACTCGCGGACCGCCCTCGTGCTCCCGCAATCGGCAACGCAGACGCAGACGTCCTCCATTGGGACAAAACCAAGGCCGGGCCTCGTACTGCAAGGCGTCGCCCCCGCGCAGCCGGACGATGCCATTGACGAGCCGGAGACCGCGCAGCCGACGTCGCAGCGCCACCAGCACAACCGGATGCTCCCCGGTCGACAGCCAGTATTCCTGCTCGGTGCGGCGGGCGGAGACGCGCAGCCGCTGCCAGTGCCGCGTGCTCTCCAGACCGCCCAGCGCAGCGACGATCTCGTTCTGGCCACCCACGCAAGCCAGGCTACCGCAACTCACCGGCTGGGCCTCAGCGGCACTGATCGTGCGCAGCACGGGATTGCCGGCCCACTGCACGTGCAAGTTCATAAAGCCGTGGGCCACATCGCCATCGTACCCACTGATCCAGAGGATCGTCGCGTCGAGTCCGCGGCCGCTGCGCAGCACGGCAGAGCGGCCGCCGCACGCTGCAAAACCGTGCGCCAGCAGAGCCGAGCGGCGTTGCTTGGCCGCCCGGAAGTCGGGATCGTAAAAACAGTAGGCATAGGGCGCATAGGAGATCATGCACTCGGCTGTCGAGCCTTTGACGCCACCGCCAAAGCGGTAAATCCGGCCTAGGCGCGGGTCGGCGAGCGCGGCGTCGCGCAGCATCTCGTCGCCCGCTTCTTGGGCCAGCCGCAGGAGAGCGGGAGAGCAGGCGTTGAGCTGGGTGCCGAGCACATTGGCATTGGCGGGATAGTAGAGTTGGTCGGGAATCTGGCGCGGTGCTGCCCAATGAGCGCGAAACCAAGTCAACGGCCGCCGCAGCCGCGTCGGCACCTCGCGGCCGAGATCGATCCCAGTGACATTGCGCAGCGCGTCGGCAAACTGCAGGAGCCAGAGGTTCTCCCAAGGCCAGAAGGAAGGGCCGTCCACCGGCTCGCCAGCGGGGCCGCAGCCATGGGGCAGGATGGCGGCGCGGAAGCGATCGAGGACCGCCTGCACCCACGCCTCCGCCTTGGGGTGTTCGCCCAGCAGGTGCAGAGCGGCCACGCCAAAGTGCCCGTTGTCCACGACAGCGTGGTGCCCACCTTCCTCCCAGTGGCGTTGCTCCTTCACGTCCGGCCACCAGCGCTCCAACTGCCGCACGAGACAGGCGCGGACCTGACGCTTCTCAATAGCCGTCAACTCATCGTCCAGCAGATCGAGGGCCAAGGCAAAAGCCTGCATGTAGCGATTGGCCGTGTAGAAATGTTCCTCCACGCGGTCGTCGTGATCCCAGTCGGCCGCCGCCCGCAGCCAAGCGCGGGTCCGGTCGAGCCAGCGCCGATCGCCGACCAACCGCCAAGCAAAGGCGTAGTTTTCGATCAAGGCCGTAGCCTGCATGGCCGTGTAAAAAGTCAAATAAAGCTGATGGTACGGGTGAGGACTGTCCGGTCGCCGCGGGACCTGCGGCCAAGGCCGCTGCCCAGCATACAGCTCACAGTCGGCTAGGAGATTGGCGAGAATGCGCCGACGAACCGGGTCGGTCGGCGGCGCAAAGCGAAAGTGGGGATCGTCAAAGGGCCGCAGCAGTCGGGGCCGCTCGTGGCGAATGACCGGGAGTTGGGCCTGCTTTGGGGAGTTTTCGGGCATCAGAAGTGGTCGGGCTCCCAGAAGATGACCTCGCGGCGGGGGAACCACTCCTCGAGCTGGCGAGTTTCTCCGGCCTCCAGCGAGATCCCACGAGTGCCGAGGATAGGTTCTAGATCGCGGCTAGAGGACTCGCCAAATAGGAGCCGACACATCAGATCGTCTGGCAGCCGGCGGCAGACGACCGACTCTGCCGCTTCGGGCGCGGCCTTGGCGATCAGCGCACTGAGGTCGAGGGGTAGGGCCATCATCGAGCTGTCGCCCGCGAACCTCAAGTCGGCGTCAGCGGTAGCGACTAGAGCATCGACAAAGGGATGGCTGTGGGGAATCTCGCCGTGAATCTCCGTCACCCCGGCCGCCATGCACTCGTTGAGCAGGTGCTGCACGAGGGCGTCGAGGGCCGGGCCGCTCTCGTAGGCGACTTCATACACCTCGTCGTTCTTCCAGTTGATGTACCCGCCGAGCCCGGCCGGGCCGCGAACCACGGCGGTGGGCAGTACGCCCCGCACGCGGGAGGGAGCGTAGTCCCAGTACGGACGCGGACGCAACAGGCTGCCGCTGCGGCCGTTGTTGTAGCGTTGGTAGAGCGCGACCGTCTCCGCCAAGTCGCGGCTCTCGTCGAAGGGAAGCACCTCAAGGGCAGGCCGGACCGGCGGCGGCGGACGGTGCAACTTGGCGTGAAATCCCATGAGCGGCACGCAGCTCCAGCCGAGACGCCGGTAGAAGCGCGCTGGGATCATCGTGAACAGCAGACCTAAGTCGTAGCCATCGTCGCGCATGTACTCGGCCGCATGCGCCATGAGCCGCGTCGCTAGGCCGCGTCGCCGGTAGTCGGGATGCGTGGTGACGCCACCGATGCCGCCCATGCGGACGGGCGTGGCGCCGAGATGGACCCAGCGGTCCCAGATGCGCAGCGTCGATACAATGCGGCCGCCAACGACGACGACCGGGGTCTGCGCCGGACACCAAGTCGGATCGCCTTTGATGTAGCCGCGGTAGCGCTCATGGCCTGCGGGGTTATGTACGGCGCAGATCAAGTCGATGAGTTCGTCCAGTTCTGACTCGCGGACGGGGCGAATGGTATCCATAGTATCCTCGTATCCTCGACAAACTAACCAACTGACGTTACGCAG
This sequence comes from Candidatus Latescibacterota bacterium, assembly GCA_007571365.1. Taxonomy (GTDB): domain Bacteria; phylum Latescibacterota; class UBA2968; order UBA8231; family UBA8231. The sequence goes on from RKRN01000074.1 coordinate 6,042, forward strand.
TGGCGCAGACTGGATTCCCGCCCCGGGTCGGGGCACGGAGTGACGTTCTTGCGCGGGAGGACGTCTTAAACAAGACTTTTCGGGGGTACTCGCTGAGTGGATTCCCCCGTGCGCGGGAAGGACCAAATGGGGTCCAGCTTTAAAAACAGTTTCTAAAAAATTACAGTGCCCCACCACCCAATGAAAGGGTGGCTTGACAGCAAAGGGATGGTCGGGGAGTTTGGAGCCGGTGTAAAGCATGTCAATTTTGGGGGCGATCGGCGGATGAGTATGGAAGGGGCCCTGCCCTTGTGGTTGTTGCTGACGCTGCTGCTGGAATTCGGCTTTGGGCAGCTATTCAAATGGGCTACGCAACACCAGTGCTACGCCCCGACCGTGGTATCAACCAACTATTGGGTGCTAGCGTCTATTCTGCTGCTCTATCTGGGATTCACCGGGCAACTACAAGTGCCGATTGCCGCAGTGAAGGTCGGCGCGATCACCGGCGTCGTCTTCATTAGCTCCATGTTGCTAATGACGCGCTTGTTGCGGACCTTTCGCGTGGCCTCGGTATTGACCGCTTTTCGCCTTGCTATCGTCGTGCCGGTGGGTTTAGGCGTACTGCTGTGGAAAGAGCCGTTGGGCGGCCTTCAGCTGGTGGGCTTAGGCTTGGCGTTGGTGGCCGTTTTGTTGATGTCGCGGCACGCTGGCCACCATACCAATGTTCCGCGCTGGATCGCCACAGCACTGCTGATCTTGGTTTTCTGTATCCAAGGGATGAGCACTTCCTGTCTGCGCTGGGTGCATTACGCCGGCTTGGACGATGCGTATTTACAAGTGCTCATGATCATTGGCTTTACCGCCGGGACCATTGGGGCCACTGTGTTGTTATGGGAGGCGCGGCAGCGCATTCGGCACTTCGATCTAGCGGTGGGGGCTGGCATTGGCGTGTACAACCTGCTGGCCTTAATGGCCGTGCTGATCGCGCTCAAGCACGTGCCGGGCACGGTATTTTTTCCCTTGGTGGGCTGCGGCGTTGTCATCTTGGACAATGTGACGGCACCGCTGTTGTGGAAAGAGCCGCTTAGCCGGGCGGCCGTTTTGGGCGTGGGCGTGGGCGTACTAGCCGTAATTTTGGTAGTTCAATAAAACTACGCTTGGCGTTGCTTGTGCCCGGCTGCCCCAGTGGATTCCCACCCCGTGTCGTGGCGCGGGGTGACGTTCTTGTGCGGGGAGGACCCAATGGCAGCTCAATCGAGCCATTGAGGATTTTAAAAACAACTTCTAAGCGACGAGGAGGGCAAATTATGAGCAAGGGCTACAAGGCCGGAGTTATCGGGCGCACGGGTGCCGGCGACTACGGCCACGGGCTGGACACCGTTTACCGGGGCTTGGAGCAAGTAGATTTAGTCGCGGTGGCCGACCCCGATCCCGTCGGCCGCGCCGCGGCCGGCGAGCGCACAGGTGCCCAGCGGCTCTACGCCGATTACCGCCAGATGCTCGCCGACGAAGACTTGGACATAGTCAGCGTCTGTCCGCGGATGCCCGATTGCCACGCCGACATGGTCATCGCCTGTGCCGCGGCCGGGGTGCGCGGCGTGTTTATCGAGAAGCCGCTGACCCCCTCTCTGCGCGAAGCCGACGCCCTGTTGGCGGCCTGTCAGGAGCATGGGGTCAAGACCGCAGTGGCGCACCGGCGCGCCAATCCCTACGAGCAGTACGGCAAAAAGCTGGTTGACGAGGGGGTTATCGGCCAGCTACAAGTACTGCGCAGCCACGGTAAGTCCGATCACCGGGCCGGGGCTCAGGATCTGATGGTATTGGGCACGCACATGATGGACAGTATGCGCTACTTCGCCGGGGCCGAGGTGGCTTGGGTCCATGGGCACGTCACGCAGGATGGGCGCGAGGTGACGTTGGACGATGTGCGAGAAGGGGACGAGCGCATCGGCTTGATCGCCGGCAATGGAGTAGCGGCGTACTACGCTTTTGCGAATGGGGTGACCGCGCATTTTGAATCGCAACCGGGCTATCCAAAAGGGTCCAACAGCCGTTGGTTCGGTTTTGAGGCGCACGGCAGTAAGGGCATCATCGCCCTGCGCAACTCGCCCAACGGCGAGATGTACATCTACCGCCCAGGTATGTGGATTCCCGGCGAGGAAAACGGCCCCTGGGAACGGGTGCTGTTGGACGAGTGGGAACAGTACTCGGCGGGCGAGCGCACACACCAGAGCAATTTGATCATTGTGCGGGAATTGATCCAAGCCATTGAAGAGGATCGCCCGGTGCGGGCCTGTTCCAGCGGCGAGGACGGGCGAGCGGCACTGGAGATGATCATGGCGGTACACGAGTCGCAGCGCTTGGGAACGAGGGTGTCTTTGCCTTTGGCGAATCGGGAAAATCCCTATGAAACTTGGCGGCGGGAGGCGATGTAGGGCGTTTGTTCTCTTTCTTGAGCTGGGTCCTTAGCGTGTGGACGGTGACTCAATCTCGGATACATGGCGAAGCACCAAATAAGCATACGGAAACCTATGACGATAGGACTTGATTCAATGAACAGTTCAGAGCTTGTAGTCGCGCTGGAAGAGGCGGCGCTGAATGGGCTCCCCGCACTGCAAACAGAGTTCTACGACGGCTGGATCGTGCGAATGTCTGGAGGATACAGTCGCCGTGCCAACTGTGTAGTCCCACTCTATGGATCCACGATCCCGCTCCAAGACAAGTTGGTTCACTGTGAAGCTGCGTACGCGCGGGCAACGCTTCCCTGTATCTTCAAAATATGAGCCAGCTCTGGCGTTGCAACGCAAGTATGGTTTCAGCGAGTCGTACCGGTATTGGTATCGAGTGCATTCCCTCTCTGATCTGGAGGATGGAAACTGTTGTTAGTTCAAGGGAGTTACGTAGAATATCCCAACCTCTAACCAGTAATCAGGAGACACCAAGATGGAGAATGTCATCCTCTCGATGTGGATTTTCGCTGGGTCCCTGCAAATCGCTTTCCTAGTCGCTTTGCTAGCGATAGCACAGACTCTGCGACGCTCAATTGGAATTTGGAGCCCCTTTTGGATTGTTATCTTTTTCTCTTTGCAATTTTTAGGAGAGTACGCTAACCCCTTCCTGACGGGATGGCTGACTGAGGAACTGACGGCGTTCTCCGCAGGTCAGCTATTTGCACTTCTCAGTTCCGCTCACCTGATATTTTTGCTGCTGGGAGCTTTCGGCCTCCTCGCCCTAGTTTTGGCGGACCTATCCCATTCTTGGCGGCATACAGACGACCATTGGTTTCAGCGTTTCGAGTCCGTTGGCCATCACCGGCTCGGCCTAGGATTGGCCACAGTGCTGTTAGCTGTCGCACACCCCACCCTTTTGGTGGGTCTTCTATTGAGTGCCAATTGAAATAGGCGGCTACATCGGCAAGGCACGAGACGTATGTTGACGTGGCGCAAGAATGCGTTTCTGAGCTTCGGGATAAACCATCTGCATCCTGAATTTTGGCGGCAAGAATACAACTGCACATGAAAGCCGTTCTCTTCGATCTGTATGAGACGCTGGTAACTGGATACAATCCAGATCGGCGTCGCAAGCAGCGGGGTGCTCGCTTGGGTCTCGCTGAGGACTATTTTGACCGTGAATGGAGGGCGCGGCACGAGCAGCGGATGCGAGGAGAGTTTCCCGACTACCATTCGGTGGTTCGGGACATTTGCAAGGCAGCTAAGGTGAAACCCAACGAGCGCGTCATCGAAGAGTTGTATCAAGAGCGATTGGCGGAGAAATCCTTCGGCTTTCGCCAACTGGATCCTAGCGTCGTCAACATGATTACCCAACTACGCGAGTTGGGCTATCTGGTCGCGGTCGTGAGCAATACCACGCACGAGGAAGTCGGTTTTTGGAGCTCGTGCCAGCTAGGCCAACTCATCGACGCCCCCATTTTTTCGTTTGCAGTTGGCTCTATGAAGCCCGAACCGGCGATCTACTTGGAAGCACTCAGGCGACTTGGGTGCGTTGCTGCTGAGGCCGTTTTTGTCGGCGACGGCAGCAGTTCGGAGCTGGCCGGTGCTAGACGAGTTGGTCTCCAACCAATATGGGCGACTTGGTTCTTAGAGCGGTGGCCGAGTTGGCGAATGTCGGAAGTTGAACCAGCAGCGGCGAACTGCAAGCGGTGCCGAGTGCCAAGCGACTTGGTTCGGTTCGTTCAAGAGATGTGAAGGGATCAACCTCCAAACGTCGAGCTAATTGGAGTCCACGTCATCTAACAGCACGTTTTGCATTCTTCGGTGGAAGAAATGCACCATCCCGCCCCGGACCAGATAGCCGCTAACATTCCCAATGATCCCAATCGCCGAGAATGAGACGATGCAACTGGAGGTACTGATTGGAGTGGTACATGCGTTGGCTTTGAGGAAGCGGGTCGAGTGGAGTTCTGCGAAGCAATCAAGGTCGATACAGAAACACAGGCCTTCTAACAACTCGTTTGTCGCTACGACTGGCCTGTCGTGCAATGGGCAAGCGGACAACAATCCATTATAGAAAGAGAGGATCCAAGAGTGATAAAGCGTAGTCTTAGCCTTTTGGCTTTGTTGTACTGCCTACTGGGGAGCGTCCGCCTCTGCGAGGCCCAGTCCGCAGAAAGACAGATGGCACAGAGCCTAGTGCGTACCGTTGAGATAAAATATCTGCGGTATTTGCCACCTGCTTATGACAAAAGCACCGAAAAATGGCCACTGCTCTTGTTCTTGCACGGAGCGGGCGAGCGCGGAGACGACCTTGAGTTAGTGAAAGTCCACGGTCCCCCCAAAATGATAGCGCAGGGGCGGGACTTTCCTTTCGTGGTCATCTCGCCGCAGTGTCCAAAGGATGAGTGGTGGTCCATAGACGCGCTGCACGATCTCCTAAACGAGGTCGTTGAAACCTATCGCATCGATACGGCTAGGATCTACGCGACCGGCTTGAGCATGGGAGGCTATGCAACGTGGGGCCTAGCCTGTACCTATCCCGAGCGGTTCGCGGCCGTCGTTCCCATCTGTGGTGGTGGAGATCCAGAAAAAGCACCCCTAATGAAGGAAATCCCGACTTGGGTCTTCCACGGCGCGAAAGACGAAGCCGTGCCGTTGCAACAATCACAGGAGATGGTTGATGCGCTCAAGGCGGCTGGCGGCCATGTTCGCTTTACGGTGTACCCTGAAGGGGGCCACGTGGAGGCGTGGCAAAACGCCTACGGCGATCCCGACCTGTGGGAGTGGTTGGCAAAGCAGCGACGGGCCGAGTAAAATCAAGGCAATATGGCTTCTATCGTTACTGCGCCCTCGTCCCAAATCACGGTGCCCGCGCCTATTTCAGCGAGCTCGACTGCATCGCCGGGCACCTCCAATCTCAACGAAGTCGTCTCGCTGCCGCTATAGGCGGCAACGTACCTTTGGCCGCCCGGGCAGGCGCAGAGCCATACCGGACCCTTGCCGCAGGTGAGCGTGGCACCGCCGATGGCGACCTGTCTAGCAGCACTCTGGCGGGCGTAGGGCGACTCGTGCATGGGCCAGTCTAGGGAGCCGTCTTGGGTCCAACGCCGCTTTAGCGACCACTCATATAGATCAACTTCGAGGCCGAGGGTGCGGTCGTCGCGCGCGTACTCCACGCGCGGAGCGTCCGCTCGCTCCCCGCGGTGTAGGTGGCGGGCGGAGCCGCCTCGTCAATGAGCGCACCGGACGTTACTTCGGCGGCAAAATCGGCACCGCTGGCGTAGGCGGTGCGCTCGGCTAGTTCGGCGTAGAACCCGCAACGGGGCTGGCCTTGGTAAAAGGAGCCGGGTTGGGCCATCTCCCAGAACGTCTTGGCCGGTCCCGTATAGTTGTACATCTCCAAGGCCAGATGACCGTCCAGTTGGACCAAGCGGCTGGGGGCACCGCCGCCCAGATCGGTCCGTGCGAGCGGCAGGATGGCCGTCCACAGGGCGCCGCTGCCGACGACGATCACCGCCTCCTTTGGCACTGCCGCTGGCAGCGAATCTACCTTGTGCTGGCCGATCCAGATCTCATCGACCTGCTCTATCTCGGTCCACACGAGCACGGCTTTGGCGCTGGTGCGCCGCGTCCAAGCATCTAGGCCACGCGGGGCGTAGAGGCCGATGGCGCGGCCCCGCTCGTGTACGCCGTAGAAATGGCCCTCTTCGGGAATGACCTGTCCGGGCGGGCGCGACGGCGTCGTCTGGAAGCTGAGCCACTGGTCGTCGAGTATATAACGCGAAAAAAGTACGCCGCAATGCGCGCTACCCGGGCGCCGGTATTGGGCGTGAAATACGCTGGACTGCCGGGCAATAAAGACGACTTCCTGAGTCTTCAGTTCGCAGGAGGCCACGCCCAGACAGAAAGAGGGGCTGTGATAGGTGCTCAGCGCCACCGGCTCTTGGCCGTGGGCTGTTTCGTCTATTTGCTGCGGCACGTTGGGGCGCTGTAGTAGGTCGCCGATCCAAGCGGGTAGCTGCCCGCTATCCAACCACGCACACACATCATTGGCGTTAAAGGCGGCCGCGTTAAAAACGGCATGGCTATAGGCGCGGCTGAAGGGGCCGGCCCAACAGCCGATGCCGGGGTGTATGTGCAACGCCGCAGAAAGGCCGAGGCGAGCGAGCATGGTGCGGGCGCGGATGCGGGTGTGTTGGTCTGCGGTCAGCTCGGCCAAGCGGCCCAGTACGCGCACGGCGACCGAGGCGTAGTTAGGGCTATTGTACTCGGCCGGCAGGCCGTAGGTATCCACGTGTGCCATCCAGCGCACCAACTTTTCCCGGCCGCGCTGGCCGATCTTAGTATCGCCCAACAACTGGCCGCCGAGGCAGGAGTTGGTGATGTCCTTGAGGACGATGTTAGTATAGGCTAGGGCTACATCGATGCGCTCGATTTCCTCCAGGCCCAGCGCGACAGCGCGGCGCATAGCCGCGACCAAGCCCGGCGGCAGGGCGTCTGATGCTTTACACAGCACGGGAATGCAATAAAAGAGTACGAACTGCACGGCATTGAGATCTTCGACGACTTCGTCTTCCAACTCCCAGCGAAAATTGCCGCGGTGCGGGTCTGCCTCCCGCACTTCCTGACAGGCCAGCACGGCGCGAAAGATGGCGGTGGCTTCGGCGATGGCCGCGGGTGCGCCATTGGCCATCAGCTCAGCGGCCAGTTGCGCCGAAGGTATGGTCGCGTGAAAGATGCACCCGCGTACCTGATGAGTTACCATATGTGCTTGGGCGTCGTAATTTTCGGGTAGGGCTAACGGTGATGGCAAGGTAGGTTCCTCGGTTGCGCTGCGGGAATCCAGTCGGCGCCAGGGTCGCAAACGGGCCTTGCTGGACAGGCATGACAAAAACGGCGGAACATCAGAAAAAGGAAAACGAATGAGTGTCAAAAAAAGTGATTTGCTGATCGGAGGCCAGATATGTCCTCCAACATCTGGGCACTACTATCCCCTGTATAGCCCCGCAGATGGCGCGTTAGTCGCCGAAGTCGCCGATGCCAGTCGGGCCGATGTCGAGCGGGCGGCGGCCGCGGCACGCGAAGCGTTTTATGCCGAGTGGAAGTTCTGCGACATTGAGCACAAGCGCACTTTATTCGCCAGCCTAAAAGAGGTGCTCTATGCCATGGCCGATGAGCTGGCGGCCGCCAAGGTCCAGCCCCAAGCAGGGGCGGCTATTCCGCCGCTAGTAGAGCGCGTTATCGACTACTACGTGGGTAAACTAGACGACGGAGCCGGCACACTTATCGAGCACGGCGATCAAGGCACTAATTATGTGTATAGGGAACCGCTGGGCGTCGTTGCGATCTTCGCCCCCTTCAACGGGCCGCTGCTGGCCACTCTTTTATCGGCCGTGCCGGCCCTAGTAGCCGGCAATACGGTCGTGCTTAAAGCACCCGACCAAGAGGCACCACAGGCACTCAAGACGATGCAGGCATTCCACCGAGCTGGTTTCCCGGCCGGCGTGGTCAACGCGCTCAGCGGCCAGGGGCCCGAGGTGGGTCAGGCACTCGTCGCGCACCCAGCTACGCGGCTGATCAGTTTTACCGGCAGCACGGCGACGGGCAAAAAGATCATGGGCGCGGCCGCCGCAGATCTCAAGCGAGTGCAGCTAAATCTGGGCAACAAAACGGCGCAGATCGTCCTGCCCGACGCCAACTTGGAAGCGGCGGCCACGGCGACCGTGGGGTCGGCCTTCCCCGGGCAGGCGTGCTCGGCCATAAGTCGGGTTTTGCTACACGAATCGCAGTGCGACGAATTCATCGCTTTACTTACAGAAAAGGCGCAGGCCGCCGGGCCCAGTATGTTGATCGACCAAGCGGCGGTAGAGCGCGTGGAGCACTACGTCGAGCAGGGCAAAGCACAGGGGACGCTACTGTTTGGCGGCGCACAGCCGCTGGGCGCTGAGTACGCCAAGGGTTGCTATTTTGAGCCTACGGCTTTCGCCTTTGCCGATCAGTCCAGCCCAGTTTGCCGCGACGAAATTTTCGGCCCGGTGGTATCCGTGCTGACCTTTGCCAGCGACGACGAGGCCCTAGCATTGGCCAACGATACCGACTACGGACTGCTCGTTTCGCTGTGGACACAACAGCCTGAGCGGCAACGCTATTTTGTGCGGCGCTTGGAAGTGGGGATTGTGGCCATCAACAGTGCCAGTATGCTGAGCCATCGCACGCCTTGGGGTGGTTTTAAGCAAAGTGGCATGGGCCGGCGCTACGGCGAGATGGGGCTAGCGCCTTTTTTTGAATACAAAACCGTGTGGATCGCTTGAAGGGGAATTGATTTGGCGAAACGACCGAATTTTGTCTGGATAAATACACACGATGTGAGTGCGAGGAACTTAGGGTGTTATGGCGATGATTATGCCACAACCCCTCATCTCGATAAGCTAGCTGAAGAAGGCGTTCGCTATGCGAATGCTTTTGCCTGCGGGCCTATTTGTTCACCCGCACGCACAAGTATTTTTACCGGGATGCATCAGACGACGGTGGGTACGCATCATCACCGCAGTTTTGCCAGACGCCCTGATTTTGTGCAAATGTTGCCGCATTACCTGATGGCAGCAGGGTATAACTGTTCAGCGATCAATACTGATGTGAACACCGACATCGATCCCGACGAATGGGCGGCGTATCAGAGCAATGAGGAGCTTTTGGCCCAAGCGGATGAGAAGCCCTTTTTTGCCGTCTATAGTTTTGGCGAATCCCACGCCAGTGTATTTAAGCTGACACCAGCGCAAGCGCGAGAACAGCGGTCAAGTTTGCTAGCGGATGAAGAATTACACGATCCCGACAATGCGCCACTTCCTGTTTTTATGCCTGATACACCGCTTGCGCGAGAACGCACCGCTCTTTTTTACGATGGCTTAATGCAGGTTGATCGGCGCGTGGGTGAAGTGATGGAAAATTTGGTATCCGCGGGTGTGCTGGACAATACGATTGTCTTCTTCTGGTCCGATCACGGTACAGGTTTTCCGAGGGGCAAGACGCACGTTTATGACGACGGTTTGCGGGTGCCGTTGATTATTCGCTTTCCCGACAAATATCAACATCTGGCCCCAGAGCCGTCGGGAACGGTGGTGGACGATCTCGTGCTGACGATGGATATGGGCGCATCTGTTTTGAGCATGATGGATGTACAGATTCCCAAACATTTTCAAGGACAGGCATTTCTGGGTAAGCAGAAAGAACCGCAGCGCGATTATGTCTGGGGGGCACGGGATCGCCTAGACAATTGTAATGAGGTGATCCGCACGATTCGAAATGAGAAATACCGCTACATTCGCAACTTTTTGCCTCATCGTCCCTATGCTTCGTTTTGGCCGGATGGTGGTTTCTTTGCTACGCCACCCGAAAAGGGAACACCTGAGCATGATTTCTGGGATACGTCGTGTTTGCCCGGAGAGCAGAAAGTGCATGACCCCGATGGTGTGTTTTTGCTGCCGATTCCCGAGGCGTATTCTGCATATTTGATCTGGCAGACAAAGAAGCCAGTGGAAGAACTATATGATGTTGAGAATGACCCAGAAGAGATTATCAATCTGGCGGATGATCCTGAATACAGCGATCTCAAAAATCAGATGCGAACGCAGTTGTTTGCGTGGATGATTGAGACGCGCGATCTAGGGCTTATTGATGAAACTGAGATGATCGTGCGAGCGGCTAAGTACGACGGTGTGAATTATGCAGTGGGCGCACATTGCGAAAACTACGCGCACATTCTGCAGACAGCCGATTTTCCTCGCTTAGGTGAAGCGGGCAAAGCTAAGTTAATCGACCGCCTTGATGATCCCGATAGTGCTGTGCGTTATTGGGCGATTACCGGGTTGATGTCGTATGAGGTGGAGGCTACCGTTCTGCAAAAGATCGGCTCACTTGTCCAAGATGAATCGATCAGTGTGAGTCTGGCGGCGGCTGACTTGCTTTGCCAAAACAACCGTCCAGCAGGCGCGATGCCGGCATTGAGACGTGCGTTGCAAAGTGATCTGCTCTGGGTGCGGTTTCGCACGGGTGCAAATTTGTCTTTTTGTCGCCGAGAGATCCTAGCGCAGATGAAGGGGTTGATTCCCGCTTTGCAAACTGCGCTGGATAACCCGGTTTGTTACGGCCCTTTTGAACCCGATTGGGATGCGTTGATTCCGCCTGTTCAGACCATGTATCGCGCGCAAAAAGATGCGATCGTGGGCGAGTGGGTTTTGCAACGCATGATAAAGCGCATTGAACTGGCGTAATTCGCCGAGGTATATACCAGTGCTACAACCGAGGTGCCCGAAATGGTGTGGCAGGACTTTGAGGCTGCGTTTGGGATGAGAATTTAACGGCCTTTGAAGTGGATTGCCAGCCCGTCGGGACTGGCAATCCTTTTGTCGAAAAACGCGGCGACGAACCTGCGGCCTCAACCTTTGATATTACGCCAAGTCGAAGCGGTCGAGATTCATCACCTTGTCCCACGCGGCCACAAAGTCGCGCACGAACACCTCCTGGGCGTCGTCGCATCCATAGACTTCCGCGATGGCACGCAGCTCGGAGTTTGAACCAAAGACCAGATCAACCCTCGTCCCGGTCCACTTGAGCACCCCAGTCTGGCGATCGCGCCCCTCGAACACGTCCTGCGCTGCGGAGGTCGCGTTCCACTCGGTGTTCATGTCGAGCAGATTCACGAAGAAGTCATTGGTCAACATCCCCGGCCGATTGGTGAACACGCCGTGTGCAGACTGCCCGGTGTTCGCATTCAAGACGCGCAAGCCGCCAACGAGTGCCGTCATCTCGGGCGCGGTCAGCGTTAGCATATAGGCCCGCTCCACCAGCAGATCTTCCGGCTTGCCTTCCTGCCCTGCTTGGAGGTAGTTGCGGAACCCGTCTGCGGTGGGTTCGAGCACGGCAAACGACTCCTCGTCGGTCCATTCCTGCGCCGCGTCGGTGCGCCCTGGTGTAAAGGGAACCTGCACGTCATGCCCGGCGTTCTGGGCCGCCTGCTCGACGCCGGCGCACCCGGCCAAGACGATCAGGTCGGCGAGCGAGACCCGCTGCCCGCCGGTCTGCGCGCTGTTGAACGCCGTCTGTATCTGCTCCAGCGTTTGCAGCACCTCGCTGAGCGCGGCCGGGTCGTTTACTGCCCAGTCCTTTTGCGGGGCGAGGCGGATGCGCGCTCCGTTCGCGCCGCCGCGTTTATCGGTGCCGCGGTACGAGGCCGCCGCCGCCCAAGCGATTGAGACCAGTTGGGAAACGGACAATCCCGCGGTGAGAACTTTCGCCTTGAGGTCGGCGATATCTTGCTCCCCGACCAACTCGTGATCTACACCGGGCACCGGGTCTTGCCACAACTGCGGCTCTGCCGGAACCAAGGGGCCGACATACCGACTAAGGGGTCCCATGTCGCGGTGGAGCAGCTTGAACCACGCCTTGGCAAAGGCGTCTTCGAGCGCGGCTGGGCTTGCGAGGAAGCGCTTGGCAATCGGCGCATAGTCCGGATCCATCCTCAGCGAGAGGTCCGTGGTGAGCATCATGGGGGCGTGTTTTTTTGCCGGATCGTGGGCGTCTGGCACGGTGGCTACTTCAGCGGCATTCTTGGGCGCATATTGCGATTTGCCAGCGGGACTCTTCGTCAGCTCCCACTCGTAGTTGTGCAAATTCTCCATGAAGTTGTTGTCCCATTTTACCGGGTCGTTAGTCCAAGCGCCTTCCAAGCCACTGGTAACTGTGTCGCCGGCCTTGCCGTTGCCGTAACTGTTCTTCCAGCCGAAGCCCTGCTCCTCCATGCTAGCACCCTCCGGTTCGGCCCCGACGTGCTCCTCAGCACCGGCTCCGTGGGCCTTGCCAAACGTGTGGCCGCCGGCAATGAGCGCGACCGTCTCCTCGTCATTCATCGCCATGAGTCTGAACGTCTGACGGATGTATTTTGCGGCCGCGAGTGGGTCTGGGTTGCCGTTCGGCCCCTCCGGGTTCACGTAAATCAGGCCCATGTGGTCGGCACCAAGAGGCCCTTGGAGGTCTCCGGCGGCGCTGTGGCGCTCGTCGCCAAGCCACGTGCCTTCAGGCCCCCAGTCCGTCTCGTCAGCCTCCCAGACATCCGGGCGTCCAAAGGCAAAGCCAAAGGTCTTGAAGCCCATTGACTCCAGAGCACAGTTGCCGGCGAAGATGAGCAGGTCGGCCCAAGAGAGCTGCCGGCCGTACTTCTGCTTGAGCGGCCAGAGCAAGCGGCGCGCCTTGTCCAAGTTGCCGTTGTCGGGCCAGCTATTGAGGGGCGCAAAGCGTTGGTGGCCGGAGCCGCCGCCACCGCGGCCGTCGCTGATGCGGTACGTGCCGGCGGCGTGCCAAGTCATGCGGATGAAGAGCGGCCCATAGTGGCCGTAGTCGGCTGGCCACCAGTCTTGCGAGGTGGTCATCACCTCTTCGATGTCCTTTTTTAGCGCATCGACGTCAAGGGCCTTAACGGCCTCAGCGTAGTCGAAATCCTGGCCCATTGGATCGGACAGCGGGGAATTCTGGCGGAGCACCTTCAGGTTTAGCTGATCTGGCCACCAGTCTTGGTTGGTCGTCATTTCGTTCCTCCTGTGAAAAATCTCTGAGTATGGCGCAACCTTTTGGAATCGTTGCAAGCCGGTGGAATGGGAGTAATAAAGGGCTTCCCTCGTTCCCAAGCAAAGGGAATCTGGCCCGGAAAATGGGCTAGGTTCGGGTGTCCACCCTCCTAGCGGAAGCCCGTGAAACGCACTGCAATCACTGAGCATTCCCGACGCCGACAAGCGATTCATTAGGGATTTTGCTGGCCTTTGTGTACTTTTTAGCGAATTGCAGAGTACCTTTTTAAAAACTGATGTTACGCGCTCTTAATCTGGGTCTGACGCTTCCAGCCCCCTTAGTCGTCCTTTCCGCAAAAAAACGTCACCCCGTGCCCCGGTCGGCACTAGGGCCGCAAACGGGCCTTGCTGGACAGGCATGACAAAAACGGCGTAACGTCAGTTAAAAATTGAGGAGGAACAAAAATGTTAACTGACGGACAGATACGGCAGTTTCGCGCAGATGGCTATCTCGTTTTTGAAGCCCTGATTCAAGGCGAGCGATTGGCCTATTACAAGCAGGTGTTCGATGAACTGGTCGCAGAGGGGCGCAAGCTGACCGAGCAGGTGCCGCACTGGACGCTCGAGTTGGACGAGCACGGTAAACCCCGGGCCGGTTTGTTGCACAAAATTCAAGGGGTTTGCGTGGTCGATGCCCGCGTGTTGGAACTGGCGCGCGAACCGGCAATTTTAGACCGCTTAGCAGTATTGATTGGTGAGAATGAAAATATCGATGTGTTTGGCACCAAGTTTTTTCCAAAGTTGCCCAACGGCGGTACGTCAACGAGCTGGCATCAGGATAATTTTTATTTTGGCACCGATACGGATCGCATTATCAGTTGCGGAATCTATCTGGAAGATTCAGATGTGGACAATGGGTGTTTGCGGGTGGTGCCCGGCAGCCACCGGATAGGTGAGATCGTCGAGCACCGCAGAAACCCAAGTAGGCATGGCAGTTGGACAGAGGTCGATGAATCGCGGGCTGTGGATCTGGTCATTCCCGCTGGCACAGTTGTTCTGTTTTCCGCCAATCTCTTGCACGGTGCTTATGATAATCACAGCAATCGTACGCGCTATAGTACGGCATGGCATTACTTGCCTGAAGAACTCAATCCAGAAAAGTTTCCAAAGGGAATATATGAAGATCGACATGTGGCGTACTAGATCATCTCAATCCACTAATGTCATACCTCGATACAAAATTCCAGATTAAACGACTGGTATTAGAGCCGTCGTAACTAATATCAAGCCAGACATGCCCACCGTCGATAACCTTATAATGCTCTACAGAAGTATTATTGTCGCCGTCTGCATAAGAATAACGTTCTATTGTCGTTCCACTGTCGTCCATACTGTTTACTATTGGAGTAGTACTGGCACTATTAAAACTTATCCAATAAGTGAGCACCTCATCAATTGATAATAATCCCTCAGATTCCCCACCATAAGGGACATATTTATCTGCTGTACCATGAATACTTATCATAGCCATAGGATGCGATGGGCTACAGTTGGCACGTGTTTCCTCCATCATTGTCCCGGCGACAGAACCTATGGCTGCTATTTTATCACTATGATAGCAAGCAAGTGCATAAGTAAAGAAAGCACCGTTTGAGTAACCACAGGCATATACCCTTGCTAAATCAATGTTGTAGCTGGAAGAGATTTCATCGATTAATGCCTCCGCGAAGCCAAAGTCATCTGCATTACTTTTATTTTCATTGGATTCCAAACCGGAATTCCAGTGTGGATCTCCAGCCAGCAAGGTCCCTTGGGGATAAACCAGAATAAAATTTTCCGTATCTGCCAAAGGCCGCATATCGGCATATTTTAAGTACTGGCTTGCAACCCCGCCATATCCGTGAAAGTTGAGCATTAGTGGGACTCCTGAAGTCCCATCGTAAGAATCGGGTACATATATAATATATTCTCTGGTTACACCATCGTGATAAAGTGTTCGTGTGAATAAACCTGTTGGGTTGGTATTGGTCGTATCAAGCGGCGTGTCGTCATTTTCTGAACAAGAAAACAAGTTTGACAATGCTACAATGGAGACGACAAAGAGTCTTTTCATGGTATTATCCTTTCCGCGTCGAGGCGGCTCATCTGATTGATTGGGCAAGTTATGATAAGTATTGTTGCGGCGATGCGAAAGTTCGTAGGACGCATTCGATCTCAGGGAAAACTGGTTGCGACTATCCACACAAACTCTTTGATTCTAATGGTGGCCCAATTCGCTGACTCTGACGAAAGGCAAAGCTGACGATGATGACCGAAGAACAACGCTATCTTTTTGATCTATGCGGCTTTCTGCATCTGCAGGACGTTCTGACCCCGCAGGAACTAGATGCGGCTTCGGATGCCGCTACGCGCTACATCAACAGCGCACCAGAAGACCTGCCGCCGCATTTCGGACGATCGGAAAACCGCAAGGGCTTTGCTCACGGCTTCGCCTTCGACCGGGCGCTAGAAAAGCTGGTCTTTCTGCCGGCCGTCTGGCCCATTGTGCTGGAGCTGACCAACGGCAAACCCATGCTCGCCAGCGGTACCATGCTGGTCGACTCTCCCGACGGACACATCGAGGCGGTACAGTTGCACTGTGCCCGCGACGACTACGGCTTTGAGAGCGCCCGTTACGAGGTGCGCCAAGGCCGTATCTACTGCGACGACTTCGCGGTATTTCCCTACCTAGACGATGTGCATCCCGGTGATGGCGGGCTACTCGTGGTGCCGGGGTCGCACAAAAGCGAGTTCAACCGGCCACCCCAGCTATTTAATCAAGGTCTCATTGAAGGGGCGGTTCCGCCGGGGGTCGTCAATATCACGCCCGCGGCCGGAGACGTGGTGGTTATGCCCGAATGCGTAACTCACGGGGTCCTGCCCTGGCGAGCCGCCGACCGCCAACGCCGAGTGCTGACGCTGCGCTACCGGCCCCACCACCGCCAAGCCGGCCCCATTCCGGCGGCGGTCAAAGAACGGCTGGCCCCCGAAACTCGCGAGTTGATCGAATCGGCGCACTATACCCATCAAAAGGAAATCGCCGCTCAGCAACGGGTGTGCTTCAGCCGAGATGAGCAGTAAACCCAAATGCATTATCGTCACAGGCCGACCGGGATCAGGGAAGACGAGCTTATCCAAGAGGCTCGCTGAGCGGTTGTGGATGCCGGTCATCAGCCGCGACGAGATCAAGGAGGGCTATGTCAATACCCATGGCGTCCCGCACGATCAGCTTTCGCCGGACACCAATGGCGTAGTCTCCAGTTTTTTCTTCGAGATCGTCAATCAGTATCTAGCCGGTAAGGTCTCTATCGTTATTGAAGCGGCCTTTCAGCACCGGGTTTGGGAACCAAGGATGCCCAAGCTCCTTGCGTTATGCACTCCTTTCGTGGTCGTATGCTCGGTCGACGGGATGGTGGCGGCTAAGCGCCATCTCCAGCGGGGCCTAGATGATCCGAAGCGGGCGTTCTACCACGGCGATAAGCGCGTTGCAATCTACCAGCAAACAGGTGAGATGCTGCCTCCTGACGACTATACAGCTCCTGGTTTCAACGTGCCCACAGTCCATGTCTCAACAGCAGGGCCATACTCACCCAGCATAGATGACCTTGTGAAACGAATCCGACTATTGAATGCTCAACCCGGTGGTGAACTGAACTCAGACGAGGCGATTTTGGCGTGACGGCAGCTCGCGTATCCATCCACGGTGGACACAGCAAAGAATTCGGCGATGCCAATGATTCCACGCTTGAGGAGATCGTGCGCACCTACGCCGACAAGGGCTTCGAGTGGGTGGGCATTACCGAGCATATCCCGCCAGCTTCAGGCGACTTCCTGTTTCCTTGGGAGATTGAGGCGGGGCAGACGCTTGAGTCGCGGATGGAACGGTTCACCGAATACTTCTCGGTCGCGCGCAGGCTCCAGAGGGAATATCGAGATTTCATGCGCATCTTAGTCGGATTCGAAACAGAGAGTTATACAGGCTATATAGCACACGTCAACAGCCTGCGGAGTCGATTCCAACCTGACTACATCGTTGGCTCGGTCCATCACGTGCGGGATATATGCATCGATGGTCCGCCAGAATGGTATGCCCAAGCCGTAGAAGAAGCCGGAGGAATCGATGCGCTATTCTGTGAATACTTCGACCAACAATACGAGCTTATAGACGAACTAGAGCCCGAAGTGGTCGGACACTTTGACCTCATTCGAATGCACGACAGGGACTATCGTCGGCGCTTAGAGACCCCCGAGATCGAAGAGCGAATCCGGCGGAATCTCGAGAAAATCAAGGAGCTTGGGTCGATTCTCGATTTCAATCTCAGGGCCTTTGAAAAGGGCGGCTCTGAACCTTACGTATCCAGCTCTATCTTGGAAATGGCACTAGACCTTGGCGTCCCGTGCGTCCCGGGAGACGATTCACATGGGGTTACGGGAGTTGGATTACATCTCGAAAAAGGGATCGAAGTACTAACGCAGGCTGGGTTTAGCACGGACTGGCCGCTGCCAGGAGCTACGGCACATGAAAACTGAACCTGTGGAGCTTTTAGCATGAATCGCGCTCTACCAAGGCCACGACAATACTGGGATGACCACGCATCCCGCTTCAAGAACTGGAGTTTGGCGGAAGCGTACGAGTTCCGGCCTCCCTATCCAGACGAGACGTATAGGATACTTCTAAGTTTGTTGGGAGGATCGCGAGGGAGAGTTCTCGATGTCGGATGTGGCCCAGGGAAGATAGCCCGGTCGCTCGTCAATCATGTAGCCGGCGTTGATGCGGTCGACTTCTCACGGGCAATGATCCAAGTGGGAAAGTCGCTCACCAACGGCGATCATCCGAACCTGCGGTGGATCGCTGGGCGCGTTGAGGAGGTGCCGTTGTATCCGCCCTACCACATGGTGACGGCTGGCACCAGTATTCATTGGATGGAATGGGACATCGTGTTTCCGAGGTTCAAGGAAGTGCTGGCAGCGGATGGGTACGTTGCGATCATTGCCGGCGATCGTCCCATTGGATCGCCTTGGCGCGACGCAGAGCTTGCTCTCGTCCGAAAATACTCTACCAACCAGCACTATAAAGAGATAGATCTGATTCAGGAGCTTGCCAACAGAGGACATATACACCCAATTGGAGACAAGCGGACGATTCCGGTCTGCTTCTCTCAGCCGATAGCGGACTACGTTGAGTCATTTCATTCGCGAGAAAGCATGTCAAAGGAACACATGGGCGCGGAAAACGCCAGGGCGTTCGATACCGAGCTATCCCACATTCTAGCGGCATTTGCTGATGACAAGGGAGTGCTCAGCTTCCCATTGCAGACGAGCGTATCCTGGGGAAGGCCACTGGCGTAGGCGGCGCGGCCCGCAATGCCAACACCATCAAGACACTTATAAGATATGTTTACTTCTGCACCACGACGGAGACCGGCTAAGCTTTGCAAATAACGTTTCTCGGAACATCAGCCGCGCCGTCAATGCCAATACCGTTTTGCGTATGTCAGGCGTGCTCAGACGCGAGGCAGGCCGCTGGCAAGAACCTCCGCAAGCGGTCGTCCATCGCAATCAACGATGACCTGCTAGTGGATATCGGTCCAGACGTAGCGACCGCGTCATTTGTTCACGGCGTTTCTCTAACGGACATCCGTTTCTGCCTATTGACACATGCCCACGCGGACCACTTTGATCCTGAGTTTCTCATGTCAAGACACGAGGAATACGCAACCATCGTCGCCCCAGAAATGCTTATCGCCGGTTCAAGCGATGCGCTGAGATCTATTGATGAGATTTTGGGCAACAGATGCGAATACGGAAGTGTCTTCGCTCAAGACACACAGCGCACCCTAAAAATCCACCTGCTAACCGTCGAGCCTTTCAAGACTCAAGCCATTGGCGACTACCGTTTGACAGGGTATCCCGCGAGCCACGGCCCTGAAAAGGGGTGCCTGCTTTACGCAATTGAACAAGGCCAGCACGCCGTATTTTACGGTACTGATACCTCGGTTCTATCAGAGCAGGTATGGGAGCATCTTCTGCTCGCAGGTACGCAGTTCGATTTGCTCGTCCTCGACCACACGTACGGCGTCGGCTTTGACGCCAGTCCGCCCGATCATCTGGCATCCGTTGACGTCATAGGCCACGTCGCTCGCTTTCGGCGCAGCGGTCTTCTCACAGACAACGCAACCGCGTACGCGACGCACATCTCACACGAAGGATGTCTAGAGCACGACGAACTGGATCAGTATGCTGCGGCACATGGTTACAGGATAGCATTTGATGGCCTATCGCTGTCATTCGATGCTTGAACAAACTCCCACCTTTTCTCGGAGGTATCCTTGACCCTTCTCTGCGCTGCTTGGCCGACTTCGGCGGAAGAGGAAGCCTACTGGCAGTCAATCCGCAAGCAGTACATGATCGCGCCGGATGAAATCTATCTCAACACCGGCTCTTTTGGCTCACAGCCTAGGCCCGTATTTGAGAGAATGCTAGAAATCCTAGCAGATGTTGAACGCAGCCCCACCCGGCATCGCGGAAAGTATTACGGTGCTGTACACGACGCCCGCGCTCGTCTGGGTGCCTTTATCAATGCGCCGGCAGAGGATATTGCTTTTGCTGCCAATGTTACCATGGCCATCAACATGGCAGTACACGGACTGGATTGGCGTCCAGGCGACGAAATCCTCGCGTCCGACCAAGAATACGGCGCGATTGACAACTGCCTGCATCTGGCCGAACGCCGCCGCGGCGTGGTGGTCAAACGCGCCCAAGTCCCCATCCTGCCCGAATGTCCTGAGGATATCCTACGCGCTTTTGACCGCGAATTTACCGAGCGCACCAAGCTGGTCTTATGCAGCCATATCACTACTGGTACGGGCCTGATCACTCCCATCAAAGCCCTCGCCCGACTAGCACATGACCGCGGAGCACTGATCGTAGTAGATGGCGCACACGCGCCGGGCATGATCCCGCTGGATCTGCTGGACCTCGGCTGCGACTTTTACGGCGGCAACTGTCACAAATGGCTGTGTGCGCCCAAAGGCACTGGATTTTTTTACGCTTCGCCTGCAGGACAAGCGCAGCTCAATCACGTTGTGGTAAGCTGGGGATACAACCGCAAAGGCGCCCAAAGGGGCGCAGATGGCAGGCTGCGGATCAATGACCATCCATTCATGTGGGGCCTTGAAAACTGGGGGACCCGGGACCAAGCCTGTTTTGCAGCCGTCGGCACGGCAATTGAATTCCAAGAGGCGATTGGCAAGGAGCGGATTCGACAAAGGGGTCGCCAGTTAGCGGCCTATCTGCGGGATCGCTTGGCGGCAACTGGCTGGGCAAAACAGCTCACGCCCGCCGCACCCGCCCTATCCGGCTCCATCTCAGCTTTCCACCTTTCTGGATTCAACGACCCAGATCTTTACGAGCGATACCGGATCACTGTGCCGACGGCAAAGATCGACGCTGGGCATTGGATGCGCGTATCCACTCACATTTGCAACGGCTTTGACCATGTAGATTTACTGATCGATGCTTTACACGAACTGAGAAATGCAAGAGATGAGTGAAAAAGAGATCGTCGAAAAAACAAAGGTTCCTGCGACAATCGAATCGCTACGGGCCGACCTCCGGGCACTGGGCGTCAAACCCGGGATGATCGTGTTGGTGCATTCGTCCTTGAGCGCGATGGGATGGGTGTGCGGAGGTGCTGTGGCAGTTATTGCTGCCCTGCAGGAAGCATTAGGCCCGGCTGGAACGCTCGTGATGCCCGCCCACTCACCCGACCTGACCGAACCGAGCGGCTGGGAAAGCCCGCCCGTCCCCAAGTCGTGGTGGCCGGTAATACGCGAGAATATGCCAGCCTACAACCCAGCGCTTACCCCCACTCGTTCTATGGGCATTATCGCGGAGACGTTCCGCAAGCAACGAAGCGTCCTGCGCAGCGCACATCCGCAGGTCTCGTTTTGTGCCTGTGGACCCCAAGCGTCGCGCATCACCAATAATCACTCGTTGGCCTTTGGTCTGGGCGAGCATTCGCCGCTGGCGAAAATCTACGATCTGCACGGTTTTGTCCTGCTGCTCGGCATAGATCACGGCAATAATACGTCCATGCACCTTGCGGAGCATCGGGCGACTTTTCCAACCAAACGAATCATCCAGCAAGGTGCGCCGGTTTCTACGTCGGCTTCGCGGTGCTGGGCCACCTTTGAAGATGTCGACATCGACAGTTCAGATTTTGATCGCATCGGCAAAAGCTTCCTGCGATCGGACGCGGGCCATGTCGTCCGTCGTGGCCGGGTTGGTATGGCCGATTGCCAGCTCATGCCACAACGCAATGTCGTAGACTTTGCAGTCGGTTGGCTCGAAGCGAATAGATCGAATTAATGCGCTGCGCTGGCCGTAGCGGTCTCTGGCGTTATGACCGCACTGGGCACCAAGGCCAACTCGTTGGCTGCATTGAAACATATTCGGCACCCAAATCTACAAGGAGCGATGTAAAACCATGAGCAATCACATCGTCGTATCGAGCATTTCCTACGCCCCGATCAGCGGGACGGACCAAAAAGTGATGGAGCAAACCCACAAGGATTTAGGGGATTTGGTGGGCCGGGTCGCCCGCGCAACGAGGCCCGATCTGATCGTCCTGCCCGAGACCATCTGCCGGACCTGCGACGAAGAAGTGCCACAGGGGCCGACGACTCAGCTATTGGCTAGCTTAGCCCGGGAGTATAGCTGCTATATCACCGTGCCAGTGCATCAAAAGGAGCGCAAGAGCGGCGCGATTTTCAACGTCCTTGGGCTACTCAACCGGCAGGGGGAATTAGCCGGTGTGTACCGCAAGTACATTCCGGTGTATCCAGAGTTCGATCACGGCACTCGTCCGGGGCCAGGCGCGTCTGTGATCCAAACCGAATTCGGACCGGTGGGTGGGGTGATTTGTTTTGATCTAAACTTCGGGGAGTTGCGCAATCAATACAAAAAGCTCAAGCCGAAACTGCTGCTCTTCAGCTCCATGTATCACGGCGGACTGGTGCAGAACTTCTGGGCTTTGGATGTGCAGGCCTTTTTCGTCGGCTCGGTGTACAAGGGAACGCCCTGCACCATTATCGATCCGCAGGGCACCACCTTGGCCCAGAGCAATAACTACCAGAGCTGGGCTACGGCACGCATCAACCTCGACTATGAGGTGGTGCATCTCGACAAGAATCAGGCCAAATACGACGACATCCACCGGCACTACGGCGAGGCCGTGCGCATTGTCACCGCCGGGCAGGTGGGCACTTCGGTGATCTACAGCGAGACCGCCGAGCGCACTGCGTCCGCTATCATTGACGAATTCGAGCTAGTGCGGCTAGGCGAGTACTTCGACTGGTCGCGGCAACTGCGGACAGAGCATCTGGCGTGATCGGCGACCGGACGGAATGTACACCCAAACGGTGGATTCGCCGAAGCAACGAACCCACCTTTGAGTAGCGGCCAAGATGCCGTGCCGTCCCTCCCGCAAGGCGGCACCCCAAGCCACGACACGAAGCGGGAATCCAGTGGAGACGGGGAGAGTTGTAAAAGAAAGGGCTGGCTTCTGTAGCGAAGTCAGCCCTTTTGCAATACCAACGCGAAACTTCTTAAAAATCCACCTGTATCTTCGCCGTAAAACGGTTGATGTGGATCGTATCGTCGGCGAAGATAAAGTCGCGCTGGAAGCGCAAGCCCGCCCGCAAGCGGTCACTTAGAATCACCTCGGCCCCGACGCCCGGAGCAATTCCGAAGCTAGTGTCGCCGACTTCGGGCGAGTATAGCTCGGCGTCGAGCGAAAAGTAGTAGTTGAACGGCCGAGTAACGTAGGCCGAGCGCACTCCGCCGGCATAGAGGTTGATGTTTTGGTCCAAGATGCGGGCGAACCCCAGTTGGAAGGCCAGCCATTCCTCGACCATGTAGCCGACATTGAGCCCGGAAATGAGATCGGTCTTGGTGTCCTTGCGCTCTACCATTGCCGCCCCCAAAAAGCCCTCGGTATAGAAGCGGCCGTACTGGGCCTTGTGGTGGTAGCCGCCCTTGCCGTATTCGCTGCCTTCGGGCCCATCGGTGCGGCCCGGCGTCGCGGCTTGCGCTCCAACGGCCAGTGCCAACAGGGCGATCAGTGCAATGCGTCTCATGCTCCGTACTCCTTTCCCTAGAAGCCGATGCTCTTTTTTTGGAAGTGCTTGGTGATTTCCTTGTGGTCGGTCCAGACGATCTCAGTAGTCGAGATGTCGGTCAACTCAAAGGTCGTTTTGTAGTAGATGACCTTGTTATTGCCCACCTGCTGCACGGTTGAGGTGATGACCCCGCCGAGCAAGAAGCGTGCGCCGCGCTGGCTGCCCGGCCCTTGGGCCTCATCTTGGCGCACGTAGCCCGAGCCTTGGTACTCGTACTCTTGGGCGATCTCTCGCCGCGCCGCCTTGTCGAGGAACGTAAACTGCCCGCTCTGGATGAGCGCGGTCTTGACGTGGTCGTACAGCGCCTGCATGTCGATGTGCTCGGCGGTCTTGTTGCGCGGCATCTCCAAGATGACAACCGGCTTTTCAGCCAGTGCCCGGGCATCGGCCCAGACCTCCATCGAGCCGATCATCTTCTTGGCGACTAGCTGCATGTCGTTCTGGTTCCACTTGTCGTCGAGCATGGAGATCGCCGCTGGATCGCCGTACTCGCCCTTGGTAAAGGCCCTCGGGCCGCCACAGGCTGCCAGCCCCACCGCTAGGGCGGTGGCCGCAAAAACGTAGCGTCTCATTGCATAAGCTCCTTTCAATCCCATTCGCACTGGAAATGGGTGCGCACTAAGTGCCAGTGATTGGCCAACATCGCGTCCTGCCGGTAGAGCACCTGGAGGCTGCACTGGCGCTCCAGCGACGCGGTTGGGTAGTCGAACTCAAACTCCTGTACTCCTGCTCGGTCCGCCGCGGGAATATCGGCTGACGTGTAGATGTCTGGTTTGGTCGAGGTAAAGACTATAGCCTTCTTGCGACCGTAGGTCTTGAGCGGAACCTCAGAGGCGAAGGTCACGCGCCGCACTTTTTTGGGCAGCAGCAGATCGGTGTTGTCGATCAGCGCGTCGCGCTGCCAGCGGCCGGCGAGAATCGCCTGCAAGTTGCCGATAAAGACCCGCTCCTTGGCGCCATCGGGCACGATCAAGTAGAGATAACCTTTGCGCGCCTGCGTCGATACCGCGGCCTCGCCGCCCAACCCTTCAAAGTCGAGGGAAATCGTCAGTCCGAACGAGCGGTTGGGAGGCAGCGCGTGGAGCGATACCGCCTGGATCACCTGCTCGGCGACACCAGTTTCCTTCAGCTCCACCAAGGCATCTACCGAGGCATCGCAGACACAGCGCCGCTCCTGGAGCATCTTGACGATCGCATCGGTGCTGAACTTGCTGGCACTCAGCTTGCGCACGTCGTCGAGGCTCATCGGCAGTTGGTCTGAGCGCTCGTAGTAGCGTTTGGGAAGCGGGCCACCGTCCCAATCGACGATGTTGACAATCGCCCCTTCCGCCAGCGGGTCCGTGATTTGATCGGCAGCCGGGGTGCTTTGCTGCGCCGCGACCGGCCATGCCAGCACCAGCGCGGCTATCCACAGTTTGACGTACATGACTTTTTGCTCCTCAGCGAAAAGTGCGAAAGTTTAGAAAAACCTTTTCTCCATCCGCCACCGCCACTTCGGGTAGCGTCTCTACGGCTAAAACCTGTCCTCGGTTGTCGAGCAACTCTAGGGTCGGAGCAGCGATGCCTGGGGCGACTGCCAGCCGGGCAATGCGGATGGCGTGTGGCAGCGCCAGCCAGCCGCGCGTGTCGGCCGCCTCGGTCGCCACGCCAAAGAGATTGACCAAGCCTCCTAGTGCCTGGCCCAAACCCTCCTTGGCCCAGTCGTCCTCGTCGTCCTCGTCGTCCTCAAAGGCTTTTTCAATACTCTTGGACGCCAAGTACTTGGCCAAGCTGCGGGCGACGGCGCGCAGCAGGATGGTATCGAACTTCTGGGCCAGGGTCTGCTGGGCAATCGCGTCCAAATTTTCGGCGCTGGCGGCCAGCGCACTCTGATCGCCAGCGCGCAACCGCACCCCGGCCACCTGCGAGGGCACCTCGCGGTATTCGGGCAGTGCCACCTTAAGCCAGTAATCCACGTGCCGGCGTTTATAGACGTGTGGGTGGTGATAGCGCTGGACGGCCCGCTCCGACACCGCCCACACCTCCCACGTTCCTTCGTCCTTCAGAATCGGCACGCTGAACTCAACTTGGTGCTTGCGTGGCACAAAGCCGCTCTCGACGAAAATCACCAACTCGCCGCCGGAAGCCGACTGCAGTTCCTCTGGCTCAAGCTGGTAGCGCTCGGTGTATTCGGCGACTTCGTCTTCGTATCCCAGCCGCTGGGCCAGCCGCGCTAGGTCAATTATCAGCATCCGCGGCGTTTGCAGATCAAAGGCCGCTTCGTACGCGCGATAGCCCTTTAAGGCATCTTTGTAGGAAATGTACGCGTCGTTCCACTCGCCCTCGGCCTCAAAAAAGAGACCCGTCATGTACTGCAAAAAGGCGTCGTTCTTATAGCTGAGTTCGTACTCGGCCTGTTGTGCGTAGTTTTCGAGCTTCAGATTGGCCTTGCGGCATTCGACTAACGCCGCCTGCCGGTCGCCTAGCCGGGCGTAGTTCATGGCGCGGTAGTAGTGGATCAGGGCTAGCTCGAACTCCTCGCCTCGGTAGGCGATAATCGAATCATTGGACAACAAGGCCGCGATTTCGCGCGAGACGGAGCGGGTGTAGAGCTGGTCGCTTAGCCGCTCGGCCCGCTCGAACTCCACGTTGGACGCCTCGTATTGGCCCTGATAGTGCAAAATCAGTCCCTTTTCCAAGTGATAGAGTAGCTTATTGGTCTTGCCGGAGGGCTCTTCCAGCTTGCTGAGCGCCTCTTCGTAATGGCCCTTTTCTAGCGGTCGGAGCGAATGGGACACATAGCCCGAATAGGCGGCCCCGCAACCGCTCAACAAGAGCAGCAGGACGACGCTGAGACCGATGACCGATCGGCTGCTTTCCAGCATAAGTGATTTCGCCCATTGTCCCCGCATCGGCGACATGGATAAAGACTCCGCGTTGGGTCCATCCGACTGATCGCGTGTCATATATAACACCTAAACGAGAAAAAGTATCCCCTCTTATTCGACTCGTTCGACCCAATCAGTGCGCCGCAGCCGATGTCCGCGGCTCGCCTTGGATGGATCGGCGGGCATTGACCTTGCCTCTTGCTAAAACTTGCCCAAGCCTTTGAGTTTTCTTAATATAAGTGCCCATTCACTGGCCGCAAAAACGCCCGCTACACAGGTAAAATCATGGAAAAACCCAACGTCGTCGTCATCGGCTACGGCTTTGCCGGTCGTTGCTTCCACGCCTATTTAGTGCGGCTGGCCCGCGGCCTGAATCTCTACGGCATCGCCACTAGCCGACCGGAGGCCCGCGGCCAGATTCAGCGCGACTTGGGGGTAAAGACCTTCCGCCACTTCGACGAAGTATTAGCTGACCCCGCTGTCGATCTGGTCGTCCTCGCCACGCCCAACGACCTCCACGCCCCGCACGCGATCCAAGCGATGGCGGCCGGTAAACACGTCGTCACCGACAAGCCCATGTGCTTGAGCATGGCCGAGGCCGACCGGATGATCGCCGCCAGCCAAGCGCACAACCGCTTGCTCAGCGTCTTTCAGAACCGCCGCTGGGATGGCGATTTCCTCGCCGTCAAAGACGCGCTGGCCCAAGAGCTGCTCGGCGAGCCCTTTTTGCTAGAGATGTTTTGGGGCCAATACGGCCCCCCGCGCGGCTGGCGCAGCATCGCGCGGCACGGCGGCGGCAAATTCTTCGATTTAGGTGCGCATCTGGTCGATCAAGCCCTCCAGCTTATCGACGCGCCGCTGACAAAAGTTTACGCCACCTTCCACTCCGGCGACCCGCTCAGCATCGATGTCGAGTCCCACGCGCTGGCCGTGCTCCACTTTGCCAACGGCGTCGAAGCGCGCGTGGAGACTTCGTCGCTGGCGTGCAAAGTCAAACCGCGCTGGTATGTGCTGGGCACTGAAGGCGCGTTGGTCAAAGAGGGCGTTGACCCGCAGGAAAAGGCCATGATCGCCGGCGACATTGACGCGGCTGTAGAAGCACCCGAACACTACGCCCGCCTCTATCGGCCGACCGAGGAAACCACCATTGAGACAGCACCCGGCCGCTGGCGTTCCTACTACGAAAATATCGCCGCTGCGCTAGCCGGGCGCGCACGGCTGGCCGTCGCCGCCGAGAGCGTGCGGCAGACCATGGTCGCCATGGAGGCCGCCCGGCTCTCCGCCGCCCAGCAGCGGCCCGTGTCCCCGGAGGAAGTCGGGTGAAATTGCGGCCGGGCAACTACGGCAAGGAGACCAGCTTTGAGGTCCGCACCTTCGACGCCGAGATACCCCTCGACGAATACGCCCGCCTACCCAAGCATCCGCTCTATCTGGTGCTCGACAACTTGCGCAGCGCCTTCAACGTCGGCTCGATCTTCCGCACGGCCGATGCCGCCCGCTTGCAAGGCATCTACACCTGCGGCTACACGGCCCATCCGCCCCATCCCAAGCTCGACAAGACAGCGTTGGGCACCCTCTCGTACATCGAGACCCGCCACTTCGCCACCACCCTACAAGCCATTGAGCACTTGCGCGTACGCGATGTGCCGGTGTGGGCACTGGAGACGACCTCGCAAAGCCGCTGCTACACCGCGCTAGCGTATCCGCGTCCCTTGGCCCTCATCGTTGGCAACGAAGCCCTCGGCGTCGATTGCGCCGCGCTCGAATGCTGCGACGAGTTGGTCGAGATTCCCATGTACGGCTACAAAAACAGTCTCAACGTGGCCGCGGCCAGTGCCGTCCTCGTCTTTGAAGTTCTGCGCCAATGGCGGGCCGTCAGTCCTACCTGCCAACCCCAGCCGAAGCCCTCCGCCCATGCCTGAAGCCGCCCCGCAGGCTCGGGGGCTCGCCGCCCGCTTGTTCCGCGACTGGTTCGGCTTTGAGTTCGTCTCCCGCATCTATCTCTACAGTATGCTCATCGGCCTGATTGCCGGCTTAGGTGCCGTGCTTTTCACCTACGGCCTCGAACTGGCTAGGTTCCTGCTAGTCGAGAAACTGGCTGGCTACCGCCAGATCCATCCGCACAACAAGGCACTATTCGACTTCTCTTTTCTCGACGCGCCTACCTATAGCGAGTATTTGTGGCTATTGCTGCTGTTGCCGGCACTGGGCGGCCTGCTCGGCGGCTACCTGACTCACCGCTTCGCACCCGAAGCTCAAGGCGCGGGCACCGACGCCATGATCGATGCCTTCCACAACCAGCGCGGCCACATTCGCCCCATCGTCGCTCCCGTCAAGGCCCTGGCGACCATCACCACGCTCGCCTCCGGTGGGGCCGCTGGTCAACAAGGTCCTTTGGTGCATATCGGCGCGGCCTTAGGCTCTTGGGTCGGCGACAAACTCAAGCTCTCGGTGGCCCAGCGGCGAATTTTGCTGCTGGCCGGCACGGCCGGAGGGCTGGGCGCAATTTTCCGCGCACCGCTGGGTGCAGCGATTGCCAGCGTGGAAGTGCTCTACCGCGAAGACTTTGAAAGCGACGCGCTCATTCCTTGCGTCATCAGTTCCTTTGTCGCCTACACTATTTACATAGCCGTCTTTGGCTTCTCGCACATTTTCGCCCTGCCCGACCTGCTGTTCACCGATGTACGCGAATTGATCTTCTATCTAGTGCTGGGGTTTTTCTGCGCCTTGGTCGGCATTCTTTACGTCAAGACCCTGCGCCTCGCACGCACCCTGTTCGACCGCCTGCCGCTGCCCCGCTACTGGGTTGTCTGCAGCGGGGGCTTGCTGGTGGGGTTGGCGGCCTTTATCGACCCCCGCGTGCTGGGCGATGGGTTCGGCGTCATTCAACAGGGGCTCGATGGCAAGTTGGCCATCCGCGCCCTCCTAGCACTGGCCCTGCTCAAAATCCTCGCCTCTAGCTGCACGGTCTCCAGCGGCGGCTCGGGCGGCGTCTTCGGCCCCTCGCTCTTTATCGGCGGGATGCTCGGCGGTGCCGTGGGCTTTTTGGGCCAACAGTATTTTCCCCACATCGTCCACCAACCGGCCGCTTACATCGTGGTGGGTATGGCCTCGTTCTTCGGCGCAGTGGCCAATACGCCGCTTGCGGCCCTGATTCTCGTCCTCGAAATGAGCGGCTCCTATCACCTGCTGCCGCCGTTGATGGTCGTTAGTGCCCTCGCGCTGATCTTTGCCCGCAATTTTTCCATCTACCAAAACCAAGTCCAAAACAAGTTCTACTCCCCGGCCCATATCAAAGATCTAACCGTTGATGTGCTGCACAACCTCCAAGTCCGCGAACTATTTCCCCGCCTCGAAAACACCTCTGAGGCCATCGTCAGCAATCGGCTTTCCTATTTTTCCCTGAGCACTCTGAGCAAAAAACTGGGCCACCTGCACTTTGTCGTCACCGATGCCGCTGGCGGCTTGCGCGGCATGATCAGCCTCGAAGACCTCGACCTGCCCGAAGACGAGATGCTGCGCAACCTAGTCCTTATAGAGGACATGGTCGTCGATGATGTCCGGCCCATCGACGCTGAGGACAACCTGCACGAGGCCCTGCAAAAACTGCTCGATTCTGGCTACGACAAGCTGCCCGTGACGCGCACCACCGACGAGGGGAAAAGCGAGTTTTGGGGCTACTTAATGCACTCCGATCTGATGCGAGTGTACCACGAGGAAGTCATTCGGTTGGCGGGACAAGATTGACCGCCTCATTTGCGCCCTCGCGGTAGGGCGCGTGTAGATAGTGCTGCGCTCGTTGGTGGCTGTCGGCGTGGTCGGGCAAGCGTCGCACCCGCTGGTAGCGCAAAACCGCTTCCTCGCGGCGACCGGCTAGATCGTGTACTTGGCCGAGCAGCAGGTTGGCCAGCACGGCAAAAGCCAAATCCCGCTTGCGCTCAGAATCGGCGGCCAGGCTGTCGGTCGCCGCGAGGTGGTCGACGGCTGCGGGCAAGCGTCGCTCAAAGTACGCGTATTTGCCGGCGTAGTAATGCGCCTCTAAGCGGCCGTGGCGGTGATAGCCGGTCTGACCAGCCAAGCTGCGCCGCACGTATTCTTCATACAAGCCCACACCCGATCGCCAGCGGCCGAGTTCGACCATAGTCCGCGCCGCGTAGCGGTGGAAGACGGCATTGTCGGGGTAGCGCTTGTAGAGTTCCTCAAAGTAAGGCAGGGCCTTGCGGTTGTCCTTTTCAAAAATCCGGTAGATCTGGCCTAGGAAATAGGCGGCCTCCGTGCGGGCGTAGGCGCCCTCGCCGGCGACTTCCTTGAGTTGCTCAAGGCCCAGCAGGCGATCGCCATCGGGCAAAAAGGCCATGATCGGCCGGAGAATTCGGTGGCGTTGGGGCATGACTTCGGCAAAGTAGTGATACAGACCTTGGCCAAAGAGGATATCCTTGTTGGTCGGCTCGAGCTGACGGCTCTTCTTTAGGAGAGGCAGACAGCGCAGCCCGTCGCGGGCCGCTCTGACGTACTGCGCTCGGTCGCCATACAGCCGGGCGCGGAAACCGATGGCCCCGCCTTTGAAGAGAATCGCGTCGAAATCCATTGGGGCTTTTGCCAGCCGCCGGTCGCATACCTCAACGCACTGCTTGAGCCGGGCGTGGAACTCTGCGTCGTGGGTTTTGTCGGCCAAGTCTATGAGGATCCGCCACCAAGACACCATCGCACGAAAGAAGTAGCCGAGCGGGTTGTCTGGCTCGGCCGCGACGATGGCCTGAAAGTGGCGCTCGGCCTCGGCAAAGCGCAGATTGTAGATCAGGTCTATACCCTGCTGGATGCGTGCATCAAAGCCGCGCAGCGTATAGGCATCTTCGCTCCAAGCGGGCCGGGCCAGTGCCCAGCAGAGCAAAGCCGCGCTTAGGAGATACAGTGCATTCAAGGAATGAACCTCATTGCTCAACAGCTCAGTACACGACCTCGCCTCGGCGCAGGCCATACGCCCGGCTGAGACTTAGCGTCGCGTACTGAGGCTTAACCACCAAACAAAACCAAGCCGTTCAAGAGTAGGACAAAAACCAACTATGGCAACTGTGCAATGCGACATCGCGGTCATCGGCGGCGGCTCGGCCGGGTACGCCGCGGCGCGCACGGCCCATGCGGCCGGGGCCCATGTCGCGATTATCGACCAAGGCCCTTGGGGGGGGTTGTGCATTCTGCGCGGCTGTATGCCCAGCAAGGCGATCCTGCGCTCGGCCGAAATAGCCTCACACCTAGGCCGCGCCGCCGAGTTCGGGCTCGCGCCGGTGGAAGGCCGCGCCGACTTAGCTGCCATCGTCGAGCGCAAGGCCCGGCTGGTCGCCGACTTTGCCGCCTATCGCCGCGAGCAACTGAGCGACGGCCGCTTCGCGCTCTGCCAAGCACGCGCCCGCTTTCTCTCGCCGCAGACGCTCCAAGCGGGCGACGACCTCGTTGAGGCCGGGCAGTTTATCATCGCCACCGGCTCTACGCCCCACCACGTTCCAATCCCGGGGCTGGACCAAGTTGGCTACCTCACCAGCGACGAAGCCCTCGACCTGTGCCAGCAGCCAGCGAGCCTCCTCGTCCTCGGCGGTGGTCCCATTGCCGTCGAGTTGGCCCAGTTCTTTCAGCGCATTGGCACGCAAGTGACGCTCATCCAGCGCAGCGACCACATTCTCTCGGCTGGCGACGAAGACTTGGCGCGGCCGGTTGAAGCGCGCTTCCGGGCGGAGGGCATGGAGGTGTACACCGGTACGCAACTGCGCCAGTTTACCGCGGAAAATGGGCGCAAGATCGCGCACTTTTCCCACCGCAGTGCCCAAAAAACGATTTCGGCCGACCTCGTCCTCCAAGCTCTCGGTCGCCGCCCGCTCATCGACGGGTTGGGCCTAGACCAAGCCGGCGTCGAGGTCGGCGGCGGGCGCATTGTCGTCGATGCGGCCATGCGCACCAGCCAGCCCCACATCTACGCGGTCGGCGACGTCAACGGCGAGCACGAGGTTGTCCACATCGCCATTGAGCAAGGCGAGATCGCCGCGTACAATGCCACGCATCCCGACCGCCCCGAGCACCGCTTCGACGACCGGCTCAACGCGCTAGTCGTATTTACCGACCCGCAGGTGGCCAGCGTCGGCCTCAGCGAGCGGGACTGCCGTGCGGCGGACCGCCCCTATTGGGTCGCCAGTTACCCTTTTGACGACCACGGCAAGTCGCTGACCATGGGCGAGACCTACGGCCACGTAAAAATCCTCTGCGATCCGCGCTCGGGCGAAGTGCTCGGCGGCCACATTGTCGGCCCGGAGGCCGGCGAATTAATCCACGAGCTGATCGCGGCGATGTACTTTCGCGGCACGGTGCGGGACTTGGCGCGGATGCCCCATTACCATCCGACCTTGGCCGAGATTCTCACCTATCCGGCCGAGGAATTGGCCGAGCAGTTGTAGAGACGGCCCATGACAGAACTCGTAACACCCCAAACCTAGCGGATTCGAGGAGCTTATGTCTGCGTCTTACGATGTCGTCATTGCCGGGGCGGGCGCCGCAGGTGCGGTGCTCGCGGCGCGGCTCAGCGAGGATTCGAGTCGGTCGGTCTTG
>RKRN01000144.1 GCA_007571365.1 Candidatus Latescibacterota bacterium
GACCCTGAGCTTGGCCCCGGAGTATGCCAAAGCCGAGCGCGCGTTGACGCGATTGCAACGGCGACAGCCCTAGGAGGGAGGGAGCCGCTCTGACTTTAAGAACGCTTCTTAGGAAGCCATTCAATGGCGACAAGGGATTCGACCCGGCTAAATTCCTCGTCCCCGGTCACGAGAGGGATGCCCTTGGTCTGAGCCAGAGCAGCGGCGAAGGCATCGGCATAAGAGAGTGGGAAACGGGCTTTGATATGGGCGGCCGCAAGGGTCTGGGCGCGATCGGCGAGGACCATGTCCACCGGCAATTGATCTACAGCCGCTAGGACATTGCGGCTGTGAGCTAAGCCCCGTTCGCGCTCGGTGATGTAGAGGACTTCCCCCAAGTTGACGATGGACATCCATAGGCGGCTTGGGCCTGTTGCTGCTTGGCGGAGTAGGGATTTGACTTGGGGGGCACCCGCTTCATTTTCCAGATAAGCTAAGAGCGCGTAACTATCGAGTACGCGGTCCTTGGGGTCATTCAATACGACGATCCTCTGTGCGCTGGGAAAGCAGAGCTTCCACTAGGGATGTTGGTCCCGCGAGCATTCCTTGGGCTTCTTCGATGGGATCGCCGAGGGCGGGCACCAGGGCTAAGCCCCCGCCGTAATCGACAATGCGCACTTGGTCGCCGGGCTGCAGGCGGTATTTCTTGCGCAGCGGAGCCGGAATGACGACCCAGCCTTTGGCTGATATGCGAGCCGATGCCATGTTTCTCCGTTCTGTTGGGGCAATCCGTCCATGTAGGGATATGCATGTTGTTATATATTTGTAAAAAGAGTATAACAAAGGATGAGTAGAATCAATGAGTGCAGTTTTTGAGCGCGGCAGTACGGCTCGCTACATTTATGCAGTTTTTGCGGACCAACTCTTGCCAGCGGGCTCACATTCCAGCGATGCGAGGAGAACGAGATAATGCGCGTACTGATCATGTCCGACATGGAAGGCGTAAGCGGCATTGTTGTGTGGGAGCAGGTCAGCGGCGGGGCCGCGATGTTTGAGGAGGGCCGGCAGCTCTATACGGAAGAAATCAACGCGGCCGTGCGCGGGGCCAAAGCCGCGGGTGCGACGGAAATAGTCGTCGTCGATTGCCACGGTGCGGGCCAAAGCTGGTCCTTTAATTCGCTCATCCCCGACAAACTGCATCCCGATTGCGAGTGGGTCGCCCATCACGAGTGGGGGCGCTACGACGAGATGTGGCAGCAAGGATGCGACGCTTGTCTGCTGATCGGCATGCACGCCCGCAACGGCATCCCCGACGGGGTGCTGTGCCACACTATCTCCAGCGTCCAGTATCGAAATCTCTGGTTCAACCGCGATCTGGTCGGCGAAACCGGCGTCAACGCCGCGCTCAACGGGCACTACGGAGTGCCGATTGCCCTCGTCACCGGCGATGAGGCCGTCTGCCGCGAAGCCCGAGAGCTCCTCGGCGAATCGCTGCCCACCGTGGCCGTCAAAAAGGGGTTGAGTCGGTTTAGCGCGCGCCAGCTACCGCCCGTCCGCGCCCGTCAGTTGATCGAAGACGCGGCTAAGAACGCACTCGCCGGTCGGATCCGCACCAAGCCGTATGTCCCGGCAAAGCCAACGACCATTCGCATAGAGCTGGCCAGCGTCGATCAACTCGCCGAGTTCAAGGGGCGCTCCGGGGTTGAGATCACCGGGCCGCTCTCGGTTGAAAGCCGGGCCGAAGACTGGCTGACCGCGTGGAATCAGTTCTGGCCCTACGCTTAAATACGTGGGATCCCCTACCGCGCTAATGGCAGTGCGATTTTTGCGTTGTTCTGCTGCTGCGATTGCAGGCAGGCGATCATCATCTCCACAACGGTCAGACCATCGCGGCCGGTACACGACAGCTCGGCTTGGCCATCGAGCGTACGCACCAGTTCGTGCATGCCCGCTTCAATGCCCTCAACGGCCCACGGGCGCGGTTCAACCAACGCCCGCTCTCCATCTCGCTCGATGTAGGCAGTGCCTTCCCGCTCGATGAAAATACGCCCGGTGGTGCCCGACACGGTGAAGTCGAGTCGGTTGGGGGTCTGTTTTTCGCCGAGGTAAATCCCGCGCACGCCGTTGGCAAAGTGGATGTAGGCGTTGGCACTCGGCTCGGTGGCGGGGTCGTGTCCGCCGTCGCCGCGATACTCGCTGTAGTCTTCGTAGCCGTCCTCCAACTCGGCGACGAGCCACGCTGGTTCGCTGCCGGCAAACCACATGATGGCGTCGAGCAGGTGGGTGCCGTTGCGGAACAGCATTGACCGCGTGCCGTAGTGCTCGCACAAAACCGCTTTTACGTCGCCAATCTCGCCGGCGGCCACCAGCTCGCGGCAGCGATGCCAGAGGGAAAACCAGTGCCGGGTGTGGTCGACCGACAGCAAGGCGTTGTGGCGTTCGGCCGCCGCGACCATGCGGTCGGCGTCTGCGACGCTGGTGGCCAGCGGTTTTTCGCAGAAGATCCCCTTGGCACCGGCTGCGGCGGCGGCCACCACCAAGTCGGCGTGCCGGTTGTCGCCGGTGGCCACCGTGACGATGTCGAGTTGTGCCTCTGCTAGCATCTCTTGGTAATCGGCGTACATCTTGAGCGCAGGACTCGTCGCCTTGAACTGCGCGGCAAATTCGTCGCGTTGCGCTGGCACGAGGTCGCAACCGGCCACGACCTCGGCGTTTGCTATACTCTCGGCGCCGCGGGCGTGCCGATTGCCAATGCCCCGGCAGCCGATGACTCCTACTCTATACATGATGCCTCCTTTGGGATGACCTATTTACGTATAAAGGTGAATAAGTGATTTGGGCAAGTTAAGTGCGCACCGCGTAGAGCCTGTTTACCGCTGCTAGGGACACCAGCTTGGAATAGTGATATACCTGCTCGTCGCCTACGCGGGTCGGTGCTTCGAGGACGAAGTCGGCAAAGTGTGGCGCATTGAACACCACAAAGGCCAAGGCTAGGGCATCGACGTGGCGAGCGCGGCGCTGGCTCAGGTCTGGGAAGGCCACGGGGCCGGTGTCAACTTGGTAAATATCGTTAGCGCGGTTGGTGTTCATGGTCTTGACCGGGTATTCCATGATCGCCTGCAACCCGGTTTCCTCGTTCCGCACTTGGGTTTGCGCCACGATCGGCAGCGCAGCGTAAGTCGCCTCGCGCACGGCCGCATCGCTGGTCAGTTCCTCCACCTCGCTCCCGACGATTAGATGGTACTGTTGCCCGTTCCACCACTCCTCAGAGCGGCGGATCTCGCGATAGCTGTCGTGCAGGTAGGCGCGGCGCCGATAGACGACCGACCACTCCGGGCCGAACACCGGCAGGAAGTCGTAGTTGTCCTCGTATAGGAGATTTTCTCGGGCAAAAGTGCGCTCGCTCTTGCACGATCCTACCTGCACGTAGTCCTCGCTCTGATCGGAGGCTTCGTCGATGATGCGCGTCCGCGACTCGACCCAGAACCGCACTTCGTTTTCCGGGCCGTTGCCGATCAAAAACGAACGCCCGTAGTCTAGTGGTATCACAATAGTGCCTCCTTTTGCCGGGGGGACCAAGGCCGTTTGGGAAGCGGGGAAAATAGCCCTATATTGGGGCGACCTCAAGTAAGAGAAATAACTCCCATGACCTTAAAAATCACGGACGACGTATTCCTAGATCGGGCCGGTCGTCCGCGCCGAGTGCGCGGCGTTACGGTCAACAGTGCCTCGCCCTTGCTCGTCTCGCTGGCGGCGCAGGTCGGTTTTGAAGCGGTGTGGATCGAAAGCGAACACGGCCCGGTCGGCTTTGAGCGGGCCGAGACCTTGTGCTTGGCCGCCGAGGCCGGCGGCATTTTTCCGCTCATTCGCTTGCCCGATGGCGAGCGCCACCACGTGTTGCGGGCCCTCGAAATCGGCGCGCGGATCATTCTCGTCCCCATGGTAGATAATGCGGCCTATGCGCGTCGCATCGTCGAGGTGGGCAAGTACCCGCCGTTGGGTCGGCGCGGCTTTAATGTGCGGACGCGCGGCATGGGCTTTGGCATGGAAAATCTGCCCGACGCCCTAGCCCGCGCCAATGCGCGCACCCATCTCTTTGTCCAGATTGAGACGGTGGAGGCCGTGGCGAATGTCGATGAGATACTGGCCGTGGAGGGCCTCGCAGGGGTCTTCATGGGGCCGGGGGACTTGGCGGTCGATATGGGCTGCACCGGCCAGATGGGCGATCCCGGGCTGCGCGAGGCCGTACTCTCGTGCCTGGCTAAGGCGCGGGCCGCCGGCAAGCTGAGCGGCATTTTCACCTTGCCGGGGCCGCTGCTTAGCGCCGCGATGGATGCCGGCTGCGACTTGGTGATCTGCGGCGGAGATGTGATGGACTTGGGCGCGGCTTGGAGCGAATTGCTGCGCCAGATCCCGGCCGAGCGCAAAGGTTAGGACCGGACTGGCACGCCCGCTAATAAGCCGCTCTGGTGCATGTCGATCCACTCGTCCATAAAGGTCTTGTTCCACTGCGCGGTCAGCGGGTGGTCCATCATGTCGCGGTACACCGTCCACATAGTAACTAGTTCGTCGGCCCCGTCGCGGAAGGCGGCGTGCGCGGTCTCCACCGAGCGGATGAGGGCGGCCATAATGAAGGGGCGCTGGCCCCAGCCGCCAAACATCTGGGCGCACTCGCGGATCAGCTTGGTCGGGTCGCCGCCCACTTCCTTGACTGGCTCGCAAAACGGCAAGATGTGGTCCACGCCGGCTTGGGCGACGGCCACAGCTTGCGTCAGCGAAAACACCGTGGTGCAGAAGGTCTCGACGCCTTGGTCTTTGAGGATGCTAAACGCCTTGAGTCCGTTTACGTTGCAGGGGATCTTGAGGATGATCTGCTCCGACATGTTGGTAAAAACTTGCCCGACTTCTAACAACTCTTCAACGCAATGACCGTCGATTTCCACGACCACGGGCTTGTCGGTGAGCGCGAGATATTGCTCTATCAGGCTAATGACCGAGCCGTATTGTGGGGCGTACTGGTTGAGCACGACCGTGTTGGTGACGATCCCGGCGATCCCGAGGGGCATCCACTCCTTCAGCTCGTCGGGCGAGCCAGCTAGCCAGATGGTTGGGCCGCGGCCTTGGGCACGGGCGGCGGGAACGGGTCCACTTGCTGCCATAACAGGTCTCCTGTGGTTTGTAATGGGCGTTGACAGGTGGGGCGAATATAGAAAAAACGCACGGCCAAAGCGAGTAAACAGAAAAGAGGAAAAACCGTGAAATTCGACTGTTTTTACGGCGGGTGCTGGGCCGATTTCACCGGCGACGTGTTGCCGCGATTGGCTTGAGGCCCCGTGAAAACTAATCAGACCAAGGCCGCGCTGCTCGGGGGGGCGACGGTAGAAGTCGTGGAAATCAACCGGATCTTCGACCCGGTCGTAGTGGAGCTAGCGGCCCAAGCGGGCTTTGGCTGCGTCTGGATCGACATGGAGCATTCCCAACTCGGGTTAGATGGGCTATCGCAGCTAATTTTAGCGGCGCGGGCCACCGGGGTCGATACCGTGGTCCGCATCCCCAAAGGGCCTTATAACCAAGTGATCAAGCCGCTGGAATTGGGGGCCGGGGGATTGATTTGGCCCCATTGCAAGAGCGCCGACGAAGCGCGGGCCTTCGTGCAGATGGCCAAGTTTCGGCCGCTGGGCTTGCGCGGCTTGGGCTGTGGCCGGGATTCGGACTACGGTACGCTGGGCTTCGCCGAGTACATGGGCCGGGCCGATGCCGAGACTATGCTGGGCGTGATGATCGAAGACGCTGAGGGCGTGGAAGCCGTGGAAGCCATTGCCGCCATTGAAGGGATCGACTTGCTCTTCGTCGGGCCGAGCGACTTGGCGCACAGCTACGGCGTCGAGCGCGATGGCGTCCTGCCCATAGACCACGAGCGCGTACTGGCGGCCTTTGACCGCGTGGGGGCCGCTTGCGCCGCTAGCGGCAAGGCCATGGGCACGGCCGTCGGCCCGGGTGAGTCCATGCGCCGCGTGGTCGCCAAAGGCACGCGCTGGCTCAATTGCTGCCACGACATGTCAGCCCTCACCAGCGGCCTGCGCCGGGCGCGGCAAGCCACCGTTGGGGCCAAGCAACGCACGATCACTCAGCAGTTGTTGGCCTTGTATCACACGGGCGAGTTGGATCTCGACGACGTATCCGGCACCGCAAAGCGGCACGACTTTAGCCGCAGCATGGTCAACCACTTGGCCAACTTTGTCGTTCAGAAGGCCAAGTGCGTCGAAGCCTTGCCGGCAGTGGCTCCGCTCGTCGAGCGCATGGAGCAAGCTCTCGTGGATGGGCGGCGCGGCTTGGCGTTGACCGATGCCTATTATGTCTGCTTGGCGGTGCAAAGCCTACCCAAAGAGCGTTGGCTGGCAGTGCTGCAAGCGGCCTTCGACCGTTGGGAACGCGCTACCACAGGCTCCTTTAAGACGTTCTTTGACGAGGTTAAGGGCCGTCTTTAGGCCGTGCTGTCTAAGAGGCTGTTTTAAGGTTCATCTTGGGTGCGCGGGCGAGACGCCCGCCGTAGCGTTATCGCACCATTCGGCTTCAAGTTCTGCTTGGCGTTGCTTGTGCCCCGCCGCCCCGGTGGATTCCCGCTTGTGCGGGAATGACGCCCCCAGCGCAGGGTTCGCAATGAACTCTCGATGCGGAATGATCGCTCACGTCGCAACGCCCCCACAGACCGCAATACACTGCCCGGTTACATAGTCCGACAGGTCGGTCGCCAAGAATTCTACTACTTTGGCGCAGTCCTCCGGGGTGCCGAACCGACCGAGCGGGATGTGGTTGGCCGCGCCTGCGGCCGCGCCCATGCCCTCGGCTATTTTGCGCGAGCTGAGGATGTAGCCAGGCGCGATGCAGTTGACGGTGATGCCAGCCGGGCCCAGCTCGTTGGCCAGCACCCGAGTGTAGTGAGCAACTCCGGCCTTGGCGATGCTGTACGGCGGCCCCCCTTCCGTCCCCCGCAACCCGGCCAGCGAGGAGATATTGATGATTTTGCCGCTGCGCTGGCGCAGCATCGGCTCTTTGGCTGCCAAGCAACAGTGAACCGCGCTCATCAGGTTGATTTCCATGATGAAGCGAAAGTACTCTTCTTCCGAAGGTTCGCCCGGTGGGCGCAAGCCGCCGCCG
Source organism: Candidatus Latescibacterota bacterium (assembly GCA_007571365.1). Lineage (GTDB taxonomy): Bacteria > Latescibacterota > UBA2968 > UBA8231 > UBA8231. The sequence continues at coordinate 7,138 of RKRN01000144.1, forward strand.
GCGTTGTTGACCAGTATGTCGAGGCGGCCCCATTTATGCACGGTGCGCTCGACGACTGCGGCCGCAGCGGCCTTTTGCGACACGTCGGCCTCCACGCCGAAGGAGCGGCAGCCGAGGTTGCGGATTTCGTCGACGACGGTGGCGGCGCTCAGTGCCTCGCCGTATTGCTTGGCTGAAGCTAGGTCGACGTCGTTGACCACTACATCGGCCCCGAGCTGGGCTAGGCGCAAGGCGTACGACCGCCCTAGGCCGCGGCCAGCGCCGGTTACTAGCGCGACCTTGTCGGTGAGCTTTTTCATCTTGGCCTCCTGTTATTCGATGCCCAAAGCCGCGTCGATTTCGGCTTGGTACTCATAGACGATTCCACGTTCTACGTCGCTGAGCGACACCGTCCGTCCCAGCCGGCTCGACTCGAAAATGGCGTACACCGCGGCCACATCTTTCAGCCCCTCCGTCCCATCCACCTCGATTTTCCGCCCGTTGAGAATGGCCTCGGCCAACTCAAAGTACTCTAGCGCCAACAGTTTCCAGTCGATGTCTTGGTCGGCGACCCGGGCCGGGAAAAAGTGCTCGGCCAGTGGCTCCAAGACGAACTCCTCGGCGCTGGCCACCAACGCCGCGTGATCGAGCGTTGTGCCGTCGGCCCGTTGCAAGCACGCCCTAGCTCCGCGCGTGCCAAACCCCTGCATCACACCCTCGGACCCGAAGACAACCTCGCCGCCGCACGAGCCGTATCCCCCCAAGCCCACTACCCAGTTGACCGCGATACCGCTTTCCAGCCGAAACAGCGCCATAGAGGTGTCTTCGGCCGTGGCATGGACTTGCTTTTCCATCTCGGCGAAGCGGGTTTGGTAAAACGCATAGGGCGAGTTGACGGCCTCGGGCTTGTGGCGCACGGGCGAGGCTAGCTCGACGGCCCCGTAGGCTTCCTTGATGTCCCCAAGTTGGTAGCGGATCATGTCGGTGAAATGGACGCCCAAGTCCAACAGCAGCCCGCCGCGCTCTTTTAGGTGCCGCCAAGGCGTGATAAACACCTCGCGATGCGGAGCCAGCGAGTGGAAGATCGCCATGTAGGGGCGGCCAATGGCCCCTTGCTCCAGCAGGTGGTGTACCAACCGCGCCGAGGGGTCGCGGCGGAAGTTTTCCGCCACCGACAGGATGCGTTGGTTGCGCTCGGCGGCCTCGATCATCTGCTGACAGCCCTTGACGGTAATGGCCATGGGTTTTTCGACCATGACGTGCAGGCCCAGATCGAGGGCTTGGCAGACCACGGCGTGATGTACCGATGGGTCTACTACGACATCCACGGCCATGAGGTCGGCGACTTGGCGGTGCATGGTTTCGAGATCGGTAAACACCGCCGGTCGCTGGCCCACCAGCCGTTCGGCTTCTGTGGCCGCCAGCTCGGCATTGTCGCGCCGAATGTCGCATACGGCGACCAGTTCTACATTGTTAAACGGGGTTTTGGCAAGCGTTCCTAAGCCGTATAGGTGCCGCGTTCCCATGCCTCCGCAGCCGACTAAGGCCAGCCTAATTTTGTCCACAGTCGCCTCTCTTTCGGTTTGGAGTACGAACGAATGAAACGCCCGCGGGCGTTGAAATTGAGTGCCCTTGCATGGACGACCTTGGCCCGCGACGGCAATCGCAGCTCATCGCCGGGCGGCGCGCACCTCGTCGATGGCCTTGCAGCGCCGTAGTCCCACGGATTTGGCGGGCGTTTGATAGCCCTTCCAAGCGTAGGGGTCAATGCCGGCCACCGGCACGATGGTGCGCCGATCGGCGCGAGCCGGGGACTCCCCTTCTTCGAGATGCCAAGGCAACAGGCTCCAAGCGTTGCAGTAGTGGTTGACCAAAACGCGGCGATAGGTGTGGCCGCGGTTTTTGTACGAGCGGTGGAGGAGATAGCCGTTGAAGAACACGAGAGCACCGGCTTCCACTTCAACCGGGATCTCGACGCTTTCGTCAAAGCCGTAGCTTTCGGGTGCGAAGTCAAACTCGTCTGGGTTTTCGTGCGGTCGCTGCGGGTAGAGGTACCCGGATCGGTGCGATCCTCGAATGACGTACAGGCAGCCGTTGGCCACGGTCGCGTCGTCCACGGCGATCCACGCGCCGATCAGCGAGCGATCGCGCGTGGGGATGTAGATCTCGTCTTGATGCCAAGCCTGCCCTTGGAAGTTGGGTGGCTTGACGAAATACATGGACTGCATGCACTTGACGCTGCCGTCCCAAAAGGGCAGGTGCGCGGCCGTTATTTGGCTCAGGATGCCGCAGATTTTGGGGTGGCGGACGTACTGTTTGATTACCGGACTGACGTAGTGCGGTTGGTGGATGCAGAGGATGCTTTCCAGCACCGCTTGATCGCTCATGGCCGGATCGACCGGCTCGATGGTGTCGCACTCATAGTGGCCGCGCGCCACAGCTAGGAGGTCGCGTTTGAGTTCGGCGAGCTCGGCTGCTGTCATCAGGCCCGGCACGACGAGATAGCCGTCGTCGATAAAGGACTGCACTTGGGCCGGGGTGAGTGGCTTGGGGACTGCAATGGCCGGGCTGGGATTCATTTTGACTGCTTCCATAATGCTACTTGCTCCGTTTAGTTTGTTGGCATGTAGTCGATATTTTGATACCCTTACCCCGCATTGTCAAACACGGCGCAGAATATAACATTAGCCATAAGAGAAAGGAGCGCACAGCGTGGATCTGACGTATATCGCATTTACCAAGCACTTAGAGGGGCTCGAAGTCCCGCAACTCATCGACGCTTTGCAGGCCATGGGTGTGCAGGGGGCCGACCTATGCGTGCGCGACGGCTACCCGGTCAACCCGGACAATGCCGCCACGGCTCTGCCCGCAGCCGTGCGCCGCTTTGCCGACGCCGGCCTCTGTATCCCCTTGGTCACCGCGCCGGGCGACTTCAACCGCCCGGATATCGACTATGCGGAAAGGTATTACGCGGCCTTGGGCGAGGCTGGCGTGGCGCACGTCAAGCTCGGATACTGGCACTGGCAGCCGGGCGAGCCGTACTGGGCGCGGTTAGACCAAGTGCGCGGTTTTGTGGCGGGGTTTCAAGCACTGTCGGAAAAATACGGCGTCAAAACGGTCATTCACAATCATTCGGGTGCGTCTATGGGCCTCAATGCCTGCGCCGCGATGAATATCGTCAGGGATTGCGACCCGCAATACGTGGGTGTTTTTGCTGACCCCGGCCATTTGTCCCTGTGCGGCGAGCCGATCGCCATGGCCCTCGACATCGTGCGCTCGCACTTGTGTCTGCTCGCGCTTAAAGACTTGGTCCACCAGCGGCCTTTGCATATCGCGCAGCAGGGTGCGCCGGCCACCAGCATCGTGCGCATGGGGCAGGGCTTTGTCGATTGGCCGGCGGTGGTTGCGACCTTGAAGCGGCTGGACTTTGCCGGCCCGGTTAGCTTTCACAGCGAGTACAGCGGCGAGCCGGTGGAAAGCGTCATCGACTTGGCGCGGATTGATGTGCGCTTTTTTACGGCTTTGTGCCAGCAAGGGGACGATCATGCTTAAGGCGGGATTCATCGGCGCGGGCGGCCGCGGCCAGAGCGCCCACTACCCATCGGTCCAGTGCCTCGCCGACCGCGTAGAAATGGCGGCGGTTTGCGAGTTGGACGAGGAGCGCCGCCAGCAAGTGGTCGCAAAGTACGGCTTTAGGCACGCGTACCAAGACCACCGCGCCATGCTCGACGAGATCGACCCGGACCTGGTCTATTGCGTGATGAACGAAAAGTGGCTCCTACAGCCAGCCCTCGACTGCCTCGCCGCCGGCAAGCACCTGTTTATCGAAAAGCCGCCTGGGGCCAACAGCGACCAGACGCGGGCGATTTTGGCGGCGGCCGAGCGCCAAGGGGTTTGGGTGATGGTCGGCCTCCAGCGCCGCTATACGGCCGTCACCCGCGAGGCCATGCGCCTCGTGCAGGCGAAAGGCCCGGTGTCGCTGGCGACTACTACTTTCAACAAACAGCTCCCGCAACGCGCCGACGAGTTTACTACGACGTTGTGGAACGACCTGATCCACATCGTCGATCTGCTGCGCTACATGGCTGGCGGCGAGCCGGTGGAAGTTACTGCGTACCAAGACAAATTCGGCGGCCCGGGCTTCGACCACTACACGGCGCTGGTGCGCTTCGACAATCGCGCAACTGGCGTGATGCTCGGCAACCGCGCTTCTGGCGGGCGCGTGCTGCGCTCGGAGCTGCACGGCGTGGGCATTGGCTGCTACATGAAAATTCCCAGTGAAATCGAAATCCACGAGGACAACCAAGTCCGCACGCTCGGCGGCTGGGAAATCGACGGCGTGTCCCAACGCGACGTGCCGCGCTACGAGGGGCTGCTGACCATGCACGAGCACTTCCTCGATTGCGTGGTTGAGAACCGGCAGCCGCTAACCGACATCCGCGACGTGATTCACTCGGTCGCTTTAGTGGATCAAATTGAGGCGACTGAGATTATGGCGGCGAGCACGTAAAATTCTATGCGAAAGGAGGGCGCAGATGGAGAGTTTTGTTTGGATGTCTTATGACTTGGGGGTTACAGGCGATTACGAAGGACTGTACGCTTGGCTCGACGAGCACGAGGCGAAGGAATGCGGTAGTGATGTCGCGCATTTTTTGTTTCCTCATACAGGAGATGTGTTTGAATCGCTCAAGGCCGAAATAAAAGACTCGGTCTCGCTAGACAAACGCTCGCGGATATACGCCGTTTGCATAAACGACGACAAAACAAAGGGTCGATTTATAATTGGGAGACGCAAGAGTGCCCCTTGGGCGGGGTTCGGAATGCGCGAGGCCGACGACGATGACCCTTACTTCTAATAGAACGCTTTTAGTTGACTCGGGCTTTTTTATAGCACTCTTTGAGCCGAGAGACCAGCATCATAAAGCAGCCTGTGAAAAACGGGACAGACTGAAATCCTCTTCATTCGTCGTTCCGTGGCCCATCCTGTACGAAACCATCAATACGCGGTTTGTGCGAAGGCCAAAGACGATTGTGCAATTTGAGAGCCTTTTGCGTACCCATAATACTGTGCTGCTAGATGATTCCTCGTATCGCCGCGGTGTGTACAAAAACGTGCTTGCGCCGGCCAAGACGCAACGCAATGCTATGAGTCTCGTAGATGCTGTGCTTTACGCGATTCTTGATGACACCAATGTCCGCATAAACGCGATGCTGACATTCAATTTCCGCGATTTTGGGCCTATTTGCCGTAAGCAAGGAATCGAGTTGCTCTGATCGCCGCCCCCATAAAGGGCAAGCACCTGCGTCTGTTCCTAATTGCGTACTGCTGTTACGCGGTTCGTGCCCTTCGACACGCTCAGGGCACCCCGCCGCTTGTCGTCGCTGGCTGAGCTTGTCGAAGCCAGCCCCAACAGACAGACTGGATTCCCGCTTGCGCGGGAATGACGACCGAGGGGCCGGAAGCGTCAGCCCATATTAAGAGTGCGTAACAGCAGTTACGTAGCCTTTGGAGTTTGCTTTTATTAGTCCGTTCGCAGTATAAGCGGCAGTAATTTTCTTACATTAACCCAAGGAGGGGTTTGCAATGAATAAGCGGCAGCAGAAAAACTTGGTCCTAGCTTTTTGCTTTTTTCTATTCGGAATAAGACGTTTTGGGCTTGACATATCTCCTTTATTTTCGTATCTTTATAGTAACAAAAGGAGATATGGAAATGAACCTAATCAGCATCTTCAA
>RKRN01000130.1 GCA_007571365.1 Candidatus Latescibacterota bacterium
GTGCAAAGCGTCGCGACATCACAGCACGTCGATCTCAGTCAAGTACCCGCTTGGCAGGTGGGAGTAGGAATTGCACAGCAACTGCGTCGGCAGGAACATTTGGGCGACGATTCGATCCCAAATGCTAGGCTGGCCGAATTATGCGGCATCAGTGAACAGGTTCTATCTAGGCAAGACTCAACGGGGAAGCTCGCCTTTGCACTCGACGACGAGAACCGAAAAACAGGTCGCGTTGTACTGCAGTCTGCTTGGGAACAGGGGCGTCGCTTTGCGATTGCCCGCCTTCTAGTAGATCGCCTTTTGGGCGACCCCAACGAATTACTGCATCCGGCGACCGGCACGTACACGTACCGGCAGAAAATGCAGCGTGCCTTTGCTGGTGAGTTCCTTTGCCCAATTCATTCTTTGCTGGCTTTTTTGAACGATGATTTTTCGGACGAAAAACAGCAAGATGCCGCCGAGTATTTCAATGTATCGCCACTTACCGTTACCACGCGCCTTGTTGATAACGGCGATCTCGATAGAGAAGCATTGCAAGACCCGGAGGCAAAAGCCGCATAAGGCTGTAACGCAACGGCCGGGTCCTGTCTCCGCCCCGCCGGGAGGTTGAGATGCGCGTATTGATTACGGGAACCAGTGGTTTTATCGGTCGGTCGTTGGCCGAAGATATGGCGGCGGACCACGAGGTGATTTGCCTGTCGCGCCAGCCGACAAAGGTCGCCGGGGTGGCGGGGGTGGTTGGAGATTTTACGCGGATGGAGGATTTGCAGCGGTTGGACCGCTGGGATTTCGACGCGCTCGTCCATTTGGGGGCGGTGACGGGTTCCGGCACTGAAGCGGAGCTGATGCGGGTCAATGTCATGGGGACCTACGGCTTGTTGCGCTATCTGATCGATCGGGGTTGCAGCAAATTCGCCTTGGCCTCGTCCATCGCCGCGGTCGGGATGCAGTCGGTGTATTTTCGGCCACTCGAACTGCCGATGTCGGACGAGCATCCGTGTCTCGACCGCGATGGCTACGGTTTTTCCAAGTACATGATGGAAGAGACGACCCGCTATTTGGCGCGGCAGCGGGCGGAGTTAGACTTCATCAATATCAGGCTGGCTTCGATTTGGCCCGAGGACCGGGCCTCGGCACCGCGGCAGCCGGGGCCGGTGGGACAATGGGGAATGGGGGCGATTTCGTGTATGTACTTGAGCGATGCGGTGCGGTGTTTCCGGCTGGCGGCGGAGGGTATGCACAAGGCCGGGGTGCGGATTTTGAACGCAGTGGGGACGCAGGCTTGTGTGGCCTGTACGGTGCCGGAGTTGATGCGAATTTGGTATGGCGCGGATGCGGAGCAGATCGACATGGCGCATTACGAGCGGGCGGGGCACGAGCGGGATCCGGTGTATGATATTGCGCGGATTAAAGCGGAGTTGGGGTTTGTGCCGGCGCGCAGTGTGCTGCCAGAATGAGCTACTCCGGCGCGAAAGACTGCTGCCCGTCGCCCACCGGCCTGAGTTGGCCCTTGCCGGTCACCGCGAAGTTGCGGCCGTCGCGCTGGGGCACTACGTAGCGTTCGTACCACGCTTCTAGCCGCCTCTTGAGTGCGCCGATTCGCTCGGCTTGGCTGGGCTCGTCGGCCAGATTGGCGCGCTCGTCCGGGTCGTTGGCTAGGTCGTAGAGTTCGTGCGGCCCTTCGGCTAGGCTCAGGTCGAAGCCATCTGGGTAGCGGTGGACGTATTTCCACGCCTCAGTGCGCATCATCCGCGTCGCCCCGTACTCGTCGTAGATGACTACTTCCGGCCGACCGGTATCGTCTTCTCCCAACAACAGGGGCCGTGCGCTTTGTCCGGGAAAATTGGCCCCCTCGGGTAGTGGTAGCCCCAGATAGTCGAGCAAGGTCGGCATAAAGTCGTAGGTGCTGACCATGCCCGCTTGGACGCTCCCCGCCGGTATGCGGCCGGGGTGGCTCGCGACGAAGGGCACCTTGATCGAATTCTCGTACATGTTTGGCGGATAGGTGCCGTTGCCCTTGCCCCAGAAACCGTGGTGGCCGCAGCTAAAGCCATTGTCGCTGGTGAAAACCACTAGCGTGTCCTCGCGCAGTCCTTTTTCGGCTAGCTTGTCGAGTATCCGCCCAATGTCGCGGTCCATGGCCGTCACCGCCGCGAAATAGCCTTTGAGCATCTCGCGGTTGCCCAAGCAACGCTCGCTCAGCGTGTGCCCCACCGCCCAGGGGTGAATGGCTTCCTGCGGACAGGAATCGAACGCGCAGTTGTCGTAGGAATCGACGATTTCCGGCGGGTGGCCCGTCCACGGGCTGTGCGGTGCGGTGTAGTGAACGCCTAGGTAAAAGGGCGCGTCGCCATCGGCGTGCCGATCGATAAACGCCAGGGCGTCGTTGGTGATTGCCGTGGTCACGTAGCCCGGCTCGGTGATCAGCTCGCCGTTGCGGACCATGGGTGCGTCGTTGTACGGCCCGCCGCCCTGCTGATGCACGTACCAATGCACAAAGCCGTGCTGGGCGAGTTGGCTGTGCCCGAGGTGCCACTTGCCGCTCAGCCCGCAGACCCAGCCATTGTCAGCGAGGATGTCGGTATATGCCACTTCGCCGGCGAGATAGGCGGCGGCGGACGCGCCGACGTTGCCCGCTCTGATCCAGTCGTGGACCCCGTGCTGCGAGGGGATTCGCCCGGTCAAAAAGGTTGCGCGGCTGGGCGAGCAGACCGGCGTGGCGACGAAAAAATTGTCAAAGCGCATGCCGGTCTGGGCGATGCGGTCAATGGCTGGAGTGCGGATTTCCGCGTTGCCGTAACAGCCGGCGGCCCAAGGGCCTTGGTCGTCGCTGAGGATGAAGACGATGTTGGGGCGATTCATAGGGTACACAGCTTTCAGTTAGAGTCTTGTTGCCAGTGCCTGAGACGCTTGCGGACTTCCGCCTTGGGCAGCCTGCAGCGCGGATGAGTGCTGATTGCTTCAAGACCAGCGTGTAGCTCATTTGCGCTGGCAGCGGAAACCTCAAACATCTGGTCTAGCAGCCACAAAACGCCGTGACAATCGACGCGCTCTTCGTCGGCTAACCCACGCAGCGCACCATCACCCGTGAGTAAGCTCCAAGTGTTCCTTGCCGCGAGGGCGAGAGCGAAGCTATCCGGTAGCGAAAGCAACGGTTGCTTGCGCCGGTAGCGAAGGGCGCAAGCGACGCCGGTGCTATCCAGTTCTTAGATTCGTAGGCCGATCTTGAGTAGATTATCGCCCCCGTGGTTTTTTAGCTCTCGTTCGTACAAAAGGTCCGGGACGGCAAACTGGAACGGGAGGCGGAAGCAGATTTCTAGCAACGAACCGCGTTCCAAATCAATCAGGATGGACGTGTCGGAGACCAGCACCTTCATGGGCTTCATCATACTCCAGGTCTGGCGGCTCCTCCATGCGCTGGTTCAACTCATGGACCGAGATTTCCAGTAGCTCGGCGGCCTTGGCTTCGGAGATCGCGTCCTCGGCTAAGGCGCGGAAGCACAGGCGCTCGAAACGCCGGGGGACCTCGCCCGGCATAGCGCAAGGCTCCTGATAGGGTGGTCTGCGCCAGCCTAAACGGGAAAATTCGTTAAATAGTCGCCGGAACAGGGTTGGGCCGAAGATACCCAAGTCCTTGCAGCGATAGGTAAGTGCCTGAACGCTTACGCCGAATAGCTTCTTGAGGGCAAAAAGCTCGCTCCAGCCGATGGAGGTGCGGTGCTTGCCGATTGTAGCCCACAGCACCTCGGCAGGCATGAGAAATGCCCCAGCGAAACGGTAGGCAGCCTTCTCGTCATCTACTTTTGCGCCAACTTCCAAGACCATATGCCCCAACTCATGCGCCATTGTGAGACGCTGTCGCTCTCCCCAGTGTTTGCCATTGACGACGAGGACCGGGACGGTGCTCTTGCCGGTGCGACGCACTCGTGCCATGAGGCCGTCGATATTTTCAAGAGCACAAGAGAGTACTTTGATGCCGCGCTCTTCCATCACCTCGACTAGATTGGGAATAGGGTCGAACCCTAAACCCCAGTGAAGGCGAAGACTATGGGCGGCGCGGTCGGCCTCTGAGGATTCGCTGACGACGGGATAGGGAGCTTCGCGGGGCTTGTCCCAGTCGAGGCTCGGCAAGCCGAGAAACTCCTCGACCATGAGGTAGCGTTCCAACAAGTGCAGGACTTTGGCTTCGACCTGCATCACCTCGCGCTTGCTTGTGAGACTCTTCTTGCGAAACTCGACGCCCTCTAGTGCCATTTCTTGGTCCCCGGCCAAGTAGTCCACGGAGACTGAGAGGGCGTCGGCCAGCGCGATGAGGACACCTGAGCTTGGTACGGATTCGCCGCGCTCATACTTACCGATCGCCTGCGCCGTTACGCGATTTTCAATGCGTTCCTCCAAGCCGCGCAGGGACAGGCCGGCGGCAGAGCGAGCGAGCTTGAGTCTCGGTCCTAGCATGGAGGGTATTCTCCTCTTGACATAGTTTATAAAATAGACGTATTTCATTCATATTGTAAACTAATGACATTAGATTTTACCATGAATCGCTGCAAACGCCGCGGTGTCGATCTCAGCGGCGTTTCCTAGTCATAGAAAGAAAAAAATCGTGAAATGACATTTTTACGATCACTCTGATGGCTTCCAGTGGCTGACGTTATTGGAATTTACAAATATCTTTATCATTCGACAATATATAAATTACGACCGCCGGAAATGGACGACGCTTCCTGCAACGGCGGCACAAACAAGGAATCTTAAATGAATTCTAAGACGATTCCACCACAACGGACCGAACCGACAGATATCCTACTAGCTGATGTGGCGATCCGCGTCCAACTCAGCCGGACGGACTACAATAAGGCCGTTGACAGGTATCAGACGATCAACGATTGGATTGAGCGAGACGGCAGCCCGCTCAAGGATCTTGTCCAACGGTTCTATCCGCAAGGGTCCATGGCCATTAGCGCGACCATTGCGTCAAAACTTAAGACGGACGAGTTCGACATCGACTTGGTAGTTCAGCTTGGTCTGTCGAAGGACGTATCGCCTAGCGAGCCTTTGGACCTGCTATTCAAGGCGATCAGGGGAGAGCCGGGGTCTCGGTACTATCGGATGACAAAGCGGAGGACCCGTTGTGTTGCCGTTGATTACAGTGACGATATGCACATCGACGTTACGCCAGTCATTCGTCGATTGGGCACTCAGGAGCGCGAGAGTTGGCTTTTTCATGACCGGCCAGAAGTTCCCCAAGAGCAGAGCGACAAGATCATCGCCAATCCCTACGGCTTCGCCGGCGAGATGCAGGCAATCATGATGAATCTATTCGGTGAAGCGCCGACGGCCGAGGTCTTTCGGGCCTCCAACGAGCGTTTGGGTAAAGAGGTCCGGGACGGGCGAAGCCAGCATCGCCCGAATACTGGCAGCAGGATCATTCCGACAACAGCGGCGGGGACGAGCGTTGTAGTATCAGCACCAAAGCATACCTTCTTTGGCGACCAATGGTACGGACAGTGAGCCTCACAATCTGGAAGCAAGTCGAACTTATGCGGCAAAGGTGGCCAGATTTCCGGGTGATCAACCGGCCGGGTCGCTTGGTGCGATGGGAAGGACAGCTTCGACCCTTGGTCCAAATGTACACGGTTCAAATCGCTTTCTGCCGAGAAAGCAAAAAAGGCAGTGCCGAAAGTCCACTAGCAGCCCTCGACGAATTTGGCGGAAACGCGGCGGCCGTATTTCTAACGGAACCCGCTACCTCTTACCAGCCAATTAGGGAATTATACCATTACCATGAATTACAGATTACGCCAATAGCCGTTTTACCAACGTCTCTACCTGCTTGCCTTCGCCCGATTGGGCGAGCCATCCGCGCAACTCACGGCGGGCAATGGTCGTGCCGACCGCTGCGCCGCGCTTCTCGTATAGGTTTTGCAATTGCTGCGCCGCACCGCTGGCGGCCGCTTGGCCGGCCCGTGCTATCTCCTGATGCAAGCGGTTCGTTGCATCGTATTCCGGTATCGACAACTTCCACAGGTGCTTTTGTAAATGTCGTGCCCCGAATTGTCCCTTGGCCATCAACGGTTTCACTGTTTCATACAAGGTACGGCTGTTGATGATGGCGAGTACGTAATGAGCCTCTTGAAGGTCTCTGCAAGGTGTCCAGAATAACGTGCAGTCAATTATAGTATCATGGGTATCGATAATTGCAGCCGTAGGCTCTCCTGAAGCGGTGTACACCACGCGAATCGGCCGGTCCTCGTCGTTCTGCCGCCATTCGAGTTGCGCCGAGAGCTTGCTGTTGTAATCCAACCATTGCGATAGATTTTGTTTGGTCGCGGGTTTTTTATACTCCTCCCATAGCGCACTGACCTGCTGCCACCGTCCCCGCATCCGCTGTTCCAACCCACCGAGATGAATGCCTCCCGTTCCATTAGCGTCCACAGGCAGTTCAGTGTCGCTTTGTTTTAAGGGCAAAAGGGCTTTCCGTGGCGTCAACGTCGCGTAGGGAACCACTGTTTCCCCCAAGTGAACGTCAAACAAGTGCGCCTTTTCTATGGTCTGCCCGGTAATGGCAGTCAGATCGAGCTTCTTCCACGGTGCCTTGTCTTGGCGGCCTCGGCGCGGCTCCACCTTAACGGTCTGTGCGGCTCTAACAAGGGTAGTGCTCGCGACCTCATTCGCAAAGAAGAGACAGCGCGGCACGATGGAAGCTCCCTGCCGAAAGCGATCCGCGTACGGCGATGTTCCGCTGACCGACGTGTCGGTAATAGCGATTCGTTCCCGCCGTACATCTTTCGCTCCGGCCGCCCCTTGCCACCGCTCTACATCGCCAGCCAAGGGCGTTGCTGGGGCATTTTCGCCCATCCGCTTGGCAAACGCGACACACGATGCAACCGGAAAGAACGTATTGGGTTTGAGTTTTTCCAGATCCCAAGCCGTTTTGTAGCCGAAATTTACCGCCAAATCGCCCCAGCGTCCCGTGCGCCATTTGGCGTATTGCCCAGTTTGCAACGCACTATGTGGCAACACCATGGCGATGATGCCGCCATCTTCTAGGTAGAGAGCGACGCTGCGGGCGAAGAAAAGCCCGGCGACATCTTGATGCGTTGCGTAGCGACCCCCCTGCCAGATGTGATATAGCTCCTTGCTCTGCTGCACCAGCTTGGTGCGCAGCACGCTAGCGGTATTGCGATAGTTCAGCCACGGCGGGTTGCCGACAATCACATCGACCTTGCGGCGGCTCAACGCCACCGGACGTACTAAATTGCGCGTATAGTACGCCCAGATGTGGTCGAGCCCCTCGGCATGTAGTTCCTGCATGATCGCGATGGTCGCGGCCAGCGTCTGGCGCTGGCCCGGGTCCACAATTCCGCAGTCGTCCAACGCCAGTAGTGGGTCATTGCCGCGCTCAATCGCATCGGCAATGTCGCTCATCAGCAAATCAAACGCGTCGGCTTGTTCCACCAAACCGATCGGAAAAACCAGCCTTTTGTCGAACTCGTCGCCCTCCACCTCAATGCCTATATCGCCGCTGATAAACAAGTCGCCAGTTTGGTAGTGCAACTGCAAGGCATCCCCCAAATACACAGGTATGGCCACGTTTCCCGCATACCCGGCCTCGACGGCAGCATCAATGAGGGGCCGCGCGGCCATGATCCAAGCCGTACGGGCTAGCCGTACCGCCACTGGATGCACGTCAATGCCAATCACCGCCTCGCGCAACTGCTCCAACGCCTCTTTGGGATTCTCTTTCGCTTCCGCAGCCGCTTCGACAAAGTGGCGCACCGCAACGGCGATAAACGTGCCGGAGCCACAAGACGGATCGAGAACCCGCTGGCGGAGTGGGTCCGTTACTACCTCCTGCACCATCTCCCGTGCCAGCCACTCTGGGGTATAATACTCACCTAAGCGTCGCCGTTCATCCGGCGGAATAACCGCTTCGTACAAGGTAGAGGCTATATCTGATGGTGCTTCCTTCCAGTTAAAGCGGGCTACGCGCCGAGCTATCGTCTCAATAAGCGGCTGCCCACCCACTTCGGCCGGCCAGGCAAAAAAGTCCGACTCAATAATGTCTTGCAGGCCGGTGTCGTCGCGAAGCTGACGCCCGTAGAGCAAATCCGTCGGATCATTAGCGGCCCGTTCCCGAATATCTACGCCAAAGTACGCCTGTACCACCATGCCGATGACCATGCTTAGGTACGTGTGCCGGACGAACAGGTCGTCTAGCTGTGCGGGCGTCTGAGCGATCTCGCCTAGAGCCGCTTGCAACAAGGTTTTCCACAAGCGGCATTTGACCCGGACGGTTTCGCGGTCCTTCGCTTCTTGGTACAGCGCGTTCAGGACAGTAATATCCCGCTGATACGACGGGCTGTTGAGGCCAAAGTGCCGCTCGACACTGGTGCGTTGGGCCGGAATGTCGTCCAGCGCGCCGAGGGCCTCGTCGCGAAGCCACTCGTACAAAGACAGCCAGTCAGCCGCCGATTCTAGTATAAAAGCATGGGGCCTCGTCGTCTGGACCGCGCCGGCATTCGGCCAGCGCAGAAGCCAGTGCCGCCCGTCCGTGAGAACACCCATCCGTGCGCTCTGTCCGTCCGCCATGGATTCCGCTAAGTATTCATCCAATTGCCGCACATAGTTTTCATTGGGATTAAAGCCGTCGGTCGTGCCGATGCGCTTTTTGACCTCAATAAACGTATCTAATGCCGTCAGGTCCACAGATCGCACCGAACTGTACGATGGCGATACTTCCTCGGCGATTTCGTCCGCTCCAACCAACCCCGTGCAGAGTAAAAAGTCGCGCACCGCACTCGTGATATTAGCCTCGGATTCATTGTTTGCGTACCGTTGCAAAATTGCCTTCGCAGCAGCTTGGTGCTTTGGATCGTCGTAATCTACTTGAAACACGTATGCAATTTCCTGACTTTGAGCAGGCTCCGTAGCGCAGTTGCGTTGTCAACCGTATTGGGTTTCACTGGTGAGCTAGCGGCCCAAGGGCCTTGGTCGTCGCTGAGGATGAAGACGAGTCGATTCATCTTTAACTCGCGACTTCCCCAACGATCTCGTAAACCCTCGCCGGATGGCGGTGATCTTTGACTTTCTCGAACAGTGCTTTTGCCTTTTCCACCAACCCAGCCCGTCCATAGAAGTAGATGAGGTTGCTAGCCTCGTTTGGTCTCCCGGTGAGGTTCCACACCTTCTCCTGCATGCCCACAGCCCGGTCCCAATCACCGCTGTGGAATGCCAAGCACGACCCCATTTGCCGAAGTGCAACGTAGGCCCATAGGGTCTTTTTGTTTAGTTCGTATATCGTCTCATACACCGGATAGGCCGCATCCCACCGGCCCTGCCGGGCGAGTGCCAAAGCGAGATAATTCAGGCACTGCTGGTCTTTTGGGGCCACCGCGACCGCATGGCGGGCCACCTTTTCCATCGCTTCAAAGTCCCCTTTCCACAAAAGCATCTGCGCTTGGGCCGTGAGGGCAACTAGGTCATCCGGGGCCTTCGCAAGCCGAAGACCGCACAGCACTAGGCATCTCTCGATTGCTGAGGCTTGCTTTCCTGGGTCGCTCTTATACACAACGGTAAGCTCGAGCGCGACTTCTATCGAATTCGGGGCCTCTTCGGCGGCTCGTTGAAGGGTTGCCGTCTCGTCCGCAGATGGGCCTTCTATTGGGTCATAGGTCCGTCCGAGCTCGATCAATGCTTCAGGATGGTCCGGAGACATCTCCAGTACTTCCCTGAAGCGGCAGCGTGCGTCATCCATCCTCATGTACAATCGATCGCTCTTGCCCTGCTGCAAAAGTCGGACCATGGTCTGGGCTGCGAATCCTGCGGGTAGATCGTGCTTGCTCCTGTCGTCTTTTGCCATGCGAAAGATCTCCTCCTGAAGTTGCCGGCGCGCCCTGTATAGCCGCTGCTTCACCCCTGCAGGGGTCGTTCGTACCTGAAGAGCCACATCCTGAATCGAATACCCTTCGAGATAATGCAGTATAAACGCTTGGGCACTTTTCGCCGGAAGCCTTGAAAGCAGTTCTTGGAACGCTGCATTTCGGATAACGGGCTGTTCTAGATGTTCTTCGAGATACGTCAGCTCGACAACCGACTTTGCCAGGGCTTGCTGGCGGCGATCGTCCCTCAATCGGTTGAGGCAGATGTTGCGAAGTATCTGGCCCACCCAAAATGGGAATCGAGAATGCTCCTTCAGATTCTCAAGCTGATTGAACGCCTGCAAGAATGCGTCCTGCAGAGCATCCTGTGCCGCCTCTTTGGTACGCATGTACCTCAGTGCCCGCAGATAGAGGCGATCCTGATGGCGTAAAACCAAGGCTTCGAATGCAGAAAGGCTGCCAGACAGTGTAGCGGCGACTAGTTGGGCATCTGTAGATGGGCTTTCCATCGCTCTACTATTACGACACCTCAACAGAGAAAAGGTAACGCCCACTACAATATGGATTAACCGTAAACCGCCTGAATCATGGCATTGATGTAGCCGAAGCAGTACGCATAGGACTGATAGTAGCCCTTGGGATCGTCGTCGGTGCGCGGGACGTGGTCGGGATCAATGCCGTAGCAGTAGCCGGTGTCCTTGAGGGCCTTTAATACCCGGTGGAAGTCCATGTCGCCTTCATCGGGCAGGGCCTCGCGGAAGCTGTAGCGTCCGCCGAGGAGATTGCGATAGTGAACGAGGAAGATCGTATCGCGGCTGCCAAAGTATTCTATGATGGGATAGATTTCAGTGGCCGGATCTTCGAGCCCTTCGGCGATGGAGCCGACGCAGAAGTTCCAGCCGTGATACGGACTGCGCTGAATCTCGATGAAACGCTTCATGCCCTCAAATTCATTGAGGACTTTGTCGACGCCCTTATAACCAAGGGGTGTGGCCGGGTCTTCTTGGGAATTGCCCAGTCGAACCTCGAACTCCTCTGCCACGGGAATCATGCGTTCGAGCAGGTACTCAATTCGCTCCCAGTGCATCTCTGCGGTGACGCGCCCGGCCGCAGTCAGCTTGGCCTGTTCTGCGGCCGGGACTTGGTCGAGGCGGAACGCCGTGTGGTAGTAGCCGCCGCGCCCTTCCTCTTGCTCGGTGCGGTCGATGGGCAGGATGCACGTGTTGTAGCGCAGAGAGTTGATGCCGGCACGCGACGCGGTTCGGATCATTTCGCATACGAGGTCGATTTCCCGGTCGCGCTCGGGGCTTTTGCCGAAATAGATGATGTTGGGAAGATGCTGATATATGGGTAGCAGGCTCATGTCGAGGGTCAGCCCGAAGGCCTCGTGGTGCTCTCTTTCCCGGATCAACTCGTCGAGATCCCAGCCGCGGTCCGGGTGGAAGGGAAAGTTCGCGGCTTTGTGGCGCACGCCGCAGCGCTGCAAAAAGCGCAACTCGGCATCGGTTGAGCCAAAACTTTGGGTGCGCACGTACATACGCCCGCTATTCGCCGGTGTTGGTGCTGCGTCGCCGGCGGCAGAAGCGGTGGCCGCACCGGCTGCGAGACCTCGTTCAAACGGATCGGATGTCTTCATGGGTGATTCCTTTCGTTGGTAAAGGTGTCGGAGTTGCAAGCTCCTATCGCGTGGGTTCCAAATTGAGTAAAACGAGTAGCCAAGTGCGGTGCCAGTAGGCGCTGTTGACGTAGGGGTTTTCGGCCGTGGGCCAGTTTTTCCAATAGGTCTCGTTGTGGGGAATCCGGTGATACCACTGGATCAGGGGGATCGAAGGCAGTTCGCGCAGCCAGATGTCCATCGCCCGGCGGAAGAGCGCGACTAGCTCGGGGTCTTCTGGTGCAACCTCTGCCATGCGATCGACGAGCGCGTCGAATTCCTCGTTTTTCCAACGCCAGAAGTACTCGGCCGCCGTCCCGGTCGGCTGCACGAAGCGACTGTGGTAGAGGCGCAAGGTGAAATAAGGATCCCGCACCGAAGCCGCATGCCCGATCACAAAGGCTCGGGCTGTGCCTTGGGTCATGCGGGAATAGGCGTCGTTGGTGGCGCGGAAACTGGCGTCAAAACCGGCTTGGCGCAATTGTTCGATCAGCACCGGCGTGAAGTCTTGGAAGAGGTTGGGGAAGACATCGACCACGATCTTGAAGCGCGCTCCGTCCTGGCGCCAAAAACCGTCTTCGTCCTGGTGCCATCCCTTGCGCTCCATAATCGCGGCCGTGCGGGCCGGATCGTAGGTATTTAGCTGATATTGTGCGAAGAGATCTTGGAGCGGGTCGATAAAGCGCATCAGCGGAGGAAATTCGGGGTAAGGGTGGAGCGTGAACTTGCCCGCCCCCTGCCAACCGACGTCAACTACTTGGGCGCGGTTGATCGCGTAGTTGATGGCCCAGCGGATCTCCGGATCGCTGAAAGGCTCTTCGAGATTGTTGAAACCAAGGGATAGCGGCCACCAATCCAGATAGCCGTAGGGTGCTTCCCGGCCGGTCCAAGTGGAGATATTGGGATTTTGCTCGAGCACGGTCTTGATATTGACCGGGCGCAAATCGACACTTGAATCGATCTCGTTGGCCAACAGTTGCTGGGACCACTTGGCTTCATTGCCGAAGGGCAGGTAGATGATGCGCTCCACCTTGGGCAGCCGCTGGAACCCCAAGCCAGCCGCCCACCAGTCTGGTCGCAGATCCCAAACGCGCTGTTCGGGAGCGGCGATCACCAGCCGATAAGGCCCGCTGACCACCGGCCAGCCTTTGGCTAGGTCGAGATTCTTGAAGGTCTTGGCGTCTTGGTCTTGCCAGATGTGCTCGGGGACGATGCGGACCCCATTGCCAAAGCAATCGGTGAAGTACGAAAACAGAAACCTTGGATTGGATGCCCGCAGGGTAATGTGCGCCGTCAGCTCGTCTTCGGCCACCGCCTCGGCGACCCAAGTTTCCATGTCGGTAGAAAGCAGCAGTTCCGGTGCGTTGGCCTTGAGCATATTGATGGTGAAGACCAAGTCGTGTGCCGTCCACGGCCTGCCGTCGCTCCACTGGACCCCGGGGCGGATTTTGATGGTGACGGCGGTGTAATCCTCGTTGTATTGGTGGCTTTCGGCGATCCAAGGGATGAGATTGTTTTCTTCGCTATAGGCATTGTAATAGTAGAGCGGCTCGAAGAGAAAATTGGATCCGGTTGCAGACACCATGCCGGGGATAAAAGGGTTAAAGGCGTCGTAGTCCAGCATTTGGGTCAGCCCTAAGATCAGCGTCCGGTCGCGCGGGACTGGCTGCACACTCGGCTCTGGTCCCGCTTGGTCGTCGGCACCACCGCACGCCAAGAGTAAAGCGCAACACCAAATCCGCGTTTGGCTGCTGTATCGCATGTGAAGTTCCCGTGGCGTTTAAGCGGTCTCGGCCGGTGTGGCTAAGTCGCGCAGTTTGCGCTGCCAGCCGTATTTGTCCCCGCCGGTGAGCAAGGCGGCCCGTTTGGCAGGTAAGCCAGCGACGAATTCGGGATCGGGGTCGTAGCCATTCCACGCTTGGAACATCGTTGGCGTGTAGCCGCCGAGAATCAAGACGCGGTCTCGTTGCGAGCGGATGATGCCCGAGGAGTGCATCAGCGATTCGTAGAAGAGCAGCGTCGATCCGGCCGGTGCTTCGACTTGGTGGACGAGCGCAGGATCGGCTAAGGCCGCGTTGATGATCGCTTGGTGGTCCACTTCTTGGGGGATTTTGTGGGTGCCGGGGATGACGGTGGTGCCGCCATCGGCCGGGCCGAGATCCGTGAGATTGGTCAGTGCCTTGACGAAAGAGAAGTGATAGAGGCCGTTGCCGGTGTGAGAATAAGCGGGGTTGATGCCCCGATGGAAGCCGTATTTTTGCTGCCCACCCGGTCGCCGGATGTGGGCGTCTGACTGCTCTAGGCGGACGGTGCCGCCGACTATTTCCTCGGCCATTCCTAGAATTTTAGGATGGGTCAGGTATTCGTAGAAACACGGCGCTAGATGCGGTAGGTTGTCGATGCGAAAAAATTCCCGAGTCGAGCTGGACAGATGGCAGTTTGCGCCGGGCAGTTGCCCGGTGCGCTGAAAATCGGCTTCAATCCGGTATATCGCTGCTAGCAGCGCGGCGACTTCGGCTGCGGTCAGGAGTTTTTCGAGGATGACGTAGCCGTAGATTTCGAGGTGTAGGCGTTGGGATGGGGTCAACGCCGGGAAGGGCGTGTGGTCTGTGGGCATGGTGGATTCCTCGTTTGCGACGGGCCGAAAGATAGGAAAATTTGACACAGGGGAGAACATTGGCCATTTCTAAGAAGCCGTCTGAAAACGCCGTGTGTCGTCCTTTGTATGTCGGCTTTGGCGCGGTTCAACACGACCTAGATGGGTCTTCTGACGGCCTCTAAGAGAAAACGGAGGGAAGTATCTAATGCAATACAACGACGAACAGCACGCCCACTTTGAGGAGCACGGCTACGTGCGGCTCGGCAAAGTCCTCGACGACGCGGGATTAGCCGCCCTACAGCAGCGCATCGACGCGATCATGCTCGGCGAGATTGCTGGCCCGGAGATGGAGTTTCAGCTCGACGGAGAGGACGCCGATTATGCGAAGATGCCGGTCGTCTCTCGCGGCCACAAGGGGTCCACGCTCCAGTACCGCAAGATCATGGGCTTGGAGCAGGACCCGGTCTATCTCGCCTACATGCAGCACCCGCTCTTTCGCCGAATCACCCGGTGCTATATCGGCGAGGAGGTGTCGATCTTTCGGGCGATGTTTATGAACAAGCCGGCCGAAAAGGGCACGATACTGCCTTGGCATCAAGACGTGGGCGTGGGTTGGGGCGTGGATTACAATCCGACGACCACGGTGTGGACCGCACTCGATCCGACGACGGCGGCCAATGGCTGTATGCAGGTGGTGCCCGGCAGCCACAAGCGCGGGGTGATCACCGAAAGGCACTTTCCGTCGGCAGAGCAGCTCGCCGAATACGCGCCGCCGGGCGCGGAAATTGACCTCGAAGCGGAGGCGGGCGAGGCCATTTTGCTCAACAACCTGCTGCTGCACCGCTCGGGCATCAACTCGACGGGTCAGTCGCGCCGCGCCTTTAGCATCGCCTATATGGACGGGGCCGCGCGTTCCGTGCGCACGGGCACCGGCTATCCGCTGATCTTTGGCGCACAGGCGCTGGTCCCGGCTTAGCCGGGCCACTGCTGGGTGGAGATGGTGTAGCGAGCAACCGCCTCCTCGTCCAATTCCACGCCCAAACCCGGTCCAGTGGGCACGGCTGCGTAGCCGTCTTTGACCAGCGGCTCTTTGAGCAAGCTGTGCTCGTGCGCGAAGTTGCCGCAGAGGTCGGAGCCAAAGGTGCAGTTGGGCGCGGCGGCCGAAGCGTGGAGGCGGAAGGCGTCGAAAATCCCCAAATCGACATTGGAGGCTTGCCACACGGGGATGTCGCCGCTTGCGGCAATGTGTGCCATATCGAGGAAACCCCAATCCGAGGGGGCGATGTTGAAGGCATCAACTGCTTCGAGATGCACCGCGTTGATGATCTGACGGGGGGTCTGGAAGTGCGGGGCGACGAGGACGCTGGTCTCTTCTTTAAGGCGGCGATATTCGTTGAGATCGGTTTTGGGGAAGGGATCTTCAAAGACCACGTCGAGGCCGTCGAGATGGCGGGCTAGGTCGAGAGCGTTTTTGAGATTGTAGAAGCGCTCGTTGGGGTCTAAGACCACTCGCAGATGCGGCGCAATTTCGAGGACGGCGCGGACTCGGTCTTCCATATTCGCATCTTCCCACTTGCACTTCATCTTGATGCCGTGGAAACCCAGTTCGGCTGCACGTTGGGCCGCACGGGCGGTATCCGCGGTGCTCATCCGCCCAATCCAGTAGTCAATCAGCACCTTGTCCTGTAGCTTGCCGCCGAACATGCGGCACAGGGGCCAGTCGATCATTTTGCCGATCAGGTCGAGAAGGGCGATGTTCCAGCTACCGCCGCGCAAAGCGCGTGGCTCAAAGGTGTTGGGATCTTTGCCGATCAAGTCGGGTGATTGCTCGGCGCGGTCGCCGTAATAAGGCCCGCTCATGCCAAGGCCGATTAGTCCTTGGTCGGTGTGGATTCTAAGGACATCTTGACGCCGTGCCGAAAGGGGCTCGGGATAGCCGGGCGCGGGCTCGTCGTACTCGGGTGGGGGCAGGATGCCCGGGAGAAAGGGTACGCAACAGACGGTGCGTTCGAGGCGGGTAATCTGCACAACGCTCTCAGTACAGGGCTTGGTAGAGCTTGCGCTGGTAGGAGGCGACCAGCGGATTGTCGCGGCCAAGCAGGTGGAAGACGGCGACCATGGCGTTTTTGGCTTGGTCGCCGTTTGCTTTTTTCTCGGCGATGTGTAGCCATTCCTGCAACGCGGTTTCGTAATCGCCCTCAGAGGCGGCGCAACAGGCGAGTAGGTAGCGGGCCTGGTGGTCGTCTGGCTGGCCGAGTACCTGCCGGGCGCAAGCGGTGCGCCCCCCAGCCTGTTGGCACTGGTGGGCAAACTCAATCTGGGTGAGCAGTGCTTGGGCCTGTGGGTGCTCGGGGGCGTCCGATTCGACGAGGTTGACCAACTCTTGCACCGTCTCAAAGCGGCCCTGCTGTAGGTGAATTTTCGCCAAGCCGAGCAGGGCGGGGCCGTCGGTGGGATTTTCCTCAAGTACTTGCTCGTACTGACGCGCAGCCCCGTCGAGGTCGCCGAGGGCCGCTAAATCGTCGGCTTGGTTGGGCGCTGCTTGGGCTTCGGCGATGGGGGCATCCGGGACCAAGGGGCGGAGAATGGCCTCAATCTGCTCCTTGGGCAGTGCGCCCGTGAATTCTTGAACTAGCTGACCATCTTTGACGATTTTGACCGCCGGGATGCCTTGGACCCGAAAGGCCATGGCGAGCTGCTGGTTTTCATCGACGTTGACCTTGGCCAGAGCCACGCCCGGGCCAAGTGCCGCGACGACGTCTTCGAGGATGGGTCCTAAAGTTTTGCAAGGGCCGCACCAAGGGGCCCAAAAATCGACGACGATGACGCGCTCCTGCGAGCCTTGGAGGACTTGCTCTTCAAAGTTTTGCTCATTGACGTCGAATATTTGCGATTGAGGTTGGATTTCCATGGCGTCCTTCCGGTATAGAAAAAGGGTGGTTTCTAAGGCGGCGCGTAGGGGCGGGCAACTCTGAGAGTTGCCCCTACTGGCCGCGGCCGGCGACGGCCCATTCTGCGACGACTTCGCCGTTGCGGAGGGCGAAGAGGCGGTCGTGGAGATTGGTGGTCATGCCGCCGTGCAGGGGGATGAAAGAGAGGATGTCGCCTACCTTGACTGGACGACTGGTGGCCGTGGTATCGACATGGCCGTGCTCAACGGACATGCCTTTCATAAAAAGCTCCGGCCGCTCGATGCAGTAGCCATACGGAGTTGGCGGATAGCTGGTGAAGGCCTTCTGACCGGCATCGACGATGGCTTGTCCCGGGCGCGAGGTGCTGACCACAGTGACGACCAAGCGCAGCGGACAGCGCGTGGGATCGAGGTCGTCGCGCTTACTGACGCGGGTCATGCCCTCATAGGCGTACGAGCCGATGCGAGTCTCGGTACAGCCGAGGGATTTGGAAATGGCTTCGCTGCCCGTGCCGCCGCCGCTGATGATGTGCAGCGGCAGGCCGCTGTTGTGCGCTCCTTCGCGTACTTCCTCGAGGAAGGGGCGGGCGCGTTCGCTGCTGGGATAGGTCATCACGCCGGTAAAATCCAGCCCCGGTAGCTGGTCAATGTGCTGGGCCAGCGCGAGGGTATCGCCGGGCGATTGGGTGCCGACGCGGCCACCGCCGGTGTCCATCTCGACGATTGTGCGGATGCGGCACCCGGCGGCCGTAGCGGCCTGTGAGAGCCCGTCCACAGTGACTGTGGAGTCGGCGGCAACTGTTAGGGTGCTCTTGCCGCTTTGGATCAGGCGCGTCAGGCGGGCTAGCTTGGGCGGGCCGACGATGTTGTAGGGAATCAGAATGTCTTGGATGCCCCCAGCGGCCATGGCCTCGGCTTCGCCTAACTTCTGGCTAACGATGCCAATGGCCCCGGCGGCGATTTGCAGGCGCGCAATGGCTGGCGTCTTGTGGGTCTTGGTGTGGACGCGCAGGCCAATGTCGAGCTGGTCGCAGGCGTTTTGCAGGTCGCGGATGTTTTTTTCTAGTACGTCGAGATCGACGCACAGAGCCGGGGTGTCGAGTTCGGTAAAGTGCATGGCGTTTAGGCCCTTCCGGTAAAAAGGTCCATGTATTGGGCGGCGATTCTTTGGGGGGAGTATTCGCGTTGGACGTAGGTGCGGCACTGGCGGCTTAGATCGGTACGCGCTGTTGGGCTGAGGGCAAAGAAGCGGTGGATTTGCTCGACGAAGGCCGGGTAGTCGTCCGGGGCGACGAGAAATCCTCCTTCGCGTACGCTCTCGGTGAGGGCATCAACGGCAAAGGCCACAGCCGGCGTACCGGCGTACATACATTCGAGTTGGGTCTGGCCGAAGCCTTCGACATCGCCGGGTAGGTGGATGTTGGGCATGAGGAAAAGATCGCAACAGGTGCGCAGCATGGCCAGCACATCGTCCGGGACGGGCCCGAGCAGGACGACGCGATCTGTTAAGTCGTCCGCTTGACCGTGCGCCGCCAAGAGTGCGGTTTCGCTGCCCGGAGGACCGCCGATCAGGAGGCGAATATCCGCGTCGAGCAGGGGCATGCCCTTTTGCAAAAATTCGACCATGCCCTTGCGGGGAACTTGGCGACCAAAAAGCAGCAGGATGCGGTCTTGGCCAAAGCGCAGCCCGTGTTCCTCCTCAAAGCGCATTCGGACCGCTGCCAGCTCGTCGGCTGTCAATTCCGGTGGCTCAACGCCTAGATGGATGATTGCTAACTTGGCCGCGGGAACGCCGCTCGCCGCGGTAATGCGGCGGCTGTGTTGGCTGATGACGACGACTTTGTCGCAGGCGCGGACTCCCCACTGCATCAGTGCGCGTGCGAGGGGATTTTTGTAGGTCATTTCGAGGCCATAGACGGTGGTGATAAATCGCGCCGGCCCCAAAGGGCGCAACAGCGGCGCCAACGCAGCGGCAACGCCGTCGGCGAAGTACACGGCATCGACGCGGCGGCCGAGCACGGCCCACAGGGCGATCACCAAGCAATAGGGGAGAAACCAAGTTAGGTGCAAAAGCGACTGGCGACCTAGGGCGACGAGGCGGACTTGGGCCTGCTGCACGAGCTGGGCATGGAGCGCGTAGCAATGGGTCTGGATGCCGCCGATGGTGGGCGGGTAGCGGCGGGCGAGGAAGAGGATACGAGGGCGATGGGCCATAGTGTTCCGGTGGGCAAAATCGCGGTTATGGCTCGACGAAGATGCGGCCGGGGTTTTCCCTGGTTACCGCGCCGACCAGCGCGGCGGCCTCGACTCCGTTTTGGCGGAGGGCGTGGCAGAGGGCTTCCGCTTCGGCTGCGGCCACGGCGATGAGCAGGCCGCCGGAGGTCTGCGCGTCGAAGAGGAGATTGGCGCGGGCCGGATTGACGCCCTCTGCGACGGCGACTTTGGCTGCCAAAAAACGCTGGTTGTCGAGAGAGCCGCCTTTGAGGCCCTTAGCGGCCAAGGCGAGGCTGTGCGCTAGGGCCGGAACTTGGGCCGCGTAAAAGGTCATGCCCACTTGGCTGCCCGCGGCCATTTCCGCGGCGTGTCCCAAAAGACCAAAGCCGGTAATGTCAGTGACGGCGTGGACGGCAAAGTCGGGCAGAATTTCAGGACCGGCCTTGTTGAGCGCGAGCATGGATTCCATAGCCTCGGCGAGGTCGGCTGTGGCGAGGTGCCCGGCCTTAAAAGCGTTGGCGACTAGCCCGGTGCCCAGTTTCTTGCTGAGGATGAGGCGGTCGCCGGGCTGGGCACCGGCGTTGGTGTAGATGCGGTCGGGGTGGACGAGGCCGGTGACGGCGAGGCCATACTTGAGCTCCGGGTCTTGTACGGTGTGGCCGCCGACGAGGGTGCAGCCGGCTTCGGCCACTTTGGCTTGGCCGCCGCGGAGAATCTGGTTGAGTACCGCTGAATCGAGATCGTGGGCCGGGAAACCGGCGATATTGAGCGCGGTCAGCGGCTGGCCGCCCATGGCGTACACGTCGCTGAGCGAATTGGCCGCGGCAATGGCCCCAAAGGTATAGGGATCATCGACGATGGGGGTAAAGAAATCGACGGTTTGCACCAAAGCCTCGCGCTCGTTGAGGCGATAGACGCCGGCGTCGTCGGCAAGGTTGAAGCCGACGAGCAGGTTGGGGTCGGTGTTTGCTGGCAGACCTGCCAGGGCGCGCCGCAACTGCTCGGGGCGCAGCTTGGAAGCTCAGCCGCCGCAGGCGACCATTTGCGTCAGGCGCTTGGTCTTTTTATAGGTGAATATCTTTTGCCAGCGGTTCATAAGCGTCTGGGAAAGATAGCACTATATTTTCTCACAAGCGAGGCGGCAGAGCGATCTGCTCGCTAGAAAGGTGATACCTAATGCGCATTGCAATGGCAGGTTTTTCCCACGAGTCGAATTCGTTCTATTCGCAGCCGACCCAGCTAGCGGACTTCGGGGTCTGCGAAGGCGCGGATGTGACTAGCCAGTACGCAGGGACTTTCCACGAGATGGCCGGCTATATCGCTGGGGCCGAGCAGTTCGGCTATGAACTCTATCCGCTGCTGGCCACTTCGGCGACGCCGGGCGGCCCGCTGACTGCGGCCACCTACGAGCACTTTGTCGGGCGCATCCTCAGCCGACTGGAGGCCGCCCCTAAGCTCGACGGGGTGCTGTTGGCACTGCACGGGGCTATGGTGGCCGAGGGATTCCCCCAAGCCGACGGCGAGACGGTGCGCCGAGTGCGTGCGTTGGTCGGCGACTTGCCCATCGCCGTGACGCACGATTACCACGCCAACGTGCCCCCGGAATTGGTGGCCGCGGCCAACTCCTTGCTCATCTACAAAACCAACCCCCACATCGATCAGCGGGAACGAGGCTTGCAGGCCGCGGCCCTGCTGACGCGGCAGATTCGCGGCGAGGTTCAGCCCGCAATGGCGTTGGTCAAACCAGAGGTGCTCTTCAATATCTACTTCCACAACACGAGCGTCGCGCCCATGCAGCCGCTGATGCAGGCGGCGATTGAGCTGGAGTCTCAAGCGGGAATCCTCGGGTGCAGCATCGCCGCTGGGTACCAATACGCAGACGTGCCCTACATGGGGCCGTCGGTGGTGGTGATTGCCGATGGCGACGAAGAAAGGGCGCAGCGCGAGGCCGAGCGGTTGGGTACACAGATGTGGGGCTGCCGCGACCAGCTAAAGCCCGCGGTGCCCGATCCAGCCGAGGCTGTACGGTTGGCTTTGGCGAGCGAGCAGACGCCCGTGTGTTTGCTCGACATGGGCGACAACATCGGCGGTGGCTCGTCGGGCGATTCGACGTTTGTGTTGGAGCAATTGCTCGCGCAAGGAGCGGATAGCTGGGTCGCGTCGCTCTGGGACGCCGAGAGTGCCCAAGCGTGCTTTGCGGCCGGGGTCGGCGGGCAGGTCCAGCTTGGCGTGGGCGGCAAGACCGACGACATGCACGGGCCGACTTTGGAAGTCGCCGGCCGAGTGCGGACGCTGCACGATGGGTCGTACGAAGAGCGCGAGCGTCGGCACGGTGGGGGCCGCTATTTTAATCAGGGGCCGACCGCGGTTGTGCAAGTCGAGCAAGCCGGGAGCAAAGGGCTGCTCTTGCTCAACAGCGAGCGCGCCTGTCCCAACAGCATTCACCAGATTACCTGTGCCGGGATCCAGCCTGAGCACCAGCGCATTTTAGTGGCCAAGGGCGCGGTAGCACCCCGAGCCGCGTACGAGCCGGTGTGTGGTCGCATAATTGAAGTAGCCTCGGGTGGGGCGACGGCTATCGATCGGCCCGCCGATGAGTACCGGCTAGCGCGGAAGTCGCTTTATGAGTGGCGTTGACCTAGAATTTTTTTGCCGCCAACAGGCCAAGGTCCGTTTGATTCCTGTATGGCTTCCGGCTATATTGGCTCAAAGAAGGAGGTACTGCATGACAGAAGTTAGTCCTCAATCGGCGCGTTCCGCCGAACCCGACGACATCCATTGGGGTGCGGCCTATCTGCGCCAAGACATCCAAGATTTGCGGCAAGTGCTGCGCCAGGATGTTCACGAGGTGCGTCAGGACCTGCGGCACCAAATAGGCTTGGTACATAGCCGCATTGACGAGACCAACAAGCGCGTTGATTCCCTTTTGCGTGGCTCATTACTACGATGGTGGCGTCGACCGGCATCCTCATCGCCGTGATAAAACTCTAATTGCGTCCGAATTGTAAAACGAACAGGAGAAAAACTGCTATGACGCTTCGCATCGGCCTAATCGGCGCCGGGGCCAATACTCGCCTACAGCACATTCCCGGTTTTCAAGGTATTGACGGAGTTGAGATAACGGCGGTCTGCAACCGCTCGCGCCAATCGGGCCAACGGATCGCCGATGAGTACGGAATCCCGCAGGTTTTTGAAGATTGGCGGGCGCTGATTGCAAGCGACGACGTCGATGCGCTTTGCATCGGCACGTGGCCCTATATGCACTGCCCGATGACGCTGGCCGGGCTTGAAGCAGGCAAGCACGTGTTGACCGAGGCGCGGATGTGCATGAATCTGGCTGAGGCGCGGCAGATGTACGCGGCCTCGCAGCAAACCGCCAAGGTGGCGATGATCGTGCCGGCCCCTTTCTATTTATCGGCCGAGCCGCTCTTGCTCGACAAGTTGCACAGCGGTTTTTTTGGCGATTTGTTGGAAGTCCACTTCACCGGCCTCTCCGGCGGCTACAACCCGGACGCGCCGCTGCACTGGCGGCAGCGGCGCGACTTGTCGGGCAACAACATCATGGTGATGGGTATTGGCAACGAGACCGTGCGGCGCTATGCCGGGCACGAAAAGGCCGTCATGGCCTACGGCAGGACGTTTACGACCGAGCGGCTCGACGAGGAGACGGGCGAGAAAGCAGCGGCCGATGTGCCGGAGAGCTTGGGCATTGTCGCCGAGATGGAAAGCGGGGCGACGGCCGTCTATCACCTAAGCAGCGTCGCACGCTTAGGCCCGGCCTTTGCCTTTGCCTTTTACGGAACCAAAGGCTCGTTTAAGATGGACGAGAGTGGGATATGGATAGCCGGCGAGAGCGACGACGAGTACCAGTCCTTCGCCATCCCCGAGCATCCGCGCGATGGCTGGCAGGTCGAAGAGGACTTTGTCGCTGCCATCCGCGATGGCCGCCCCGTGACTCACACTAGCTTCGCCGATGGGGTTAAGTACATGGAATTTACCGAGGCTGTGCAGATCAGCATGGCGGAAGGGCGGCGGGTGGAACTGCCGCTTGATTGAGGCGGGAAACGATGAGTCTGATTGTTGCCGAAGTTTATGACGCGCTGATCGAAGCAGGAACTTCTGACGAAAAAGCCAAGGCGGCCGCGGGGGCACTTCCCATTGCCGAGCGACTGGCCACGAAGGAGGACTTGGACGATCTGCGAGCGGCGACGAAGGAGGACTTGGACGATCTGCGAAGGCAATTCAATGATTTGCGAGGGCAATTCAACGATTTGAAAGGGAGTATTAACGAGCGTTTCGCCAAAATTGAGCGCGATTTGGCGTTGCTCAAGTTCGGATACGGCCCTGTTGTTTTGGCACTGCTAGTCAAAATTGCGTTTTTCTAGCGTTCAGAACGATGGCTGGTAACGTCTGGTAGCTAAGGAGCAGCGGCCGGGGCTTTTGCCTCGGCCGCTTTTTTTATGTGTCGAGCCACTCGCCGCAGTGCGGGCAGCGGTGCTCTGGTTCTTCTGACCGCTGAGCCGCCAGAGCCTCGACAAATCCCGCGCCTAAAATGCCGGCCGGCAGCGCGAACATGCCGATCCCCAAGATGGCGATGATGGCGGCGATGGTCTGGCCGAGGGGGGTGATCGGGTAGGTGTCGCCGTAGCCGACCGTGGTCAAGGTGACGATGCTCCACCACATGGTGGTCGGGATGCTGGTAAAGACCTCGGGCTGGTCTTCGTGTTCGACCAAATACATCAGCGACGAAGAGAGAGCCAACAGGATCAGGAGCACTAAGAAGATGCTGACAAGCTCTTCTTTGCGGTCGGCAATGACGTGGCCGAGCAAGCGCAGGGCGCGGAAGTAGCGCACTAGCTTGAGGACGCGGAAGATCCGCAGGATGCGCACCACGCGGATAAAACGTGCGTCTACGCTCGGCGGCGGTAGCAATAAAGGGAGAATGGCCAGCAGGTCGATGATGGCGAGGGGTGTTAAGGCAAAGCGGATGCGCCCGGTTACCGGATGCGAAAAGCGCGGGTTGGTGGTAATAGTCCACAAGCGTATCACGTATTCAATCGCGAACACGGTCAGCGAGAAATTCTCAAAAAGTTCAAAAGCCGTGCGATTGAGGTTGTAGATCGGCTCGACGGTTTCGAGGATCAGGGCGATGATGTTGAGCAGAATCAGGATGATGATGGCTACATCGATGATGCGCCCGGGCTCGTAATCTGGTTCGATAAGGTGATAGACGCGCTCGCGGAGGCTCATGGGCTTACTCCCATTGGGTGAAACCCCTCGCCCTGCACTTCACCGGGCGCGAGCCGGTCGGGCAGAGGCAGGTTTTCGCAGCGGAGCGGATGGCCTAGGCCGTCGAATATCTGTGCGGGCCGTGGGCATTGGCTAGCCCGGCGGCTTGCGCCAGTAGCCTTCGAGCAAGTCTTGTGGTGCCCAGCCCAACAGTCGCCGGGCTTTGGCGTTGCTGTAGCGGCCGTGGGGCGTGTCCGTGGTGATGTGAAAAATCTCGCAGCGCGAAGGTAGGGACGCCAAGTCCACCGCTAGGCACTTTTGCAGGGCACGGGCGGCGTCGGGAAAGGTGACGGAAAAGGGATTGGTGCCGCGTCCGAGTTGCTCGGCTGATGGCTCGGCCTCGCGGAAGCTCAAAAAGAGTGTGGTGAGTACGTGGATGGGGTGGTTGGCGGCGAATACGCGGCAAATCTCTTGGCCGAGCGATTTGGTGTGAGCGTAGAGGCCGACACCCGAATGCAGGGGGACTTCTTCGTTGATGTCGAAGTCGTAGTGTTCGTAGGAGGGGCCGACTTGGGTGAAGTGCGGCCCGGTGTTGACGAAGCGAGAATGGCCGTTTTCGACCGCGGCGAGGATGCCGTTGTACGTGCCGGTGGTGTTGACGTCAAAGGCTATTTTGCGGTGCGGCCGCAGCACCGAGCAGTTGATGGTTACATCGGTGCCCTCAGTGGCGCGGCGCACTTGATCGAGGTCGGAGACGTCCACCTGCATGGTCTCGTGCGGGCTGTCGATGGGCATGATGTCAGTGATGCGCAGCTCGTAGGCGTCTTGGAGTTGTGTAACCACGTGCGGACCGAGCATGCCATTGCCGCCTAGGAGCAAAACTTTCATGGATTAGCCTCAAAGTTGTATTGGGGGTTAAACGTTAGGTGGCTCTTGGCGCGTGCGACGGAGAAGCGGGCGCGTGTTGCCGCAGACTGGATGTGGATGGCATTGTACTGGCTGGCTGGCCCTTTTTGCACGATCTGGTTCACAGCTTGGGCGGCGTCGCGCTCGTCGAGCCAGATGGGATCGTAGGGTTGTTCGGCGACCTCCGCGGCGCGGACGAGGTGGCCGAGGCGAGCAATGGTGACCCGGAGGTCGTGGCTGTGGGCAAATTCGCGGGCCGTAAACTCGGCTAGGTGAGCCCCGAGAATGGCTGGTGTGCAGGAGGGCCGCGGCTGCCAAGTCTCGTCGACGGTGAGGTTTGCTTCGTACGGGGTGAAAAGGTCGAGCGTACTCAAGAGGATGACGTGTTCGACTTCGGCCGCGGCCGCGGCCAAGAGCAGATTGTACGTGCCGCGCGTATTGCGGTCTAGCCAAGTGATCTCGCCGTCGCCGGTACGCGGCGCGTAGACGAGGTGGACGACAGCGTCGATGTGTTTGACGAGTGCGTCGGTATCTGGGCTGTGCCCTAGGTCGCACTGAATCCCGAACCTAGGCTCGGGGTCGGTCAAGCGCAGTTGGTGTGCGTCGCCGAGGCCAGTTTTTAGAGCTTGGCCGAGTGAGGTAGCGGCGTTGGTAATGAGTACGCGCATAGCTAGAGTATCTGCTGGTCGGTGTGGGTGGGGACAATGTCGTGGAGTTGGCTGTCCATCAGCGCCGTGGGCGACTGCATTTCAAGTACGGCCTTTTCGTGCAGCTCGTCGATGGTGCGGCAACCGGCCGTGGCGAGGGTAGCGCGCAGCATCTGGATGCGAATCGGCAATTTGTCGTGGATCGAACCGATGTGGGGCACGTAGCCGGAGACGCCCTCCTCGAAGAAGTTCTCTTGCGTCTGCGCGTAGCGCCGCATGTTGTGGGCGCGCAGCGAACCTTCCATCCAGTATTCCTTGACGATGTCGCCGGCGGTAGTGCGCACGAGGTTGCCTTGGCTTTCGGTGTAGCCCGCGAAGAAATGCCCCATCATCACGGCATTGGCCCCCAAGGCCATGGCCACGGCGATCTCGGCCGGACCGGAAATGCCGCCATCGGCGATGATGGGCAAGTAGGTGCTGCAATCCTGCTGCCACTGGTTGCGAGCTGCGTTGATTTCCATCAAGGCCGTGCCTTGGCCGCGGCCGGTAGCCTTGACTTCCGGCGTAATGCAGCCTGAGCCGATCCCCATGCCGACTTTGACCGCGTCGGCACCGGCTGCGGCCAAAAAGCGAAACCCCTCGGCCGTGACGACATTGCCGCCGATGACCGGAGCGTCGGTGCGCGCCTTGAGGAATTGGATCATCTGCCGCTGGTACTCGGTGTGGCCATCGGAAGCGTCGATGACCAATACATCTGCCTCGTGTGCGATGAGTGCTTCGGCTCGCTCGCGGTCCTCTGGGTGGGTAGAGACGGCCGCGCCGACGAGCAGGCGCTTCTTTTCGTCGATGGATTCGTTGGGATGCCGCAGGTGCTTGTCGAGGTCCTTTTTGAAGACCACCGCTTGCAGTACGCCCCCCTTGGATAGAATGGGCAGGAAGCCGCGGCCATAGCGGATCATAAGCTCGTTGGCGGCCTTAAGGTCGCTTATTTCGCGGCCGGCTTGCACATCGGTCTTCATGCGGGAGGCGACTTGGCAGTCGAGATCGCGGCGCTCGTCGAAGTCCTTGTCGGTGAGGATGCCGAGGAGTTGGTCGTGGAACTGGCCGCTGGTAGTGACCGGAAAGGTCGTATAGCCGGTGCGGTGGATGATCTCGACGACCTCGGCGATGGGCTGTTCCGGGGCTAGAGTGAGAATATCGGTCTGAAAACCGGCCTTGAAGCGTTTGACTTGGCTGATTTTGGCGCACTGCTCGTCAATAGGCTGGCTGACGGGCAAGATGCCGATGCCGCCTAGCTGGGCCAAGGCAATGGCCATCTCGCCACCGGTCACCGCCTGCATGGCAGCACTGAGGAAAGGCACGTGCAAATAGAGAAAGTCGTCTCCCTTGCGGCAGAGCCGGGTGTTGAGCGACGTGTTGGGGGCGTTGCCGTCGGTTGGCGTGTACCCCGGCAGAATGAGAAATTCTTTGAGGCTGTGCGAAGGGATGCTCAGGACTTGGGCCATAGAAGTCCTCTCAGTGTTGGCGGGGAAAGGAATACGGCTTTCAAAGTATAAAAATTGCGTTAATTTTATTCAATGTTTGGTTTCTTAGCGCAGTAGGTTCATCCATAGCCAAAGGAGCTTTATATGTTTTACGAGAAAATTTATCCCAAGCAGCATTCGACCAACGGCACGACGTACCTCTTGGCCGGTTTTGCGGCCGGCGTCGCCGTCGGTGCGGCCATAGGCGTTTTACTGGCCCCGAGCAAGGGCGAGGATACCCGGCGCTTGATCGTGCGCCAAGCCGAAGAGACGCGCGATCAGGTGGTGAAGGCCGTGGAGGGGATGACCAAGCGGGGCGAGCAGGCCCCACAGGCGGAGGAAGCAGCCTAAGACCGGCTGTAGTTGAGGCGGTAGAGCCGTGCGTAGATGCCATCTTGGAGCAATAGTTCCTCGTGGCGGCCCCGCTCGCGCACCTCGCCGCGATGCATCACCAAGATCTGGTCGGCACTGCGGATGGTGGAGAGGCGGTGGGCGATGACGATGGAAGTGCGCTCGCTCATCAGTTTGGCGATGGCGTCTTGGATGAGCAATTCGGTCTCGGTGTCGATGCTGGAGGTGGCCTCGTCGAGGACGAGAATTTGCGGGTCGAAGGCGAGGGCGCGGGCAAAGGCCAGCAGCTGGCGCTGCCCGGCCGACAGGGTTGAGCCGCCTTCGGCTACCGGGTGGGCAAAGTCTTGGGGGAGGCGTTCGATAAAGGGTGCGGCGTTGACATAGCGGGCTGCGCGCTCGACTCGGGTGTCGTCAATGGCGTCGTCGCCGAGGCGAATGTTGCCGCTGATGTTCCCGGAAAACAAGAAAACCTCCTGCTGGACGATGCTGATGCGGCGGCGCAATTCGGCCGCGTGCCACTGCCGCACGTCGCGGCCATCGACGAGGATTTGCCCGCGCTGGATGTCGTAGAAGCGGCAGAGGAGGCTGACGATGGTGGTCTTGCCTGAGCCGGTCGCCCCGACTATTGCCATACTCTGCCCGGCCCGTAGTTCAAACGAGACATCCTTGAGAATCCAGTCTTCGGCTGCTGGATCGTACTTGAAGAACACGTTGCGGAATTCAATCGCGCCGCCGCGGCTGGCTACCGGCAGCTTGCGTCGCGGTCCGCCGGCGGGTTCGCTGGGGACGGCCAACATCTCGAAGATGCGTTCGGATGCGGCCATGGCGCTTTGCAGCAGGGCATAGCGGTCGGAGATGTCCATGATTGGGCGGAAGAAGCGGCGGATGTACTGGAGAAAGGCCACCAAAACCCCCAGCTCAATCCGGCCGTCAATCACGTCCGCGGCCCCGTACCACAGCACTAGCACCATGCCGACCGTGCCGAGCAATTCGGTAAAAGGAAAAAAGATGGCATAGCAGTGGACTTCGCGGTCTTCGGCGCGGCGGTAGGGCAGGTGCTCGGCGTCGAAGTCGCGCAGATTGCGCCGTTGGCGGTTGAAAAGCTGCACCACCTCCACGCCGGTGATATTCTCTTGCAAATAGGCATTGAGCCGGGCCAAGCGCGTGCGCAACTCGCGGTAGGCGTACATGGCCAGGCCCTGTAGGTAGAAGGTCGAGACGGCGATGATCGGGACCACGCTACAGCAGATCAGGGCCAACTCGAAGTCGATATAGGCCATGAAGCCGACGATGGCCAGCAAAGTGAAAAAATCCATAAAAACCGAGACGACGCCCTCGCTGAAAAACTCGTTGAGGGCGTCGATGTCGTTGGTTGCGCGGGTCATAATACGGCCCAGTGGCGTGCGGTCGAAGTAGCGCAGTGGCAGCTTTTGCAGGTGGGCAAACAGGTCGCGGCGCATGTCGTACATGACGCGCTGACCGATCATGCCAGTGACCAAGGTCTGGGCGTATTGAGCCCCGTATTGCACGGCGACGCTGCCAAAAAAGGCCGCGATCATCCACCGCAGCCCCGCCCAGTCGCCGACGGCGATGTAGTCGTCAACAGCTACCTGCGTGATATAGGGACCGACTTGGCCGAAGCCGGCGGCGAGGGCAATGGTGCCAAAGGCGAGAATCACGGGTCCGCGGTGGGGTTTGAGATACCCCAACAGTTGCAGCGTCAGCCCCAAGTTGAAGGCGCGTTGTTGGATTTCTTCTTCTTTGTTGAGTTCGGTACTCACAGCGTTTCCAGTTCGGCGCGAAGCTGCTGGTGCTGGTACAATTCGGCGTAGAAGCCGCCGCTGTTGACCAACTCGGCGTGGGTGCCCAGCTCGGCGATGCGGCCGTCTTCGAGCACGGCGATGCGGTCGGCGTGGCGCAGGGTCGAGATGCGGTGGGCGATGATGAGGGTGGTGCGGCTCTGCATGAGGGCGTGCAAATGATCGAGGATCGCTTCTTCGGTGTGGGTGTCCACCGCCGAGAGCGCGTCGTCGAGGATGAGGATCTGCGGCCGGCGAATGAGTGCGCGGGCCAAGGTTGTGCGCTGCTTTTGGCCGCCGGACAAGGTGACCCCGCGTTCGCCGATCAGGGTGTCGAAGCCCGCGTCGAATTGGTCGATGTCCTTTTTGAGCTGGGCCTGTTCTGCTGCGGCGCGGATTTGACTTTGTTCGGCCGAATCCATGCCGTAGGCGAGGTTGGCACTGAGGGTATTGGAAAACAGAAAGGGATTTTGCGGGACATAGCCGATGGCGTCGCGCAAAGTCGCTAGGGGCCATTCTTCGATGGGCACCCCGTCGATGAGGAGCTGGCCCGGTCCGGCTTGGAGCAAGCGCGGCACGAGGCGCGCCAAGGTGGTCTTGCCCGAACCGACCCGGCCGATGATGCCAAGGGTCGTGCCTTGGGGAATTTCGAGATCGATCTGATGCAGAACTTGTTCCTCGCCGTAGGAGAAGCTGAGCTTGCGGAAGGCGATGTGCCCGGCGATTGGTTGCGGCGTTGCCGGGGGCTGGGCGCGGTCTTGGATCTCAGGCTCGACCGCGAGGATTTCGTTGATGCGCTGCATGGACACGAGGGCGCGCTGGGCGCGGTCAATGACCCAGCCGATGTACATGATTGGGCGGATGAGTTGGGTCAGGTAGGCGTTGAAGGCCACGAAGGCCCCTAGGCTGAGTTCGCCATCGATGACTGCGCGCCCACCCAGCCACAAATTCAGCCCCAAGCAGAGCGAGGCAATGACGTAGGACAGCGGTCGGTAGTTGGCGCGGGTGAGGATGTAGGCGCGGTTTTTTTCGAGATAGGCCAAATTGAGTTGGTCGAACGCGGCGTTCTGCGCGGACTCTTGGGTATATGCCTTGACGACGCGGATGCCAGAGAGGTTTTCTTGGATGAAGGTGCTGATGCGGCCAAAGTAATCTTGGATGGCCTTGTAGCGGGTGTTGATGACCGCGGCGATGCGGATCATCACGATGCTAAAAAGCGGCATGGGCAACAGCACGAGCAGAGCCAACTTCCAGTCGAGCAAGCACATACAGGCGAGGGTGAAGGTCAGGCCCAGAGCGGTATCGACGATGCCGCGGATGCCATAGACCCAAAAAAGATGCACCGAGTGGAGATCGTTGGTCGCCCGCGCCATGAGGTCGCCGGTGCGGCGCTGCTGGTAGTACGACAGCGGCAGCTTGAGTAGGTGGGCAAAATACGCGATGCGGATGTCGTATTCGATGCGATTGGCGGCGCGGCCTAAGAATATCCGCATGGCATAGCCGCACAGGGCTACGCCCAAGGCGTAGGCGAGGATGTAGAAAACGTAGGTTTCAACTTCCCCAGAGGTCGTATCTGGCGTCGAGACCGCATCGACGGCATCGCCCACCAGCAGCGGGATACGTGCGGTCGCCGCTTGCCCCAGCCCAATGCAGAGCGCGCCGAGTAGGATGCGGCCCCGATAGGGACGGACGTATTGGGAAAACGGACCAAACATTAGCGGCCGCGGGCGAGGACTAGCTCGGGAAAGGTGCTGGCAAGGAGTGGGTACATAGCGGCCAGTGCTCGGGCGCGATGACTGAGGCGGTTTTTTGTGGGCGGGTCGAGCTGGGCCATGGTTTTGCCGTAGGCCGGGACAAAAAAGACTGGATCGTAGCCAAAACCGTTGGTGCCGGCCGGGGCTGGAGCGATCCACCCGGCACACGTGCCTTCGGCTTGGCACTGGCGACCATCGGGACTTACGGCGCAGAGGACGCAGCGGAACCGCGCTTGGCGCTGCGCTGGCTCGGGATAGGGCGCAAGCTGAGTCAGTAAAAGCTGGCAGCGGCCAGCGTCGTCGAGGTCGGGGCCACCGTAGCGGGCCGAGTAGATGCCGGGCGCACCGCCGAGGGCATTGACCTCGAGCCCGGAGTCGTCGGCGAGTGCGATCTGGCCGCTGGCTGCGGCATAGGCACGGGCCTTGAGCTGGGCGTTGGCGGCAAAGGTCTGGCCGCTTTCGTCGACGTCGAGTTCAAGGCCCAGCGCGGTCGGCGCGACGACCGCGATATCGGCGAGTAGAGCGCGGACTTCGCGCAGCTTGCCGGCGTTGTTCGAGGCCAGAAGCAGCGCCATTGCGGCTATTGGGGCTGCTCGTCGATCTCTGCCAGCTTGCTCGCTGCGTAGTCTTTGTAGCGGCTGTCGTTGACCGCGAGGTTGTACCAGCGCCGCGCTTCCTGTCGTTGGCCGAGCTGAAAATGCGCGTCGCCCAGCAGCACCTCGGCGGCTCGGTAGTCCGCTTGACAACTCGTGGCGCGCCGGCCGTGCTCAATGGCTTGGCGGAAGTTGCCCATGCCGTAGTGTGCCTCGCCTAGCCGATAATGGGTCTCGCAGTAGTTTTTGTCTAGATCGGCGGCCTTGTTGAGCGGGGCAATGGCCTCGTGGAAACGGCCGAGCTGGTTGAGCGCAATGCCGAGCAAGCGATGCCCCTCGGCGTACGTGTCGTCGACCGCTAGGGCCTTTTGCAAAAGCGGCACTACGCCCTCTATATCACCAGTCGCGAACTTCACCCGCGCTAAGTCGCCGTACGATTCCATGTACGCGGGGTCGGCTTCTATGGAACGCTGGTAGGTGACGACCGATTTGCCGTAGTCGCGGTTGAGGCGCTGGATATCGCCGAGGGCGTTGTAGGGTCTGGCGTCGGTGGGATCGGCTGTTATGGCCTCGGCATAGGCCATCGCAGCTTTGTCTTTTTCGCGCAGGCCGCTGTAGGAAAGGCCCATGATGTAGAGCGCTTGGGCGTCGAGTACGCCAAGCTGTTGGCTATCGGTAAAATAGGTGATGACCTCGTTGTATTTCTTTTGCCGAAAGCTGTTGAGAGCGGCCTTTTTATAGAGCTGTCCGAGGGCCTTGGCGGTTTGTTCCGGCTTGGTGCCGAGGGCCTGGGCTGCGGTAAAGCTGGCGATGGCTTTGTCGTACTCGTTGAGGGCCTTGTAGGAAATGCCGAGGACGTAGTGAGCGTTTCCGTAGGTAGAATCGGCCTCCACGGCCTTTTCTAGCTCGATGACGGCGTTGCGATAGTTGCCCTTTTTGACCAAGTCGTAGCCGGTGCGGAAGTAGTTGAGGGCTTCGGGCGATTGGGCGAGGGCAGGTGCGCTCAGAAGCGCGAAAGCGAGACTGAGCAGGCGGCAGTACTTCAAAGCAGTCCTCCTATACAGATGGTAAAAGGCATGGGCACGTTCCTAACGACGGGCGTCGAGTCGGGCCTTGACTTCGCCGTCGTCGGGGAAGCGGCCTTCTTGCAGCTTAGAAAAAATCAGTTCGCCATTGAGGCTGACCTCAAACCGCCCTCGATCGGAGGGCACTAGCGAGAAGGCGTCGATGTCGGTCTTGTAGGCGACGAGTAGCTGTTCCGCCAAACTGGCGGCTCTGGTTTCGTAGCCTCAAGCAGAGCAGTAAATGAGTTCCAAGTTCACGGGAAACCTCCTGTGGAATAGGGATTAAAAAAAGTATAAAAGCCCCTAGGTGCGTTGTCAAAAACGGCAAAACAGTGTAGTGGACGAGGTTATAGACGGCCCTTATTTTACCATATATTATTGAATAAAGATAAAATCAGCCGCTGTAAACTCCTTAGACGGTTCCACAAACATCTACCTCATTGATAGAAACGCAGTATGGAGGGCACTTTGTTCGACAAGCAAAAACGCGGCAGTGCGCGGCTCGCCCTTGCGGCTTTGCTGGTGGGCGCGGGCATCGCGTGCAGAGGCCCCGGGCCGGAAGAGTACATTCACCAGCTCAAAAGTTTGCAAGAAGCCGAGCGCATCAAAGCGGCCAACCAACTCATCCGCTGCGATGCCGACGAGGTCGTCCCCCTGCTGATTGAGGAAGCCGACTCTGGGTACATCCGCGTGCGGTTTGAGGTCGTGCAATTGTTGGGTCGTTTTAAGGACGAGTGCGCCGTGCCGACGTTGGTCGCGGCCCTAAAAGATAAGTCGCCGCGGGTGGCGGCCGCCGCGGCGTGGGCATTGGGTCAGATCGGCGCACCGGCTGCGCTCGCCCCGCTGCTCAAGTACGTGCGCGATCCCACGGAGGAAGTGCGCCAATACGTGCTCGGTGCGCTCGGGCCGTGCCATTCGTACGAAGCGGAGCCGGCCTTGAGCGACTCGGCTTTCCGCGTGGTGCGCCGCGCCTTGCGCGCCCCCAAGCCCAAGTGGCGAGTCGCCGCCTTGCAGAGCCTGCGCACCTATGGATACCGCGACGCCGTGGAAGACGTCATTCGCATGTCCGTGGACCCCGCGGACGAGGTGCGCTACGTCGCGGTGCAGGCCCTCGGCCAGATCGGCCGCGCATCGCTCGCTCAGCCCGCCCGCGACGCCATTTACGAGGCCCTGTTGGTCGCCCTCGACGCCGACGAGTTGCAGAGCATCCGCAGCAAGGCCATGTACGCCCTCGCCGAGGTGGGCGATGCGCGGGCCGTGCCGCACTTGCAGCAGTTCATGCGCACGGGCACAGAAAAAGACCAAACCGCAGCGCGCTTAGCCCTGTACGAGCTAAGCCCGGAAGTTGCCGCAGCGATGCGACGAACTGAGTGAGGAGCGAGATGAAGGAATTGAAGATCGGCTTCCCGTCCGGCAGCTTGCAGGAGTCCACGTTTGACCTGTTTGTCCGCGCTGGCTATCGCGTGCGGCTGGCACCGCGCTCGTATGTGCCGGACATCGACGATCCCCAGCTTGCAGGCCTGATGTTTCGAGCACAGGAAATAGCCCAGTACGTAGCGCGGGGCGTCGTCGATGTGGGCCTGACGGGCCGAGACTGGATCCTCGAAAGCGAGGCCGAGGTGGTCGAGATGGGCGAACTGACCTACAGCAAGAGCACGGCGCGGCCCTTGCGCTGGGTCATCGCCGTGCCCGAGGATTCTCCCATCCAATGCGTCGCAGACCTTGCGGGCCGCCGCATCGCCAGCGAGTTGATGGGCGTGACGCGCCGCTTTTTGCAGGACCGCAAGGTGGAGGCCGAGGTGGAGTTTTCGTGGGGCACGACCGAGGTCAAGGCCGGCATTCCCGGGCTAGTGGATGCCGTCGTCGAAGCAACCGAGACAGGCACATCGCTCAAGGCCAACCGGCTGCGCGTCGTCGATACGGTCTGCACATCAACGCCGCGCTTGATCGCCAACAAGGCCGCATGGGCCGATGGCTGGAAGCGGGAGAAGGCCGAGAACTTGCTGATGCTGCTCAAGGGGGCGCTCGAAGCCGAGCACAAGGTTGGCCTCAAGATGAACGTGCCGCGCGCCCAACTCGACCGCGTCATCGCCCGGCTGCCAGCTCTGCACACCCCCACGGTCTCCAGTCAGATGGACGCCGAATGGGTGGCCCTAGAAATCGTCGCTGACGAGCGCGTGGTGCGCGAGTTGATCCCCCAGCTCAAGCGGCTCGGGGCCGAAGGCATCATCGAATATCCGCTCAACAAGGTCGTGTATTGATGGTCCCCATTGTGCCCTATCCCTCCGAGCCGCTCGCCGCCCCGCTCGCGGCTCTGCTGGCGCGCCGCCCTGAATCCGACCCCGAAGTCGAGGACGCAGTGCGGGACATCCTGCGGCAGGTGCAAAAAGAAGGGGATGCCGCCCTGTGTGCGCTGACGCGGCGCTTCGATGGCGTGGAGGTGTGCCCTGAGCAGTTGCGGGTATCAGCGTCTGTGCTCGCCGAGGCCGAGGCTGCGCTCGACCCGAACCTGCGCGTTTCGATGGAGGCGGCCATAGCCAACATTCGCGCCTTCCACGAGCGGCAAAAGCTCAACTCTTGGTTTGTCGAAGACGGCGACGGGGTGATGCTGGGCAAGAAGATCACGCCCATTGAGCGGGTGGGGCTGTGCGTTCCGGCTGGCGAGGTGCCGCTGTTTTCGAGCCTGCTGATGACGGCCGTGCCCGCGCAAGTGGCTGGCGTGGACCAGCTCTGCGTGGTCACGCCGCCCGTAGCGGCTGGCCGCCCGGCCCCGGTGATTGCGGCGGCCGCGCACTTGTTGGGTATTGACGAGGTATATGCCGTGGGTGGAGCCCAGGCCGTAGGTGCGCTAGCCTATGGTACGGAGAGCATTCCACCCGTAGACAAAATTGTCGGCCCGGGTTCCCCCTATACGGTGGCCGCGCAGCGGCAAGTCTTCGGCACAGTGGGCATCGCGCTGTTGCCCGGCCCGTCGGAAATCGTGGTGCTGGCCGACGCGGCGGCCGACCCGCGCTTGGTTGCCGCGGATTTGCTCTCACAAGCCGAGCACGGCTGGGGGGTGTCGTGCGTGTGCATCGCGGACTGCGCGGCCTTGGCGCGCCGCGTGCAGGAGGAGCTTGAAGCGCAACGAGCGGCACTCCCGCGCTATTCAATTATAGATAGTGCTTTGGAAGAATACGGCGCGATTGTCGTGGTGCCTAGCCTCGCAGTGGGGGTTGAGTTGCTCAACCGCCTCGCGCCCGAACACGCCGAATTGCAGGTGGCCGACCCGTGGCGCTGGGTGGATTCCGTTCGCCACTGCGGTGCTCTGTTCCTCGGTGCGGCGGCCTCCGAGCCGGTCGGCGATTACTTTGCTGGCACCAACCACGTGCTGCCGACCCAAGGCGCGGCGCGCTACGCCTCGTCGTTGGGGTGGGCCGATTTCGTCAAGACGACCAGCATCATCGCCTACACCCCCGAGCGCTTGGCCCACACAGCCGAGCACATCGCCCGCCTGGCGCAAGCCGAAGGCTTGGAGGCGCACGCGCACGCCGTCCGCATCCGCCAACAGGGGACCACATCGTGAGCGCAGAGCAACGCACGGCGCAGATTGTGCGCCAGACGACTGAGACCGAGATCGAGTTGCGGTTGTGCCTCGATGGCAGCGGCCAGTGCCGCGCCGACACCGGCCTCGGCTTCTTCGACCACATGCTGCACGCCTTGGCTCGGCACGGCCTGTGCGACCTAGAAGTGCAGTGCCGCGGCGATCTGCACGTGGATGCTCACCACACGGTGGAAGATGTGGGCATCTGCCTCGGCCAAGCCATCGCCCAAGCACTGGGCGACAAGACTGGCATCCAGCGCTACGGCCACAGCTACGTGCCCATGGACGAAGCACTCGCACGGGCGGTGGTGGATCTGTCGGGCCGGGCCTATTTGGTCTTTGCCGCCGCTTTCAGCGCGGAGCGGGTCGGCGCGCTGGATGTGTCCTTGGTGCGCGAGTTTTTCTACGCGGTGGCCGACCAAGGCCGGATGAATCTCCACCTCGACCTCCTGCGCGGCCAAAACGCGCATCACGGTATTGAGGCTCTCTTCAAGGCGTTCGCCCGCGCCCTGCTCATGGCCGCGCAGCAGAGCGAGCGCGTCGCGGGCATTCCTTCGACCAAGGGCGTACTCTGAGGCGCGGGCTTGCCGCCCATGAAGATCTGCCACCTGATGTACGACGATATGGACAACCCATGGCTGGGCGGCGGCGGCGCGGTGCGGGCGATGGAACTCTACCGCCGTTTGGCCAGCCGCCACGAGATTACCGTCGTCAGCGGCCTGTTCCCCGGAGCCGAGCGCGAGGCTGAGCGCGATGGCCTGCGCCTGGTGCGCGTTGGATCGGCCCGCAGCTATGCCCTGAGCCGCTTGGGCTATTGCCGCGAGGCTGTCGCTCAGTTGCAGCGGTTGGAGTGGGATTTGTGGATCAACGAATTTTCGGCCTTTGCGCCCTTGCGCGTCCCGGCCGCGCTGCGGCGGCGGGGCCTGCTTTTGTTTCATCACTTCATGGGGCGGCACGCTCTGGCCAAGCACCCGTTCGTGGGCGGGGTGGCGTGGCTGGCCGAGCGACGTGCCCTGTACGCCTATGGCCGCATCTTGACCGTTTCCCCCAGCGTACAAGTGCGCATCCAGCGGTGGTCGCCCGGGGCGGCCGTTAGTCTCGTGTATAGCGGCGTTGAGCACCGCTTTTTCGCGCTGACGCCCGAGGAGGCTCCGTATTTGCTCTACTTTGGCCGCATGGATATACACACCAAGGGGATTGACTTGTTGATCGCTGCGTTTGCCGACGTTGTTTCTGAGTACCCGGATATCCGCCTCAAGCTGGCCGGGCGCGGCACTCCGGCACAACTCGCTCGCGTGCGCGGCTTGGCGCGGCGGGCGGGGTTGGCCGATCACCGCGTGGAGATTTTAGGGGCGGTGGAAGAGGAGCAAAAACGCGAGCTCTTGCGCCGCGCCCTCTTCGTCTGTGTCCCGTCGCGCTACGAAGGTTGGGGCATGGTGGCCGTAGAAGCCGCGGCCGCCGGCAAAGCCGTGTTGGGTACGGCCATTGACGGCCTGCGCGATGCCGTGCGCCACGACGAGACTGGGCTGTTGGTCTCCCCCGGCGATGCGGAGGCCTTGGCGGCCGGGATGCGAGTGCTGATCACAGATGATGCAAGGCGGCGGTCTTTGGGGG
>RKRN01000212.1 GCA_007571365.1 Candidatus Latescibacterota bacterium
ACACTCGATAGCACAGATCCACGTCTTCGTAATACATAAAAATAGCAGGATCAAACCCCGTCAGTTGCTCAAACAAGTCTCGGCGGATACATAAGTAAGCTCCAGTTATCCAGCCAACTTCGCGCTGCTTTTCGTAATTCCAGTGGTGATGAGCCAAGTGTTCTAACGACCCGCAAAGTGATGGGAAGATTACAAGGCCCCGGTCTAAAACCAGGCTTAAAAGCGTCGGCCATGTTCCCGCCGAAAGTTCCTGTTCGCCCTTTTCATCGTAGATTCGTCCACCAGCCGCGCCGTACTCGGGATGCTGCTCCATAAAAAGCAAGAGTTCGGCCAGAGCTCCGTCTGTCACGCGAGTATCGGGATTGAGAAATAGCAAGAGTGAAGTTGTGCTTTGGGCTGCGCCAAGGTTGTTGCCGTATCCAAATCCGAGATTTTCTTTGGCAGCGATAAGTGTGCAGCCGGGAAAGTCGCGCCGAACCATATCAATTGAGGCATCGGTTGAGGCATTATCGACCACAACGACTTCCACTTCCGCGGCGATATCCTGTGCATATACCGAGCGCAAGCACTGTGAGAGCCAGTCCCGCGTGTTGTGGTTGACGATGACGATTGTCAAACGAGCACTCATGTCGTCACCTCTTTGCATAGCATGAATTCGCGCACCTTCTCCCGCAATTAGTACCTACCGGACATAGCTTTCAATGCTTAATTGCGTCAAAAGAGATCACCCACCGGAAGCGATACATCAGCCCCGAAAACACACACATCGCCTGCGGCCAAAACCCGCTCCGTGCGATAGCCCGTCGCCTCC
This sequence comes from Candidatus Latescibacterota bacterium, assembly GCA_007571365.1. Taxonomy (GTDB): domain Bacteria; phylum Latescibacterota; class UBA2968; order UBA8231; family UBA8231. The sequence goes on from RKRN01000212.1 coordinate 812, forward strand.
GGATCGACGTATTGGAATACGCACCTGCCAACCATATCGACGACCCAGTATTCGGAAATACCCGCCTGTGCGTAGCGCAACCGCTTTTCACCGCGATCATAACGCAGCGAGGAATCCGCAACCTCGATCAGCAACAATACATCGGGCGGTGAAGGATGTGCTAGTGCGTAAAAATCTTCTCGATAGCGCAAAACAGCGACATCGGGTAAGACCTCGGTAAAGTCGTCCAACTGAATGGGATTTTGGACACTTACAACGGCCTTTCCGCTAAAGGCTGGCACAAAAAGCATATTTAGCCGATTAATGACAGCACCATGCGCTGCGCCAACAGGACTCATTGCGCGTATCTCCCCATCAACCAATTCAACCCGATCATCTTCAGCAAGAATCCCGGCCGCTCCCATAAGCATAAAGTCCGCAACTGTGAATTGCCATCGCTGAATCTCAGGAGTTTCAACGGTCATAATGAACCTCATTTGCAACAGTCATAAGTCATCCATTCATCACACATGAAGCGATTTGCCGGGCTTGTTAGTCGGCGGCCATGTACTCGTCGAAGTCGATTACAACGCCTTGCTCGGACGAGGCTCCTAAGGCGTTGATAAGGCCCACCGTGGCTAGGTTGCGCGGGCCGGAGAAGGGCGGCTCCACGTCGTTGAGCACATAGTCGCGGAAGCCATCTAGAAGGACTTGTTCGGGATGGGGGTTTTCGTCCATCGGTATGATTTCGTCGGCCTCGGCTCCAAGCCGCCGAACCGCCAAGCCGCCGGGCGCCTCTTCAACCGTGCCCTTCTCGCAGTCCAGCCGCCAGCTAGAGCCGCCTTTGTGCGTGGCAAAGGTACACTGGAAATTGAACGTGGTGCCGTTGTGGAATTCGATCCAGCCGTCGATGGCCGCGCCGCCACTATACGGACTCCAAGGCGGGTTGAAGCTGTGGCAAAAGAGCCGTTTAGGCTCGGAGCCGAGCAGGTGGCGCAATTGATCGAAGTCGTGGATGCCGCGCTCCCACAAGTAGGCGTGCCGGTCTGCGCCCGAATGATGCACGCGCGGACGCCAGCCGTATTTGGTCATCAGGCCAAAAGAAGGCTGGCCTAAGTCGCCGCTTTGCAGCAAGCGGCGGATGGTTAAAACCGGCGGATAGTAGCGGGCGTTTTGGGTAACGGCAACCTTGAGGCCGCGCTCGGTTGCCTCGGCGACTATTTGCCGCGCTTGGCCGAGGTCTTTGGTAAAGGGCTTTTCCACCAGCACGTGCTTGCCAGCGCGGACCGCCTCCAAGCACTGGCCGGCGTGCAGGTCGGGCGGCGTAATGACCACCACGGCGTCGGCATCCACGGCTTGCAGAGCAGCCGCAGGCGTAGCAAAACACGCCTCTTCGCCTAGGCCGGTAGTCGCTCGCGCCGCAGCCAGATTCTCCTCGCTAACATCGACTAAGGCGACGGCCTCAAAGTCGGGGCGGTCGCGGAAGCGGTTCAGCGGCCAGCGGCCGCGGCCACCAGCCCCTACGTGGATCGTGCGAATAGTCATGATGAGCTCCAATCGAGGGCAAGTTGGGTCAACAGGCGCACGCCGATGCCGACGCCGCCTCGCGGCACGTAGGGTTTGGCCTTTTCGCACCAAGCCGTGCCGGCAATGTCGAGATGCGCCCAAGGGTAGTCGGCGAACTCGGCCAACAGCACCGCAGCCGTGCTGGCACCTGCGGGCCGACCGCCTGAGTTTTTCATGTCGGCGATGTCGCTGTCGATCTGATCGCGATACTCGGGCCACAGCGGCAAGCGCCAGAGTCGCTCGCCGGTTTGCTCCCCGGCGGCGATCAGTCGATCCGCCAAGCTATCGTCGTTGGCAAACAGGCCCGAAGCGTGGTGGCCTAGCGCGGTTACGCAAGCCCCGGTAAGGGTGGCCAAATCGACGACCGCGGCCGGCTCGTAGCGGGTGGCGTAAGCGAGGGCGTCGGCCAAGACGAGGCGGCCTTCGGCATCCGTGCTGACGATTTCGATGGTCTTACCCGCGAGGGTGTGCAGCACGTCGTCCGGGCGGAAGGCGGTGCTGGAGGGCATGTTCTCGGCCGCGGCGATCAGGCCGACGACCCGCCGCTCGAGGCCGAGCGCGGCCACCGCCTGCATCGCGCCCAAGACGGCCGCAGCCCCGGACATGTCGGTCTTCATCGTGCGGATGCCCTCAACGGTCTTGAGCGAGAGGCCGCCGCTGTCAAAGGTGATGCCCTTGCCGACAAACACCAGCGGCTCCCCGGTGCGCGGGCCGTGTTCCAAAACGATAAAGCGCGGCTTGTTGGCACTGCCCTGCCCAACGGCTACTAAGGCACCCATGCCTAGCTCGGCTAGGCCCTTGGTGCTGAAGACCCGGCAGCGCAGATCGTGGGTCTTGGCCAAGCGGCGGGCCGTGCGCGCTAGGTACGCCGGCGTAACTTCGCCGCCGGGATGATTGACCAAGTTGCGGGCGAGACAGGTGGCTTCGGCCAGCGTGCGGCCCCGGCGAACACCGCACCGCGCTTCTTTGAGCTTAGTCGCGTCGAATTCTACGATGTGCAGCTCGGCCAACGGCTGCGGGCGCGGCGGCGAGCGGTACTCGTCAAAGCGATAGGCCGCCAACAACGAGGCTTCGGCCACAGCTTGGGCTGCCGACTCAACGGATAGACCACCCGCGCCAGCACCGTGCAGGATCGTGGCCGCGCTCTCGACCCCAAGTTGGCTGAGCGCACCAATGGCCGTGCCCGCGGCGCGACGCGCTCTTTCGGGGTCAAAGCCCTCTTGCTCGCCCAAGCCAACGACGAGGACGCGCGGTGCTGGAATTTGGCCGTGCGTGTAGAGCAGCAAGGTCTCGCCCGCAGCACCCTCGAAGTCGCCCAAGTCAATCGCCGCTGAGATTTGGCCTGCTAGGGCTTGATCGACCGCGCCCGTCGCCCCGCCGGGGCGCGCTCCGGCAAAGAGATTGACCACGAGGACATCCGCGTCCTGTTTTTGAATAGCTCCTTGGATTACTTTAATATCCATATCCGTTTGCCCTTGTTTGTTGGGCAACCTAGGCAAGCCCCCAAACACTGTCAAGAATGCCATGGACCTGTTTCTGATTCGCCACGGCGAGTCCACCAACAACGCGCTAGCCGATGTCAGCCAGCGCGTCGCCGATCCCGAATTGACCGCTACTGGCCGGACCCAAGCCGAGCGAGTGGCTGCGTACCTAGCAGAGGGGTTGCACCTCGCCCCAGCCGAGCGCACCGAGGATCGGCCCTTTTTCGATCGGCTTTATTGCAGCCCAATGATCCGCACCCTACACACAGCGCAAGCGATCGGACGGGCCCTAGAATTGAGGTCGGAGATCTGGGCGTCTATTCACGAAATAGGTGGCCTGTACCTCGACCACGGCGACGAGCGGGGAGTCGTTGGCTATCCCGGCCTGACGCGGGCGGAAATTGCCGTGCGTTTTCCCGCCAGCGTCGCGTCAGCGGAAGTCGGCGAAGACGGATGGTGGGACGCGGGCCGGGAAACGAATCAGCAGGCCCAGCGCCGCGCTATCGGCGTAGCCGCAGACTTGCGAACGCGGGCCGGGGAACAGACGCGCATCGGACTCGTGACGCACGGCGGCTTTATGAGCCTGTTGCTTTCAGCTTTAGGCAACCAAGCAATGGACGACGGCTCCTATTACGGACACGAGAACACGGCCATCACCCGCATCGCGCTCGCGCCCGGCACCACAGTCGTTAAATACATCAACCGCACCGAGCACCTGTCCGATTAATTGCAGCTACTCCGTCCAACACTGCGATGGATCGCGCCGCCCTGATAAGCGACCTCGGCACCTTCTTGCGCCCGGACCAACTGTTGACCTCAGACGAGGACCGCAGCGTCTATGCCTTCGACGGAACCGCCCTGCTGCACCAGCGACCCGCTTGCGTGGCGTTGCCGGAAAGCCGGGAAGAGGTCGCCCAGCTCTTGGCCCTGTGCAACCAGCGCAGAGTGCCCGTGGTGCCGCGCGGTTCGGGCACGGGGTTGGCCGGAGGGTCGGTGCCCTCGCCAGGAGGGGTCGCGCTTTGCTTGGTTCGGCTCAACCAGATTCTAGAGCTGGATGCGGCCAACCTAGTCATGGTCGTCCAGCCGGGAGTTCTCACCCAGCAGATCGCCGACGCAGCCCAAGCCGCTGGCCTATTTTATCCCCCGGATCCCGGCTCAATTAAGATCTCGACTATCGGCGGCAATGTAGCCAACAATTCCGGGGGGCTGCGCGGGTTAAAATACGGCGTGACGCGCGACTACGTGATGGGGCTGGAGGTGGTCTTAGCCGACGGGCAGGTCTTGGAGACCGGCAACAAATGCGTCAAAGACGTGGCGGGATTTGCGCTCAAAGACCTCTTCATCGGCTCCGAAGGCATGCTGGGCGTCATTACCAAAATTGCGCTGAAGTTGGTTCCGGCGCCCGCGAGCAAAAAAACCTTGCTCGGCCTTTACGACGAGATGACGCAGGCGGCCGCCACCGTCTCGGTGATCATCGCCCACAAAATCATCCCCTGCACCCTCGAATTCCTCGACCGCACGACCATCGAGTGCGTGGAGGCCCACGCCGGCATTGGTCTGCCAACCGATTGCGCGGCCGTGCTGTTGGTGGAAGTTGATGGGCACCCAGCGCAAGTCGCCGAGCAGGCTGCCCAAATCGAAGCCATTGCCCGCGAGGGCGGCGCCCGCTCAGTGCGGCTAGCCGCCTCAGCCGCCGAGGCCCAACAGCTCGCCGCCGCCCGGCGCACGGCCTTTAGTGCGCTAGCGCGACGGGCACCAACGGTCGTCTTGGAGGACGTCACCGTGCCGCGCAGCGAGTTAGCGGCTATGGTCGCCTACGTACAGGAAGTCGGCCAGCGGCACCAAGTGCGCGTGGGGACCTTCGGTCACTTCGGCGACGGCAACCTACACCCTACCTTCCTATGCGACGAGCGCGACCCCGCGGAAATGGCCCGCGTCGAACAGGCCATGGCCGAAGTTTTTGCCCACACCGTAAAATTGGGCGGGACCATCACCGGCGAACACGGGGTCGGCCTAGCCAAAAAGCCCTTCCTCCCCAACCAATTAGGGCCGGTGGGGATGGAGGTTCTCAAGCGAGTCAAGACCGCCTTTGACCCCAAAGGGATTCTAAACCCCGGAAACATGTTTGATTAAATGACCGCCGACAGCTTGAATTTACTGCAAGACTTGGACTACTCAGTCCTCCAACAGTGCATGCACTGCGGCCTCTGCCTGCCGACCTGCCCGACGTACGACGCGACCTTGCACGAGCGCTCGTCGCCGCGAGGACGGATCGCCATGATGCGGGCCATCGCCGATGGCGAGCTAGAGGCCAGTGAGACCTTTGCCGAAGAGATGTACTTCTGCCTCGGCTGCCTCGCCTGTCAGACCGCGTGTCCAGCCGGTGTGGACTACGCCACACTATTTGAAAACGCCCGCGCCGAAGTGGAGCGGCAGGGCTTACTCAACGGCCCAGTGCGCCATTTTGTGCGCCGTTGGGTCCTCGGCTGGCTCTTTGCCAAACAGACGCGCCTGCGGGCCGTGGCGCGCTTGCTGCGCGCATTCCAGCGCAGCGGCCTGCAAACACGGGTGCGCCGCAGCGGCCTCTTCAAGCGGCTGCCCTTTGGCTTGGGGGACTTAGAGCCGCTGGCCCCGCAGATTTCCCCGAACTTTACCGACCAGTTGTATCGCCGAGACTTGCAGCAGGCGAATCCGCCCGCCCCGCGCTACCGAGTCGCGCTGTTGGCCGGCTGCGTCCAAGACATATCCTTTGCCGCGGTAAACGCCGATACCATATATGTCTTGCAGCACAACGGCTGCCAAGTGCTGCTACCAGAAGGCCAGGCCTGTTGCGGCTCGCTGCACGCGCACAACGGTGCGGTTGAACAGGCGCGGCAGCAGGCGCGGCGCAACATCGACGCCTTTGCCGCTGAAGACTTGGACGCCATCATTGTCAATGCCGGCGGCTGTGGCTTGCACTGCAAGCACTACGACCGCTTGCTCGCCGCCGACTCCGCCTATGCCGCGCGAGCCGCTGTGTGGAGTGCAAAGGTAAAGGACATCCACGAGTGGCTCGCCGACATCGGCTTGCGCCGGCCCCGCGCCGCCATGCCCCCACAACAGGTCGCCTACCACGAGTCGTGCCACCTCAAGCACGGGCAGCGGGTGGCCGCAGCCCCGCACGCGGTGCTCCAAGCCGTGCCCAATTTGCAACTCGTGCCGCTGGCCGAAGCCGACTGGTGTTGCGGCAGTGCCGGCATCTACAACATCACTCACCCCGAGCTATCCATGCAGCTACTTGACCGCAAAATGGCGCACGTGTGCGCGACCGGCGCGACCGCCGTGGCCACAGGCAACACCGGCTGCGCCATCCAGCTCCAATACGGCGTCCGCCGCGCCCAAGCCGCCGTGGATGTCGTCCACCCGGTGTCGCTTTTGGCCGCAGCTTATCGCGCTGAAAACCAAGGAGGAACGCAATGCAGCACTTTGGCCTAACCATTGAGTTGAAGGACGATCCCGAACTGATCGCCCAGTACAAGGCATACCACGCTGAGCCTTGGCCCGAGCCGCTTCAGGGCTTAGGCGAGGTCGGCATCACCGACATGAAAATTTTTCTCTTGGGCCAGCGGATGTTCATGTACATGACCGCCACCGACGAGTTCGATCCAGCCCGCGACTTCCCGCGCTACGTCGAGCAAAACCCCAAAGCGAAGGAGTGGGACGAACTGATGCGGACCTTTCAGCAGCAGGTGCCCGAGGCCAAAGAAGGCGAGTGGTGGGCCAATATGGAACTCGTGTTTGACTTGCAATTGCACGTGTGAGCGGCCATTCGGCAGCATTTGGCTTCTTCAAGCGGCGAATGTTTGCAGAGACGCAGGCGTAAGAAGGACTCACACGACGACACTGAGGATTGCAGGAACATACCATGCATAACACCACTGAAGAAGCGACTGATGGACCCGACCGTCAAAGCAAAGATGAAACGGCTCGCATGGTCATAGATAAATTAGTCGGAGACATTGTAAAAAGTGTAAACCCTCTACAAATAATCCTCTTTGGCTCAGCCGCTAGAGGGGGCGCAGGAAAGCACAGCGACATCGATCTTCTCGTAGTCATGCCCGAGGGTGTTCACCGACGGCGAACGGCGCAGAAGCTGTATCGGGAAATTACAGGTTTAGGTGTGCCTTTTGATATCGTAGTAGCAACTCCGCAGGATCTGGAAAAGCACAAGGATAATAGGGGCTTGATCTATAAAAGTGCTTTAAAGGAAGGTATAGAGATTTATGGACACTGAATCTCGTGTCCTAGGTAGTGCTGAAGATTGGCTTCGTTACGCTAAAAGCGACTTGGAGCTTGCCCGCATAGAAAAACCGGAAGGTGTTTTGTTGGAGAATCTTTGTTTCCATGCTCAGCAAGCTGCTGAAAAGACCCTGAAAGCCGTTTTGATATTTCTTGAAATTGATTTCCCTAGAACGTCAAAGAATAGAAGACAGTGCAGTCCTAACAGACTATGCTGTTGAATCTCGATATCCTATGAGCAGCGAACCCGTCTATGACGAAGAATATCGGCAGGTTATTGGTCTCGCCGAAGCAGTCGTGAGTTGGGGTGAAAAGTTGATTTATGGAGATAGACCATGAGAAACGTCATTAAAGAAATTGATCGGCTGAAAAGCGAGCTGGACAAATTGCGTCCATTGCCTGCTGATGTCGTAGGGCGAATAGAGCAAAAGCTCAGGCTTGAGTCGAATTATCACTCCAATGCCATAGAAGGCAACAGCCTAACTCTCGGCGAGACGAGAAGCCTGATTCTCCATGGACTCACTGCCCACGGAAAGCCGATGCGCGACCATCTGGACATTGAGGGACACGACGCAGCAGTAAAGGCGATAGAGAACGCAATTAAAAAGAACGAAGAACTCAACGAGGTCTTCATCCGCAATCTCCATAAGGTGCTGTTGAAGGAGCCTTATGAAAACGATGCGATAACGCCAGAAGGACATCCCACGAAGCGACTCATTTCCATTGGCGATTACAAAACACAGCCCAATAACGTGCGAACCTCTACCGGCGAGATTTATTATTTTACGCCGCCAGATCAGGTAAAACCAGCGATGAGCGACCTCATAGACTGGTACAGAAAGAATGAGAACAAGGGTGAACATCCCATTGTCATCGCTGCCACGTTTCACTACCGCTTTGTCCGCATCCATCCCTTTGACGATGGAAACGGACGCATGGCGCGGCTTTTGATGAATATGATCTTAATTAAGCACGGCTACACGGTAGCTATCGTACCCATAGATGAGAGGAACCAATACATTAACTCGCTGGAACAGGCCGACCAGAGTGAAGATTTGGCCCAGTTTATCGCCTACACTGCACAGTGTTGCGAATGTGCCCTAAATCTCCATCTGAAAGCCGCTCGTGGAGAAAGTATTGAAGATGCGGAGGACATAGACAAAGCAATCGCTCGATTCAAACACTCTTTGCAAGAAACGCAACCGACGCAATGTTTGCCGGAGTAACGCCATGAGCGCGAGAATCGACATCCCCAAAGAAGAGATCGCCGCCTTCTGCCAGCGCAACCACATCCGGCGCATGGCCCTGTTCGGATCGGTGCTGCGCGACGACTTCACGCCCGAAAGCGACGTCGATGTACTCGTGGAGTTCGAGCCGGACGCACGTATTGGCTATATCGGGCTAGCGGGATTGGAGATTGAGCTAGACTAAAGTCCTAGGCCGGAAGGCGGATTTGTACACCTTTGAAGGAGTCGAAAGCAGCCGTAACTGGCTACTTCGTAAGGAGATACTTAGTTCAACAGAGGCGGTATATGAGCAGACGTGATGACCGAATAAGCCTAGTGGATATGCTGAACCACGCCGAGGAAGCTGTCGTTCTACTCGGCGAGGCAAGTCTAAGTGACTTGGCAGAAAACCGGGTCATGGAACTCGCTTTGCGGAAATTGGTGGAGATTGTGGGTGAAGCAGCCAACCGAGTTTCCGAGGAGACACAGCACTGCCACCAAGAAATTCCTTGGCCTCAGATTATTGGAATGTGCAACCGACTGGTTCACGGCTACGATGACATTAGTCTGAAAAGATTGCGGGACACGATAAACGACGACTTGCCGCCGCTCATTGAGCAACTGCAAGCCATCGTCGGCGAAGAAGTATAAAAACAAAAGGATTTTTACCGACAGCACATCCAACATCTGAAATAGGAGATCAACTATGAACAAAGGTCGGGTCGCCGGTAAGGCGGCCATTGTGACAGGAGCGGCTTCGGGCATCGGGGAAGTCACCGCACAAGTCTTGGCGTGCGAAGGTGCGTCCGTCTGCGTAGCAGATGTCAACGCCGACGGCGGCCAGCGGGTCGTCGATGCGATCAACGCCGCTGGCGGCGAAGCCATTTTCGTCCGCACCGATGTGGGCGAATCCGCCCAAGTCATCGAGATGTTTGAGCGCACCGAAGAAGCCTTTGGCCGCGTAGATATCGTCCACAACAACGCGATCTGGTTCCGCCACGGCCCGGCGACCGAACTCGACGAAAAGGATTGGGACGGCACCTTAAACATCGGCCTAAAGGCGATTTTTCTCGCCGCCAAATACGGCATCCCGGTCATGCGCAAGACCGGCGGCGGCGCGATCATCAACACCGGCTCGGTGCATTCGCTGGTCAGCTTTGCCACGGCCACGGCCTACGACGCGGCCAAAGCCGGAGTGTTGGGCCTGACGCGGACCCTCGCCATTGACTACGGACCGGACATCCGCGTCTGCGCGGTCTTGCCCGGGGCCATTCTTACGCCCTTGTGGGACGATCTACAAGTGCCAGCAGAAGAGCGCGTGCGCTACGCCAAGATGGTGCCAGCCCAGCGCTTGGGCACGGGTGAAGATATCGCCAACGCCGTGCTGTTTCTCGCCTCGGACGAGGCGTCCTTTATCACCGGAACTGCGCTGACGGTGGATGGCGGAATGCTGGCGCGCACCGAATAAATGACCAAGCCAGCAGTTAAACCGCAAAATCCCTGCTTTTCCTCCGGCCCCTGCGCCAAGCGACCGGGGTGGAATCTTGCGGTGCTAAAAGACGCGGCCGTGGGGCGCTCGCACCGCGCCGCGGTTGGGCGGGCCAAGCTGCAAGAAGTCATTGAGCGGTCTCGGGCACTACTGAACATGCCGGCCGATTATCGCATCGCCGTGGTCCCGGGTTCAGATACGGGTGCGGTGGAAATGTGCCTGTGGTCCATGCTCGGTGCCCGCGGCGTCGATGTCCTGTCTTGGGAGAGCTTCAGCAAGGGTTGGGTAAGGGACATTACTCGGCACCTGCGGTTGGAAGATGTGCGCGTCTTCGACGCGGATTTCGGCGCACTACCCGATCTGTCCCAAGTTAATTGCGACCGCGACGTGGTCTTTGCGTGGAACGGCACGACCTCTGGGGTGAAGGTGCCCGATGGCGAGTGGATCGCCGCCGACCGCGCGGGCCTGACCATCTGCGACGCGACCTCGGCGGTCTTGGCCGTGGACCTGCCGTGGGAAAAGCTCGACGTAGTAACCTACTCTTGGCAAAAGGTCATGGGCGGCGAAGCCGCACACGGAATGCTCATCCTCAGCCCGCGGGCGGTCGAGCGGCTCGTCAGCTTCACGCCGCCTTGGCCCTTGCCCAAGCTCTTCCGCATGACCCAAGGTGGCCAACTCAACGAAGCGCTGTTCGCTGGCGACACGATCAACACGCCCTCCCTACTGTGCGTCGAAGACGCACTCGACGGGCTGCGCTGGGCCGAAAGCATCGGCGGCTTGCCCGAACTCGTGCGGCGCACACAGGCCAACCTCGCGGTGCTGGAGCAGTGGGAAGCCGCAAGCGAGTGGATCGCGTTCTTGCCCGCACGGCGGGAGATTCGCTCTAGTACGTCGATTTGTCTGCGGATCACCGACCCGTGGTTTACCCGCTTGAGTGAGGACGACCAGCGGGCAAAGGTCAAAACACTCGTCGCTACGCTGGAGCACGAGGGCGTCGCCTACGACATCAATGGCTACCGCGCCGCGCCCCCCGGCCTGCGGATCTGGGGAGGGGCGACGGTGGAAACCAGCGACATGGTAGCCCTAGTCCCATGGCTGGATTGGGCGTGGGCAGCGGTCAGCCCAACACGTCGGCAGCGGCCAACGCGAGTTGGGGGATCGTCGGCGAGGCGATAAGAGCGTCGGCTGCGACTTCGACGCGCTGTTGGTACGCCGCGCCTTGGGGCTGGGCGTACACTTCGATGCGGCCTTTTGGCAGATCGACAAGCCACACTTCAGGAAGGCCGGCCTGCGCGTAGAGCGGCAGCTTGACCGCACGGTCGTAGTCGGCCGACGTATCGGCCACTTCGACGGCCAGCAGCACATCGCCCGGCGACGGGTGGGCTGCCGCGTAGAAGTCGGTGCGCGGGCGAAGCAGCACCAAGTCGGGCTCCGGTGCCGAGTACGCATCAAGGGCGATGGGATCTTGGACGCCGATCAACATGGAATCCCCGACCATTTTTCCCATCAACAAATTGAGGCGTTTTACGCAAGCGGCGTGGCGGCTGCCAATGGGACTCATGGCGACGATCTGCCCGGCGATGAGCTCAACTCGGTCCTCCTCAGTAAGAATGTTCGCCTCGGCCATGCGGTAGTACTCGCCGACTGTGAAGGTGCGGCGCTGCGGCTGGGTGGTCATAGCTATTCACCCAATATGTCGGCGGCGGCCAACGCGAGTTGGGGGATCGTCGGCGAGGCGATAAGAGCGGCCGTCGAAACATCGACGCGCTGCTGATACGCCGCGCCTTGGGGCTGGGCGTACACTTCGATGCAGCCTTTTTGTAGGTCGATCAGCCACACTTCGGGCAGGCCTGCTTGCGCGTAGAGCGGCAGCTTGATCGCGCGGTCGTAGTCAGCCGACGTGTCGGCCACTTCGACGGCCAGCAGCACATCGC
>RKRN01000268.1 GCA_007571365.1 Candidatus Latescibacterota bacterium
GCAAGGTGCGGCACATCTTCTGGCTGGCCCTGCACGACTTGGGTTGGCGTGCCCATCCCATGGAGCTCCAGATGTTCTCCCCGGGGCATCCAGCCGAGGTCGTAATCCAATCGAACTTTTTGGATCTGAGTGCGCTCGCCGGTGACGGGCAGCCCAAGGTGATTAGAGCGCTTCACTACGACGCTGACCTGCCGCCCAATACCCAGATTGAGTTGCGCTCCCGCTCGGGCAACGAGATGGGCGAGGTGTACACCTTTCACAACAAGATCGGCGAGGTAGTAACCGAGGAGAAGTGGAAAAGCTCGCCCAAGGTGCTGCGGGGCCGCGTGGATACCTCGGTGGTAGTAGGGGAGGATTGGAGCGAGTGGAGCAACCTATACAAGCTGTCGGGCGAGCCGTTTAAGTCGGACTCGCCGCGCAAATTCGTGCAGCTGGAGTTGGTTATGAGCACGGAAGACCCGGCGGTAGCACCCACGGTGCGCTCGGTCGAGTTGGAGTTCGTCGATGCGCTGGTCAACGAGGCGCGCGGGTCGATTCTGCCGCGCCAAGCCAAGCCCAACGAGGATACCCGTTTCACCTATATGCTGTGGCCGTCTGTGATCTCGGATAACAAGGGTTTTGACCGCCTGCGCTTGGTGGTGCCCGACTTGGTGCAGGCCGATGAAGTTGAGGTGACAGTCGCTGGTCAGGTGGTGGCGACGGCTATGGACATTGCGGCGGATTCGCTGTTGATCGCCTTGCCCCAAGTGGTACAAGGCGACTCGGTGCAGGTGGCGTTCACCACGCGGTTGGTGCGCAACGCCGCGGTCGTAGATGCCGACTTGGGGCTGAGCGAGGTGCCCGGTCTGTGGCAAGACGTCGAGCCGGCCGCGCGCCGGTCCAACGTGGTACTGCTGCCTGAGTTAGCCGACAGCGATCGCTTGATGGGCGACTTGCAGCTTTCGAGTCGGGTACTCACGCCCAATGGCGATGGCGTCAACGACGCGGTGGAGCTGAGCTTTGTCGTCTTTAAGGCTCAAGATGCGGTGCCCAAGGTTGAGGTGCGCGACTTGGTGGGGCGGCCCGTGGCGCAATTGATGCCGGTGGCAGAGGGGCCGACCCGTCGCTTTGAGTGGCATGGCCGCGACGCGGCCGGTGCGACGGTGCCGCCGGGCATCTATCTGTGGCGCATCGACGTAAACGCAGATTCGGGCGACGCGGTTGCGCTGCGCGTGGTTGAGGTGGCGTACTGAACTCTTCGGCTTCAAGTATCTGGGACTGAGGTTCCCCCATCTGACTGTATGATCGGGCCGCTAAATCGGAACCCTTGCGAGATCGCTGGGCCAAACGGGGCATTGGCTTGATTTGTCCTCGTTGCAAGAGTTGGAAAAATCCCCAAGCGACAGGATGATTGAAAGCGCGGCGATACGAACGCGATGTATCGGGTAGCTGAGTAGCCCATGCTAATAATTACTGACGTTACGCAGCCCCGGCCTTCGCTGGGGCCGGCTTACTCCCCGTTGTCATGCCCGCGAAAGCGGGCATCCACCCGCCGACGCCGATGGGTTCGCACCGAATACGAAGCGACGGCAAGCAAACAGGGGCCTAAACGGTTGGCCGGTTTGACGGCGGCGCAGAAGCCAGCGGCCCCAGCGCGCGTAAGGGCTTGCGGTAGGCCAGCGGAAACAGGCATAACCAACCCACGTAGACCAAAGGCTTAAGGCTGCGTAACATCAGTAATTATGAGAATTTTTTCAGTGTTTGGACTTGCGGCTTTCACAGCTTGCGCCCAAGGATCGGGCATAGTGCCCGAACGCGAGGTAAGGGGTGTGGAAGTCTTTGAAGTAGAATAACAACACGCGCTCGCTGATCTCCGCATTTCTGAGTCGTACTGATTTGACCGGCCGGCGATACTGCACAAGCCAAGGGATAGCATGGCAATAATCAACAAACTCGGACTCTATGTGCTCGGCGGCCTATTGCTTCACGCGCCGAGCCATGCCGAAGAAATCCGCTTCGACTCGCCGGCCGAGTGGGCGACTTGGGAAGTTCCAGTTGATGTGGTCCAGTTTGCCGATGATGGTTCGCTGGAACTGAGGAAATTCCGCAAGCAGATCAACGCCGCCCTCAATGCCCAGCTCTTCACCCAACCCACCCAGACGCGCGGCGAAGTCACCGGCGGGATCTGGCAGGCCGGCTCCAATCCAGCCGCGGCCCGGCGCATCATGGACGGCAATCTGGAGACGGTGTGGCAGCCTAGTCAAGCCGACGATTTGGTCGATTGGGTGGTGACCATCGACTTGGGGCGGCCCGTGCTCGCCGAGCGCATTCGCTTGGTGTTCCCCGACCGTGCGCAGGCGCGTCCTTGGCGGCAATTCAGCGTTTTTACCGCCAATGGTGCGCGCATCCAAGCGACGGACGACGTCTTCAAGTTCGACCAAGCCTTTCAGACGACCCAGCCCAATCGCGAGCAGGTCGTCGATATCGAGCTAGTCGGTGAGCGCGACGTAACGCGGGTCATCGACGCCAATCTCGGGCTGGAACCAGCCGCGCTGAGTACCTTCCGCATGGTGCGCTTTGTGCGCGTCCGCGCCGACGAAAAGAGCGCCGACGCGGCTTTGGCCGAGGTGGAGGTCCTAGCGGCGGGCGACAACATAAGCCTTGGGGTTTTGGCGCGTGGGGGCAGCTTCGACAACGGCTTATTGGCCCGCGAGCCGCAGAATATGTTCGACGGCATCACCGACACGTACGGCAATATATTCACCGTTCAGAGCAAGGGCGGCTGGCGCGAGAGCGGGGTGTGGTGGTCGGTGGACCTAGGCGCGCTGTTCTGGCTCGACGAGGCATTCATCTACTGGCAGAATCGCGGCGAGGGCCAGTCGAGCTTCCTGTTTGAGGGGTTGCAGGCTGGAACTGGCTACCAAATGCTCTTTTCCGATGGGCGGCGCACCATTGCCGGCGACATCGACTACACGCCGCTGATTTTTGAGCCAGCACCGGTCAGCACCGCCGAGCGGGCCTTGCGCCATCACCGCTACGCGTTTGCCCCGCGCAAAATTCGCTACTTGTTCTGGCATTCGCTGACCGATACCGGCTGGTTTTCGCATCCGATGGAGCTAATGCTGTTCTCGCCGGGGTATCCGGCTCAGGTGGTTTTGCTCTCGGGCTTTATCGACTTAGGCCAACTGGCTGGCGATGGCCGCGCCAAGGCCATCAAGCGCTTGCGCTGGGAGGCGACCACGCCCGAACAGACGCAGTTGCAGGTGCGCTCGCGGTCGGGCAACACTCTGCAAGAGCTATATACCTTCTACGACAAAAAGGGCGACGAAGTTACCCAAACGCGCTACAACAGCTTGCCCAAGGTCATTCGCGGCCCTATCGACACCTTGGTTATCGGCGGAGCCGATTGGGGCGCGTGGAGCAACTTCTACCAGTTCTCCGGCGAGGCGTTTAAGTCGCAGACGCCGCGCCGTTTTATGCAGTTGGAACTGATTCTCTCCACCGAGGATCCGGCCGTTGCCCCGGTGCTACACGCGCTGGCGCTGGATTTTGAGGATGCACTGGTCGCCCAAGCGTCGGGTCAGATTGTGCCACGGGCGGTCGTGCCCAACGAGACGACGCAGTTTACCTACACGTTGTGGACGGCCGCGACGGCTGGCGATTCGGGCTTTGACCGGCTGCGTTTTTCCACGCCGAGTGCGGTGGCTGCTGCCGAGGTGCGGTTGTGGATTGGCGGGTTGCCGCGGGCGGCGCGTGG
>RKRN01000288.1 GCA_007571365.1 Candidatus Latescibacterota bacterium
ATTGCCCCCGTTGCCCTCGGGTATCGATAAATAAATAGTCCGCGCAAGAGGCGTAGTCTATGTGCCCCAAGCCGGCGTCGGCTGAATAGACCAGCAGCGATGAGTCCTGCCAAGCGCAAAACGAGCCTGGGGGCAGGTGGTAGGCCACATCGCTCTGGTGGACAGTCCAAGACTGCTCCCAACCAAGGTTGGCATAGACTTCGAGCCCATTGTCGTACACGACCCGCACCTGTCCTTGGGCAAACGCGCCGGAAAGCAGCGCGTCGTTCGTCGCCAAAAACTGGTCGTTGTGACAATAGGCGATGGTGCGCACCGGGACGCGGAGGTAGTGCTTTTGCAGTTCGCGCAGCATGTAATAGGATTTGACCGTAGAGGCGATGCCCCACTCTAGCTGATCCGGGAGCAGACAAGCGTGGCCAAAGGCCGCGGTCGCGGCGAGATAGCGGTCGAGATAGGTGCTGCGACTGTGTTTTTCGCCTTGGGGGATGTGCCCGGCAAAGTACTGGTCGATGGTCCCCAGACCCGCATCAATTTCAATGGGATGGAGATTTTGCAGGTCGAAGTCCACCAGCGGCGGAATGCGGCTGGGATCCTTGCCGACCATACGAGCGAGGTAACCGGCTAGGAGACCAGCGTAAAACCAGTGATTGCCGCCGTTGCCGATGGCCAAGCCAGCTTGGGCTTGGGAGCGGAGGATGCTCTGTTGCCGGGAATAGCTACTGGCCAAGTGGCCGGTTGCCGCCACATCTTCGCTAAAGTCGTTGAATTCCCAAGGAGGGACTTCGGCGTGTTCGCTTACGTACAGGGCGTCGCAAGGGTATTTGTCGATGATGGTGCGTGCGTGTTCGGGTGAGCACGCCAGTGCTTCCGACGGCTTGAGCAAATAAAGCCCCGGGCCAGTTGGGGTTGGGCTGCCGTCGGCGAGTTGGGCTGCCAATGCGGGCTGCCAGCGGGAACTGGTGGGGGCGATGTGGCGATAGTTGACTTGGAGGCTGGTTTGGTAGCCCAACTCGGACAGGGCATCGAGGTACTCGTTGAGGGCGTCTTCGCCTCCTTTGGCCTCGGCTCCTTCCACCACGAGCGTGGCGTCGCCGCTGCCATCGTGCCAAGTTTCGCTGGGGTGGTTAATCAGCAAGTGATCGATGCCCATCAGCTTGAGTTGGCGCATGTTTTCGTATAACTCGACGTAGCTTTCTTGGGATGCGTCGATATAGGGAATGTTGTACCAGACCCAATCGGCCAGTGCTTGGTCTGACTCGGCCACGGCCGTGGAAAAGGTTGGCAGGACTTCCTCGTATTGCGTAGAGACCGTTATGAGCCAGCGTTCCTGAAGCTCGCTGCGCTTGCCATTGCTTTGGCTGGTGTAGCTACAGCCGCCGTTGAGCTGGACCAGGCGCTGAGATTCGGCGTCGGACGGGGCGTACAGGGTAGAAGCCTGCGAATAGTGCCAATCCACGAAGCTAGACAAGAAATGGCCCGCAGTGCAGAGAATGCGCGGGTAGTTGTCGCCGAAGTTGAAATAGGGAATGGTGATCAGGCACGGGTGCAAGGCCCCGGTGACTCGGCCGAGCGCGAGGCCGGTGCCTTTGCCGTGCCCGCCCTCGATTTCCACGACGAGGGACTTGCCGCAGATGCGGAGCCGGTAGAGGAAATTGGTTTGTTCCTCGCCTAGTTTCCACTGCCAGCGGGCTTCGACGCAATCGTCGACCTGCTCGCAGGAGATGAAGTGTCGCTCTACTTGTTCGCTGTTGGCCGGCCAAACCGAGCCGCCCATTTCCACGGCAATCCCGCCGTCTTCGGCCGGTTTGATCGGGTCGCTATTGTTGACTTCTAGCTCGATATCGGCGAAGGTTCCATCAATGGGTGTGTAGATGAATTGGACGACGGCAGAGACGGAGCGGCTTTCAAAAATAAAGGAAATACCCTCTTTGCGAATCGAGGTTTCGACTTCTTCGTGGAGTGCGGGAAAAATCGAGGTTTGACTTTGGCCAGCGGATGCGGACTGTGGCTCGCCCGGAGTTGTCGCCGTCCCGGTATGGTCTGTCATAGAATATCCTGACTCAGCGCATTTTTAGAATTTGCAAATTTGTCAAACATAGAAAATAAAAGAGGGTGTGTCAAGGTGGATGCGCTTGGTTTGCCCGCAGAGCAAAATCGTCCTATCTTATTGTTTTTATAATAACTTTAGTGATGTGGGAATCGGCTTGAAATCAAGGGATTGCATAGTGGTCGGCGGTGGGGCCGCCGGGATGCTGGCGGCCATTGTCGCCGCCGAGGCGGGCGAGCGGGTGATTGTACTCGAAGGCAGCGGAAAATTGGGGCGGAAGATATTGATTTCGGGCAATGGGCGCTGCAACCTGACGAATAGGGCCGCGGACGACCTCAGCCACTACCACGGTACGCATCCGCGCTTTGTCCGCAGCGCGCTAGACCAATTCCGCTTAGCGGAAACCTTGGCGTTTTTTGCCGATCTAGGGATCGAATTTCGCGAAGAAAAACGGCAGCGCCTCTTTCCAGTGTCGGATCAAGCGCAAGCGGTCGTCGATCTGCTCGCGGACCGCATGCACTGCCTAGGGGTTCGCGTCGAAACCCAGGTCAAGGTGGTAGGCCTAGGCCGCGCCGCCGGCTCGCCGCGCTTTGAACTGCGCGATGCCAAAGGGCAGTGCTACACCGGGACGCGCGTGATCTTGGCCAGCGGCGGCGTCAGTCTCGCCCGCTTGGGAGCCGACCGCTCGGGTCTGGATTTGGCCGTGGCCATGGGGCATCAGCTCACCGACCTCAGGCCCGGATTGGTGCCGTTGATCAGCCCGGAAAAATACGTCGCTCGCATGCAAGGGCTCAAAGTCCGGGCCGAAGTGCGCGTTGCGCTTAAAGCAGGGCGCGAGGCCGTTGATACAGATGACTTACTCTTTACAAAATACGGAGTTTCCGGGTTCTCCATATTAAACCTCAGTGCTCGCTTGGTCCCCGAGTTCGGGGCCAAGTGCGCCGTGCTCCGAGTTAATTTTTTCCCCGGTCGCAGCCCGCAAGCAATCAGCCAATTGCTCAAACATCGCTGGCAGCGCCATCCCCATCGCTCGCTCGAGCTGAGTTTTGCCGGGCTGCTTTCCAGCAAATTGGTGCGGCCCCTCTTGGAGCATTTGGGGTTCGACGCGGCACAGCGGGTCGGTCTGCTTAGCAAGGGTAGGCGCTGGCAGCTTGCCCAGCGTCTGACGAATTGGCCGATCGCGGTCAGCGGCCCGAGGCCCTTTGACTACGCCGAAGTGACCATCGGGGGGGTGCGCACGGCGGACATCAATCCCGATACGCTTGAATCCTTTTTGGTGCCCGGCCTGTACTTTGCCGGCGAGATGGTCGACGTTCACGCCGACTTGGGGGGATTCAACTTCCAATGGGCTTGGGCCAGCGGCGTACTCGCTGGTCGCCGGTTGGGCTCGTGAGTACTGGCGCGCTTGGTCTGTGGCCGTAGATTGAAAAAGATGCGAGCAGATGCGACAGGCCGGGTGGCCGGCCTCATTTTGGCAGCCGGCATGTCTACCCGCATGGGGCCGCTCAAACAGCTATTGCCCTTGGGTGGCCGGGCGGCCATTGAATGGATCGCCGAGGTCGTGGGGCCGCGGTTGGATGAGGTGGTGGTCGTACTGGGCCACCGCGCCGCCGAGATTGCCCCAGTATTGGCTGCTTATCCGGTCCGTTGGGTCGTCAATACCGACTATCAAACAGGTATGCTCTCTTCCGTACAATGCGCGGTACAAGCGGTAGATACAGCAGCCGATTACTTGATTTGCCTCGGCGATCAACCGCGGCTGAGTGGAGCCGTAGTAGAGCAGGTTTTGCAGGCGAGAAAACAGGTCGGCGCCGGCATCATCATACCCACGGTCGACGGGAAAAGGGGCCATCCCGTATTGATCTGCAATGCCTACCGGGCGGAAATTTTGGCCTTGCCGCTCACTGTGGGATTGAACGCGGTGACCCGGGGGCATCCCGAGGATACGTACGAGTTGCCGGTGGCAGAGGCCGCCATTTTGACCGATATGGACACGCCAGCCGACTACCAGCGCGAGTTAGCCCACTGGCCCGAGTAAATTATGGACGATATCATCCCTGAAATTGTTCGACGCAAAGAGCGAGGCGAGCGAATGGCTTTAGCTTCGCTGGTGTGGAGCACCGGCTCGATTCCCATGAGCGAACGGGCCAAAATGATCGTCGCCGAGCAAGGCGACGTCGTCGGCACCATCGGCGGTGGGTGCCTCGAAGCCGAGGTCTTGAGCGTCGGCCGCATGGCGCTGGCCACCGGAGAAAATCAACTTCTGCGCTACACCATGACGGAAAAACAAGCCGGAGAGAGCGGCTTAAATTGCGGCGGTAGTGTGCGGATTTACACCGAAGTCATCGATCCAGACGAGCCGGACGACTTCTATGGCCGCGTGCTAGCGGCCCGTCAGGCGCGCCGCGGTTGCGCGTTGGCGACCCTGCCCAAGCAGCGTTTTGACTCGACTGGGGCGGGGCGGTTGTGGTTGGGGGCCGACGGCAGCACCGGCGGTTCACTGGGCACACCCGCGGCCGATCGCGAGGTGGCAGAGCGCTTGCCCGAAGTGATCGCCCGTGCGCGCGGCCTAGTGTGGACGCTGGCCCCGAGCACCAAACTGGGCGAGGCGGTCGAAGTATTTATCGAGCCCTTCTTGCCCGAACCGGTGCTCTACGTCTTCGGCGGTGGCCACGTGGGCGGGCAGATTTGTGCGCTGGCCAAAAACGTCGGCTTTCGCGTCGTTCTCATTGACGACCGACCGGCGTTTGCCAGTCCCGAGCGGCATCCGCAGGCCGACGAGTGTTTAGTCGCCGGCATGGCCGAGGTGTTCGCCGATTTGCCCATTGACGACCAGTCCTATATCGTCGCGGCCACGCGCGGTCACCAACACGACGAAATCGTCGTCGAAGCGGCGATCAAGACGCCAGCGCGCTATATCGGCATGCTGGGCAGCGAGCGCAAGAAACTCATTTTGTGGCGGCGGATCGCCGAGCGCGGTGGAAACCCACAGCGCTTGGACGCCGTCTTTGCCCCAATTGGGTTTAACATCGGGGCGGACACGCCGGCTGAAATCGCGGTCAGCGTCGTCGCCGAACTGATTGAGCAGTGGCGGGGAACGCCCAAAGTGTGGAAGACGAAGCGAAAAACTCATGGCGGATGAACTGCGCTACGGGGTGGCCGCCTGTCAGGTTGCCCAGCCCAATCCCACCGACCGCGCTGAAATGGCCCGCAACACAACGCGCATGGTCGAAATGATCGATATGGCCGTTGAAGGCTATGGGCCGTTTATGGACATCAAGCTGTTGGCCTTTCCCGAATTTGGCCACGCTGCGCCGATCTATCCCACCGCCAAGAGCTTGCTGGCCAAATTGACCGTCCCCATTCCCAACGAGCACACAGCCCGCTTGGCAGACAAGGCCCGCGAATTGGGCGTGTACATCCAAACGGCCACTTTCCTCGAAGAGGATCCCCAATGGCCGGGCAAGGTGTTCAACGCGACCTGTCTGCTCGGGCCTGAAGGGCTGTGGTACAAATACCGCAAGGTCAATCCTTGGATCCCTTGGGAAGTCCACGTCAGCCCGCACGATTTGGCCGACTACGAGGACGAACTGTTCCCGGTGGCCCAGACGCCGATCGGCTGCATTGGCGCGGCGATTTGCTACGACTGGCTCTTTCCCGAGCCGCTGCGCCAGCTCACGGCTCACGGCGCTGAGGTTCTCGTCCGCGTTTCGGCCTATATGGACCCTTGGGGTGCAACCCCGCCGCTGGATTGGTGGACGACGGTCAACCGCTGTCGTGCCCTCGAAAATACGGCCTATGTGCTCGCCGCCAATCAAGGGGCCGAGTTGAGGCACTATCCTCCCTTTTCTTGGCCGGGCGGCTCTATGGTCGTCGATTTCGACGGTCGCATCCTCGCCCAAGCCGATCCGGGGCCAGGCGAAAAAATCGTCGTCTCCGAGATCGATATCGCGGCCTTGCGGCACAGCCGCCAGCGGCGCGCCGGCCACCACACCTTGGCCCATCTGCGCAGCGAAGCGTATCCTATGTACGGACAGCCGTACTATCCGCAGGGCAGTTTCTCCGCAGCGGGCAATCACACCGTCGCCATGAACCAAGAGCGCATCGACGAGGTTAAGCAGCGGATAACCCGGCCGTCGTGAAGCACTATGGCGACCGGCAGATCCGCCGCACCCTGAGCAAGTACGACACGCGGCCGGTGCGCCGCACCTTGACAACCGGCTGCGAGTTGCAAATGACAGCAGTCGGCGACGTTGATGCCTTGGTGGACCGCATGATCGAGCGCGAGGGGCGGCTCCAGCGGGTGGAGCGCTTTCCCTATTGGGCTGAGTTGTGGCCGACGGCGTTGGCCATGGCCCGGTGGTTTTGCCAGGTCAAAGAGCCTATTCCCAGCGGTTGGGCTGGTGAATTAGGCTGCGGTTTGGGGTTGGTAGGTATTGCCTTAGCTAAGTTGGGTTGGCGCGTCGAAGCCACCGATTTCGTCGAGGACGCGCTGATTTTCGCCGCCCACAATGCCCGGCTCAACAAGGTCCAACACAACCACCGGGTGGCCTATTTGGACTGGCGAAATCCCGTCGGCGAGCCGCGTGAGTGCTGGGTGGGGTCGGACATCATTTACGAAAAAAAGAATCACCGCTATCTCGAACGCATCCTGCACAAACTACTGCTACCCGGCGGTCGCTTTTACCTAGGGGATCCGCAGCGCAAAGATACCGATGATTTTGTCGCTCGGCTCGTCGCCCAAGGTTATAGTCAGCGGCGAGAAATGCGAACCGAGACGTGGAATTCAGTCGAGTACCAAGTCGCCATCCACGTATTTACCAAGCCTCAAGCCGCCAGCAGGGCACTTAGGTGAGCAGCCACCGAAGCGGCGGTTCCCTCTAAATCATATCCGCCCTCTAGCAAGGAGACGAGGCGGCCCTCGCAGTGGCGGGTGGCTAGCTGGAGCACTAACTCGGTTAGCTGGCCAAAGCCCTCAGCACTGAGCAGGATTTGCCCGAGAGGGTCGTGGCGATGGGCGTCAAAACCGGCCGACAGGAGGATAAAGTCGGGTTGGAACTGGTCGATGGCTGGCATGATGGTGTCGGTAAAATGGCCGAGGTAATCGGCATCGGTGCTGCCAGCCGGGACTGGGATATTCAGGGTTTGGCCGCGGCCCGCTCCTAGCCCGCGCTCGTCGGCCGCCCCCGTACCCGGATAGAGGGGAAACTGGTGGATGCTGCTAAAAAACACCGAGCTGTCGGCTGCAAAGATGTGCTGTGTGCCGTTGCCGTGATGGACGTCCCAGTCGATGATCGCCACTTTGTCGCAGCCGCATTCGGCCCGCAAGTAGTGCGCGGCGACCGCCACATTGTTGAAGAAGCAAAATCCCATGATTGCCTCGACTTCGGCGTGGTGGCCCGGAGGCCGCATGCAGCAGAAAGCATGGTCGGCGTGGCCAGCGAGCAGGGCGTCGATAGCGGTTAAGGGGGCACCGGCTGCTAGCAGAGCGGCGCGGTACGTGCCTAAAGAGGCGGCGGTGTCTTGGGATACATAGGTGGGCCGCTCGATTTGTGCGAGGGCCGCTACTCGGTCCAAGTGGGCCGGTGAGTGGACTCTGAGTAGGGCGCGGCGCGGCACCGGCGGCGGTTGCAGGTGCAGAAATTGGGGCCAAAGTGCACGGTCTTTTAGATGCTGAACAATAGACTCCAACCGTGCGCGGCGCTCAGGATGCCCTTGGCCGGTGTCGTGCAACAAGGCGTCCGGGTGGTAGATCAAGGCCGTCCTAGCCACAGCTTATCACTTTTCCCGCCTCTATAGAGGCAATGGCGCGGCGTCCGAGAATGCGAATATCCTCGGCGATGGCGGCATCGCCCAAGGCCGCGTGGTCGCACCAGCGCAAGTGCGTGGCCTCGCGCGGATTGACGCGGGCGTGCCCGCTTACGACGCGGCTAAAGTAAATCAGGTCTATGTGCTGATGGCCCGGTTCGATGTCTTCTAGGAGAATACACGCCGGGCGGTGCAGGACGGCGACTTGCCCCCACTGCTGTTGTTGGCCCAACAGCTCGACGGTCAGGCCAGTTTCTTCGCGCACTTCGCGGAGGGCGGCTTCTTCGGGCAGTTCCCCGGCGTCTATGTGCCCGCCCGGGGGGAGCCAAGCCTGCATTTTCTTGTGCCACAACAAGAGGGTGGCTTCTTGGTGGACGACAAAGGTCGTCGCCGTGAAGTCGCGGGTAATAGCCGCCAAGGTCTCTGCTCGTCGTGTGGGTGATATAAAAAAACAAGGGCGTTCGCAGCGCGCCGGAGAGTCAATATAGCCGGTTGCTTGGTGGAACGAAAGCCGGCGACACACGCGCTGCATTGACCAACTTTGCTCGCCAATTATTTTACAAGACTTGCTTTACATTCCTTCAGACTGAGAGAGATATGGCTACTGAGATCGTCATGCCCAAGTTGGGGTTGACCATGGAAAGCGGCGCAATCAGCGCTTGGTTGGTAGAAGAAGGCCAAGAAGTACAAAAGGGCCAGGCCCTGTTGGAAATCGCCACCGATAAGGTGACGATGGAAGTCGAAGCGCAGGCCAATGGGATCTTACGCAAAATTCTGGTGCCGGCCGGCCAGCAAGTGCCGGTATCGACGACGATCGGCGTCATCGCCGCCGCTGGCGAAGACATCGGTTCGTACGTCGCCGTTGCTCCGAGTGCCCCGGCCCCACCGGCAACTCCAACTCCTGCTGCTCCACCAGCCCTAGCTGTGCCAACCCCAGTTCCACAGACTCCAGCTTCTGCGACTGCTCCATCGCCAACTTCGGCTCCGGTTGCACCAACGCCGGCCTCCTCCGCTGATGGCCGGCGCCCGCATAAGACCTCGCCCAAAGCGCGCAAAATAGCGGCCGCGCACGGTCTCGATCTGTCCGGCGTCAGCGGCAGTGGCCCCGGGGGCCGGATCGTCAGCGTCGATGTGCTGGCCTTGATCGAGCAAGCTCGGCTAGCTCCGGCTCCGGCCCCAGCCGCGGGCGCGGAGGAGCGCGTTGAGTTGAGTCGGGCCGAGCAAGTGGCGGCCGAGCGGCTGACGGCCAGCTACCAACAGATCCCACACATTCACATTAGCATGGACGTGTCGGCCGTGTGGTTGCAGCAATTCCGCACCGGCTACCAGCTAGAAGGCAAGAAAATCTCCTTCAACGATCTGATCGTCAAAGCCACTGCCCGCACCCTCGGCGAGTTCCCCCGCGTCAACAGCTTGGCAGAGGGGGGGCATTTCCGCTACGCGGCCCAAATCAACGTCGGCGTGGCCGTGGCGGCCGAGCAGGGTTTGGTGGTTCCAGTCATTCGCGACGCAGCCGCTAAGACCATTGAGGAAATCGCCTTAGAGGGGACGCGACTAGTCGCCGCAGCGCGGCGCGGCGAGCTAGGGCCCGACGACATGCTGGGTGGCACCTTTACCATCTCGAACTTGGGTATGTTCGGCGTCTCTCGCTTTACGGCGATCATCAATCCGCCGCAAGTGGCGATCTTGGCGGTTGGGGCCATAGAAAACCGGGTCGTAGCTGTGGGGACAGACGCATTTGCCGTGCGCCCGCAACTGACCTTGACGCTAGCCGCGGATCACCGCGTCGTTGATGGGGCGCTGGCCGCCCGTTTCCTCGCCCGCCTCAAAGAGGTCCTAGAAACGCCCGGCTTGCTCGGCTAGCAGCCCTTCACCTTGACCCCATCTAGGCCGCCGGTTATCTTCAAAAGCCGCAAAAATCAGGCCCTTTTCTTGGTGTAGCGGAGGTAGAAAAGCGCGTCCTAGCATTGGAAAATAGCGCATGAAATTCGAGAAAAAGACTCAGCTTTCCATTGCGTACGCCGTCCTTACGCTGCTCCTACTCTTGAGTCTACAAAATTATTTCGCCAACCAAGTTGAAACCCTTCCGTACAGCCAGTTCCGGGCGTGGATCAAAAGTGGGCAGGTCATTGAGTGTACCTTCAGCGGCGAGTTCATCCAAGGGCGCGCTAATGTCGATGGCCGCGAGATTAGCTTCCGCACTGCCACCATAGACGATCCCGCGCTCATTGGCTTGCTCGAAGAACACCAAGTCGAGTTTACCCGCCAGCCCAGCAACAATTGGTTCACCCAGCTTTTGTCGTGGATTTTGCCGGCGCTGATCTTCGTGGGGATCTGGCTGTTTATCATCCGCCGCATGAGCGGCGGGGCCGGTGGCTTGATGTCCATCGGCAAGAGCAAGGCCAAGGTGTACATGGAGAAGGGGACGGGCATTACCTTCGACGATGTGGCCGGCATTGAAGAAGCCAAAGAAGAGCTGCTGGAGATCGTCGAGTTTTTGCGTACCCCCGAGCGGTTTCAGGCCCTCGGCGGCCGGATCCCACGCGGTGTCTTGCTCGTGGGGCCGCCGGGCACGGGTAAGACGTTGTTGGCCAAGGCCGTCGCTGGCGAGGCGAGCGTACCTTTTTTCTCGATCAGCGGCTCGGATTTTGTCGAGATGTTCGTCGGGGTCGGGGCCGCACGCGTGCGCGACCTTTTTGAGCAGGCCAAAAAACACGCCCCGGCCATTATCTTCATCGACGAGCTCGACGCCTTGGGCAAGGCCCGGGGGGCCGGCTCGTTTGGCGGGCACGACGAGCGCGAGCAGACGCTCAACCAGCTCCTCACCGAGCTCGACGGCTTTGACACCAACGCCGGCGTGATCCTCATGGCGGCGACCAACCGACCGGAAATCCTCGATCCGGCCTTGCTGCGCCCCGGCCGCTTCGACCGCACTGTGGCCGTAGATCGGCCCGATGTCAAGGGGCGTGCGGCCATCCTCCAGATCCACGCCAAGGAAGTCAAGCTGGCCCCGGATGTAGATCTATACAAACTGGCCGTGCGTACGCCGGGTTTCGCCGGCGCAGACTTGGCCAATGTCGTCAACGAAGCGGCACTTTTGGCGGCGCGGCGCGATAAAAACTCCATCACCATGTCCGAATTGGAAGAGGCCATTGAGCGCTCGGTGGCCGGGTTGGAGCGCAAAAGCCGGGTGCTCAACGAAAAGGAGCGCCGGATCGTCGCGTACCACGAAGCCGGCCACGCCATCGTCGGCGAGATTTTGCCCGAAGCCAATCCCGTGCAGAAGATCTCCATTGTATCGCGGGGCATAGCCGCCTTGGGCTACACGCTGAATATGCCGCTGGAGGACCGCTATCTAATGACTAAAGAGGAATTGTGCGATACCTTGGCGGCGATTTTGGGCGGTCGGGCGGCCGAGGAAATAGTCTTTGGCGAAATATCCACGGGCGCGGCCAACGACTTGCAGCAAGCCACGCAAATGGCCGAGCGGATGGTCAAGGAATTCGGCATGAGCCAGCGCATCGGCTTGGTGGCTCATCGGACTGACCGCTCGCAACAGTTGCTGGGCATGACCCCGGCTGATCGCGCCTATAGCGACGAGACGGCCAAGCTCATCGACGCCGAAGTCAAGGCCATCATCGATGCCGAGTACGCACGGGCCAAGGACCTGCTCGCTGAGCATCGGCAAGCGTTGGAGGATGTCGTCGAGATTCTCTTTGAGAACGAGGTAATGGACGGCGACCAACTACGCAACGTACTGGTAGAGAACGGTATAGAGCTTCCACCTAGGCCCAAACAAGAGGTGCCGCCCGGCAGCCCCGCCGCGTCGAACGGCAATGCTCCGCAGCCGGAAGAGGAAGAGCGCGAAGTCCCCTAGCCTACAAGGCTGAGGCCAGCAGATTGGCGTGCGCCCGCTGTTACATACCCTCCCAAGCGGACCCTGGAAATCGGTTTCGGCTTTGAGAACGCGCCGGGCGTTGCGGCCGCCCATCCCGCTGCCAAATCCTCACCCCGATCCCCGCATTATTGGCTAGCCAGTACGGGCAACTGGCCTGAGCCGAAAATCGGCGGGGGGCTACAGACCTGTTGAATCTCCCATAGCTTAGGGCTGGTTGGCCCTGATGACGCCAGCAAGAGAGCGATGCGCAGCATAAAATTCGTCAAAGGGAGCCTCTTGGAGCCCTTGAACAACGGCGATTTCGTGCGTCTGTGGCTGGCCAACGGCCTTTGGTGGCAGGCCATGTGGATGGAGATGCTGGCGCTGGGGTGGCTGGCTTTGGAGCTGACTAATTCTCCGTGGTGGGTGCAAGTTATCGGCTTTTACCGAGCCATCCCGCTGCTGATTATGGGTTTGTTCGGCGCGGTGATTACCGATCGCTTTAAGCGGCGCTACATCGTTTGGACCTTGCAGTTGGTCAATGTGCTGGGGACGGGATTGTTGGCACTCTTGCTCTTTGGGGGGTGGCTTGAACTGTGGCATTTGTCGGTGGTGTCGCTGGCGTTGGGAGCGTCTTGGGCGTTGGATTGGCCGACCCGGCGCAGTATGGTGCCCGATCTCGTCGGCAAGGCCCGCACGGTCGATGCCATGGTGCTGGAGAATGTCATTCAGGGGTTTACGCGCATTGCTGGTCCTATCGCGGCCGGCTATGTCACGGCGGCCTATGGCAGCTTGGGGGCGCTGTTGGTGTTGGTCGGACTGGGCACTTTGTCGCTTTTCTTGTTAGCGGGTCTCAAGACAAACTCCAAAGCACCTAGTGCAGGCACGTGGACGGCGGGGTGGCAGATGTGGCAAGGGTCAGCCAGTATGCGGGCCTCGGCGCCGATATTCGGCGTTTTTCTCATCACGATTTTTATGAACGTCTGGGTTTTTCCCTACATGAACCTGCTGCCGGTTTTCGCCCGCGACGTATTCGGCCGCGGCCCAGAAGCGATGGGGTGGTTGGGCGCGGCTAGTGGTGGCGGGGCGATTGTGGGCTTGGCTGTTGTCCAGCTAAGTCGCCGGAAGCTGAGCAATGAATGGCTCTTTGTCGCCGGCTCGTTGCTTGCGTGCATGGGCGTTGCCGCCTTTGCCTTGAGCGGGACCTTTGGCCTCGCTTTGCTGATGTTGTTTTGCTCGGGGTTGGGGCAGGCCGGCTTCAGCATTATGCAGAGCAGCATCATCTTGGTCGAATCCTCAGACGAGATGCGGAGCCGGGCGATGAGCGCCTTGGTCGTGGCTATTGGCGTCGGCCCCTTTGGCCGCTTGCAGAGTGGGGCCATGGCCGAGGCTTGGGGCGCACAAGGCGCGGCGGGCATCATGGCAGTGCTGGCGGGGATAGCGACGGTGGGAACGGCGGTTTTGGTGCGGGGGTTTCTAGGGAAAAGATAAATCCGCGCAGATTGCCAATTGCACGGTTTGTCTAGCATATCTACCTTGCAGATGCGTTGATCCAACCTCATTAACTGACGTTACGCAGCGAGAGCTGCCGGTTGGCAGTCGGTGCCGGGTAGGCTGGATCCCGCATACGCGGGAAGGACACATTTTCTTGGGTGCGCGGGCCTCTGGCCCGCACTGGATTCCCGCCCCGGGTCGGATCGCGGGGTGACGTTCTTGCGCGGCAAGGACGCCTTGGACCTGCAAGGATCCGACGATAACCAGCGACTGCATACCATCAACTCATTAAAGTAAAGGAGAGTGTCCAATGTCCGAGTCTTTGTTTAGCGACGCCAGTCAACGGCTGGAGGAAGCCTTGGCGTACGCGTCCATTTCCGACGACGCCATTGAGCGGCTCAAGTTGCCCAAGTCGAGTTTGAAAGTCTCCATCCCGGTGCGTCTGGACGACGGTACGTTGCGCATCTTTCCGGGCTACCGGGTGCGCTACGACGACACCCGCGGCCCGACCAAAGGCGGCATTCGCTACCACCAAGATGTGTCCATTGACGAGGTTCAGTCCCTGGCTTTTTGGATGACTTTCAAATGCGCGGTGGCCAATTTGCCCTTTGGCGGCGGCAAAGGCGGCATCACGGTCAATCCCAAGGAACTATCCCCTTTTGAACTGGAACGACTCAGCCGGGGCTACATCGAAGCCGTGGCCGACTTCATTGGCCCGGACGTAGACATTCCAGCGCCGGATGTCTATACCAACCAGATGATCATGGGTTGGATGATGGATGAGTACAGCATTATCAAGCGGCAGATCACGCCCGCGGTTATCACGGGTAAACCCTTGACTATGGGCGGCAGTTTAGGGCGCGATACAGCGACCGCGATGGGTGCCTTTTTCACTATCGAGGCAACTTGGCCCAAGCTCGGCTCGAGTGGTGCGCCGGCCGACACGACGGTGGCCGTGCAGGGCTTTGGCAATGCCGGGGCCATCATCGCCGAATTGCTCTTTGATGCCGGATATAAGGTCGTGGCCGTAAGCGACTCCAAAGGAGGTATTTATCGGCATGAAGGACTCGACATTCCCAGTGTGCGCCAGTTCAAGGATTCGACCCGTACCCTCAAGGCCGTGTACTGCGAGGGCACGGTGTGCAGCATCGTCGAGCACGACACCATCACCAACGAGGAATTGCTCGCGCTCGACGTCGATATCCTAGCGCCAGCGGCGCTAGAAAATCAGATCACGGCGGCCAATGCCCGCGACATTAAGGCCAAGGCCGTGTACGAACTGGCCAACGGTCCCACCACGCCCGATGCCGACCAGATCTTGCGCGAGCGGGGCGTGATCGTCTTTCCCGACATCTTGGTCAACGCCGGCGGCGTGACCGTGAGCTATTTCGAGTGGGTGCAGAATCGCCAGGGCCTATACTGGACGCTAGCAGAGGTAAACCGGCGGCTCAAGCAGATGATGGTTGAGGAGACCGAGCGCATTTGGGCTATTGCCCAAGAGCGGGGCATCGCACCGCGCACCGCCGCGTACGTCCACGCCTTAAACCGGATCGGCGACGCCGTTCAAGCCAAAGGCACCAAAGATTACTTCACCGATGGTCGATGAAGAAAGCGACTATACGCCATGCCGCTGACTTCGGCTCTAGGGCAAGTGACCGGCTTGACGCTGACGCCGGGGGTCGCGCCGACAACTATCCCAATCCGTTCAATCCGGCCACCATCATCGAATACAGCCTCGCCGAGGACGCGGCCGTGCCGCTGGCGATCTACAGCGTCCTCGGCCAGCGAATCGGCAGCTACCAGGGTGGATGGGACGCCACCGACGACCGGAGCCAGCGCGTTTCTTCGGGGCTGTATTTCTACCGTCTGCAAGCCGGCGACGGCTTTAGGGCAACGCGCAAGATGCTGCTGATAAAGTAGGGGCCGCACCCACGCTCCCAGCGCACCTACCGCTACGCGGGCAACCACAAGGGAGGTGGAATATCCGTTACGCAGCAGCGTTAGTAGCAGGCTACCCGTTTGGAGCGCGGGCCGTGCTCGCCGCTGAATTGACGCTAGCCAAGACGGCGGCTATATTGCGCCGAGTTCACAAGACACCGGAGGCTATATGCCTACTTCAGCGATTGGCGCGCAATTGTTCACCGTGCGCGATTATACCAAAACCCCCGACGATATTCGCCAGACCTTCGCCAAGGTGCGAGCCCTTGGCTACGAGGCCGTGCAAGCCTCGGCTTTCGGGGCTATTTCGCCGGCCGAGCTGGCCGCGATAAGCAAGGCCGAGGGGGTGCAGATCGCGGCTACGCACACTAGTTACCAACGCATCTGCGACCAGCCGCAAGCCGTCGTCGAGGAGCACCAGATGTGGGGATGCCGCCACGTGGCCATCGGCGGCTTGCCCGCAGAATACCGACACCGCGAGGGCTTTGTCCGCTTTGCGGCCGAGGCTTCAGCGGCGGCGCGTCCGCTCATCGACGCGGGACTGACCTTTAGCTACCACAACCACAGCTTTGAACTGGAGCGCTTTGCGGGGCGGACGGGGCTGGACATCCTCCGCGAGGAGAGCGATCCAGCCGTTTTTTCCTTTGAAATAGATACCTATTGGATCCAACACGGCGGCGGCAACCCGGTCTCGTGGTTGGACAAGTTCCGCGACCGCATGCACATCGTCCATCTCAAAGATCTGAGCATGGACGGCGCCAAGCAGTGCTTCGCCGCCGTAGGGGAGGGGAACTTGGAGTGGGAACCTATTCTCACTGCTTGTAAAAGAGCGCAGATTGAATGGTACTTGGTCGAACAAGATACGTGCCCGGGCGACCCGTTTGATAGCTTGGGGCTGAGCTTGCACAACCTGCGGGCCATGGGCTTGGACTAGGAGGAACGTCATGCAGGAAATTTTTGTCCCGTGGGCCGTTTGGTACGGCAAAACGCCGTTCAAAATGGAGTTTCCCGACCATTGGGAAGTGGCGGTGCATTCGCTGCGCGGCGGGCCGGATATCGGCGACGCGGGCATTCGTCAGGCCCTGCAAGCAGCCATCGGCGCACCGCCGCTGCGCGAATTCGCCCGCGGCCGGTCTTCAGCGGCCATCTTGGTCGACGATCTGTCGCGCCCCACGCCTGCTTTTCGGCTCTTGCCTTATGTGCTTGAGGAGTTGGCGGCGGCCGGGATTGGGGCCGATGCCGTAAAGATCATCTGCGCCTTGGCAGCCCACCGCCCGATGACGCGCGACGACTTGGTCAAGAAGGTCGGGTTGGACATCGTCGATACCATGCAGGTGCTCAACCACAATGCCTACGAAAACTTGGAATTTCTCGGCTACTCTAGCCGCGGAATCCCGATTTGGGTCAACCGCGATATGACCTCTTGCGAGGTCCGCATCGCCTTGGGCATGATCACGCCGCGTGGGGGGATGTTTGGCGGCGGCGCCAAATTGCTCATTCCCGGTGCTTGTGGGCAGCAGACTATTATGCTCAACCACCGCCATGTACACGAAAATTTTCGCGCCCATCTATCCGAAGTGGCGAAAATGGCCGGGGTCACCTATATCGTCAACCCGCTGCTCAACGCGAACTTGGAGATCTCGGGCTTGGTCGCCGGCGACACGGACGCGGCCTTTGCGCGGGGCTGCGAATTGGGGCGGGAACAATACGCCACCCAAGTGCCCGACGCTTTCGACATTGGCGTGTTCAACGCCTTTCCTAAGGATACCGAGCTGTGCCAAGCCGGATTGGCCATGACGCCGTTGGGCGGTAGCAAGAAAAATCCCTTCAACGAAAACTCGACCACAGTCATCTGCTCGGCTAGCCCGGAGGGGCTGGGCTGGCACTCGGTGTTGGGGCCAGGGACCGCCCTGCGGGGAAAAGCCGGCCCGCCGGCCCGGCGCACCATTTTGTTTTCGCCGGGGGTCAACAAGTGGGATGTAGCCTCGCTCTTTGGCGCCGGGGTTATTTTTTGCAAAACTTGGGACGCCGTCTTGAACGAATTAGAAAAATATCACGGGGCCAGCGCGAACGTGTCGGTCTTTCCGGCTGGTGCGCTGCAACGGGCTGCCGACGCCAACTACTAACTGATGTTACGCAGTCTGCTTCTATCAGCGTGCCCTTTGACCGGCTCAGGGCCCAGCACCGTCGGCGGATCTTTGGGGGACAGACACATAGGTCTGTCCCTACGGTGGGTGCATCGCCGACCGCGGTGGGCTAAGCGGGTCGAAGCCCACGCACGGGACAATTTCCAAGGGGCCGACGGATTCTAACGCCATTGCGTAACATCAGGTACTAAAGAGGAGAAAAATGCCACCGCTCGCACGTTTTGGTCTAGAGGGCAAAATCGTCATTGTCACCGGGGCTGGCCGGGGGATTGGCCGGACGATCGCCTTAGAATGCGCCCAATCGGGTGCCCACATCGCCGTTGGTAGCCGCACAGTGGCCGAATTAGCAACGCTAGCCGCCGAGATTGAGGGGGCGGGTGGAGCGTGCTTCTACCACCAACTCGACGTGACGGATGTGCGCTCTATTGAGCGTTTTATGGCCGCGGTCGTCGCGTACTTCGGGCGGATTGACGTGTTGGTCAACAACGCCGGTTACAATAAGGTCGGCAAAATCCTCGACTACGACGAGGCACTCTACGACTTGATCGTCGATGCCAATTTGAAGAATGTGTTTTTCTGTAGCCAGATCGCCGCACGGCAGATGATCGCGCAGGGGACGGGCGGCAATATCGTCAATATCTCTTCCCAGGCGGGCGTGGTCGGCGCACCGGAGCGCGGCCCGTACTCGGGGGCCAAGGGCGGCGTCAACAACCTAACGCGGACTATGGCCGCAGAATGGGCCGAGTATCAGATACGAGTCAATGCGGTGGCCCCCACCGTAACCCGCTCGCCGCTGGCCGAAACCGCCATGCGGGAAAGCCAAGCCTTCGCCGATGCCGTGAAAACCAAAAATTTGCTGCGCGGTGCCCTGGCCGAGCCCGAAGAAATGTCGGCCCCGGTGATTTTTTTGGCGTCAGATGCCGCGTCGATGATTACCGGGCACACGCTGGTGGTGGATGGGGGCTGGACCATCGTCTAGCGATCGCGTTACTTACTGATGTTACCACCCTCTTGGGGGCGCGGGCTTCTGGCCCGCACTGGATTCCCGCCCCGGGTCGGGGCACGGGGTGACGTTCTTGCACAAGAATGACGCCGGGGGCCAGCATGGGGCCGACGATAACCAGCGACTGCGTAACATCAGTTACCTAAGTGAAATCCTGCTACAAGGGGAGTAGGCGGTCGCGGTATTGCGCCAGGCGACTGGCGAGCATGGAGTCGAGCGCGGCGGCCGAATGGGCTAACCCCGCGCCAATGCCGCGCTGAGCTACGTGGATGAGAAGACGCACTAGCCCGTTGGCATCGTCGAGGTGGATGTACTCGGGGGCCAATTGCGCGCCAGGCCCGGCGTTGTGATAGTTGCCCAGCGGCAGGGCCACGGCGCCGGTGCGATAAGCGGCCTGCATAAGTGGGGTGGCTTCGCAAGCACCGCTGTCCATCAGCTTGCGTTGGTAGCGGAAAGTAGGCTGCTGGGCGGCCAATTCGTCGGCTAGGGCCGCCATCCCGCCGCTGATGTCTGGGTCAAAAACCCACAGCCTATCGCCCACCCGCAAAATCGGCCCGGCGCCGAGCACCGCTCCAGCCGCCACGCTGGAGCACTCAATGTTGATATAGAGCGCGCGGCGCGGCAAGAACTTGGCCTCTAGCGCGGCGAGCATACCGACGAAACCCACCTCTTCAGCGCGCGTGAGCAAGACGCCGAGGCGGACCGCAGCTTGCCGGCGAGCCAAAAAATCCAAGACGCACAAAGCCACGGCCGCGCCGGCCAAATCGTCGATCGCCCGGCCGCTCAAGCGCCGACCCCGCACCCGCAAAGCCGGCAAATCCCACATCGCAAAGGTCCCCGGCCCTTGGGGGCAGTCGCCGGCTGTGGCCACTTCAACTAGGGGATAGCGCGTTGCTGCTTCCGCTGCTTCCACCGTTCGGACGATAGTCCCGCGGATTCCGCGCTGCGTAGCCGGGCCATGCCGGTCGAATAGCCGTACGCTAGTCGCCAGCGCCTTTTCCAGCTCGACGCCGCCGAGTATCTCGAATAGGGCGCGGCCTGAACCTTCGGCGGTTTTCCACACTAAGCCGGGGTGATCGAGGTGGGCCGTTAAGACGATGAATTCGTCGTCGTCGTGTTGGCCGCCGCCGTCGTAGAACAGCAAGCTGTTGCCACAGCGGTCGTGGCGCACTTGGATGAGCGGCCGGGCGGCTGCGAATGCGCGGGCGATGCCAAAGGCAAAATGTTCGTGGAAAGGGGCTGTGGGGGCGCGGATGAGCGGCCGGGCGATGTGGAGAAAGTCGAGTTCCATAGGCCAAGAAATAGCCCCTAACGGCCCATGCCGTCAACTCTTGTTGTCCCAATCGGTTAAGCTAGCTATTATAAAAAAATTGCCATTGGGGATTCTACTTGCTAAGACACTTGCCGACTCACTACCTAGACCACCTAGCCGGGCGCGATCAAGCCCTACTGGCCCCGCCCGGTACCCAGCAGCTAACCATGCGGGCGTTTTGGGTGGGAGCATTCCTCAGCTTTTTCCTCGCTGTCGGTGCTCCGTACGGCAACATGATCATCCGCGGCTCCTACATGGCCTTGGACTTCAGTACGCCAGGGGCCATTTTTTTATTTCTCGTTCTCATTGGGCTGCTCAATGTGTTGTTCAAGGTCGCCGCTAGCCCGTCGGGCGCCGTGGTTTGGGCCTTGGTCGCGTGTTCGCTCTATGGCTTCTACTATGGTTGGATAGTTCCGCTCGATCTTTTTGCCCCCGGTTTTTTCTTTGCCACCTTCATCGTGGCCTCGTCTCTGCTCAACATGGTCTTGGTCGCTTGCGGGCGGAGTCTGGTCCTCAACCGGGCCGAGCTGATTGTCGTGTACGTCATGCTGTTGATCGTCTCGGCTCTTTGCACTATGGGCCTGAGCGAGCAAATTCTGCCGATGATCACGGCGGTGTTTTACTTTGCCTCGCCGGAAAACAAGTGGCGGGAAATGCTCTTCCCCCATTTTTCCGCACGAGAAGTCCTAGTTGACGACGGGAGCGACAGCAAGACCTTTTACGAAGGGTTGGCACCCCAAGAGGCGATTCCCTACGCAGCCTGGGTAGAGCCTTTGTGCTGGTGGGCCGTCTTTCTCTTAGCGTTGTACGTGACCATGGTGTCGGTCGCGGTTATTATCCGCCGGCAGTGGATGGAGCGCGAGCGATTGCCCTATCCGCTCACGCAGGTGGGCTTGGCGATGGTGCGGGGAGAGGAACGCGGGTCTAAGATCAATACCTTTTTTCGCCAACCGGCGATGTGGGCTGGTTTTATGGTGCCGATTTTTTTTGGCAGCTTGAAGGCGCTGCATCGCTACGACCCGGCTTTTCCGATCTTCGTCCTGACCAAATGGATACCCTTAGTGGGCAAGCAGACTTTGCAAGTGACCGTCAGCTTCGCCATAGTCGGCTTTTCGTACTTCATCAATGCCAATATCGCGGCTGGAATCTGGTTCTTTCACCTGTTGGCCAAGTTTGAAAAGGAGTTCTTCGCGCTCGCTGGCGTGACGACCGAGCAGAAAGTTACCTTCGGCGTGGCCGACTTTCCCCTGATGGCCTACCAGGGGGTCGGTGCCTTGCTGGCGATGGTTGGGATTGGCTTGTGGGTGGGCCGGGAACACTTGGGCAAGGTGTGTAAAAAGGCCCTCGGCTTGGCGCCAGAGGTGGAGGATGGGGATGAGATCATGTCGTATCGCGGGTCTTTTTTTGGCGCGGTAGGTGGGGTCTTGGTCATGTCGTGCTGGCTGTGGATCATGGGTACGCCGCTGTGGGTGGCGTTCGTTTTTGTCGTCGTGGCCTTGCTCGTTTTCCTCGGCATAACGCGCATCGTCGCCGAAGCCGGTCTAGCGGCTGTGCGAGCGCCGATGACGGCACCCGACTTGGTGATTTTGGGGTTGGGAACCGATTTGGTGACGCGGACCGGGGTATGGAACTTGTCGTTGGCCTATATGTGGGGCGCGGATGTGCGGGTGTTCGTCATGGCCACCTGTACCAACGCCCTCAAGCTCATTGAGGAGATGGAGCCGCGGCTGCGGCGGCTGGTGTTTTGGGCTATTATGCTTGCGCTCTTTATCGGTGCGCTCGGTGCGTTTTGGATGATTTTCCACATGGCCTATCAGCACGGCGGCGTGAACCTCAACGGTTGGTTTTTTAAGGGCGCACCCGAAACCGCATATAACAACGCGCTCCGCAACCTAGAACCGACCGGCGTACATTGGCCGGGGCTGGGGTTTTTGTCCGGCGGTGCGCTCGCCATGGGGGCGATGATGTGGGCGCGGCAACGCCTGCCTTGGTGGCCGGTGCATCCCATTGGCTTTCCCATCGGGGCCAACGGCATGCTCAACTACGTGTGGTTTAGCGTGTTCTTGGCTTGGTTTATCAAGAAGCTGATCATGCGCTTCGGCGGAGTAGCGTTATATCGCCGCAGTCAGATGTTCTTTTTTGGCCTGATCTGCGGGCAGGTTTCGTGCAATGGACTGTGGTTGATTATAGATTACTTCACCGGCAAAGTCGGTAACTCTATCTTTTGGGCATGAAACACGCGGCTTACTACATCCTCTGCGTCCTCGCGCTGACCGCCGATGGCGGTTGGGCCGGCGAGGACGGCGTGCGCCAAACCGTGGCGTATCTGTCGTCGCTCGGCTCTAGGGTCAGCGGCTATCCCGGGGCGGCCGCCGCGGCCGATTACGTCGAGCAGCGCCTGCGTGCGCTCGGCTTGCCCGAACTGACCCGCGAATCCTTTGCCATCACCGTGCCTATCGACCAAGGGGGCGAGTTGCTGCTCACCGACAGTGGGGAGCGCTATGCCCTCTATGGCCTGTGGCCCAACTTGGTTCGCACGCCGACGCTGCCCGAGTACCAAGGCGAGATGATCTACGGCGGCGACGGCGAATGGGCCGATCTGGCGGGCTTTGCACTCGACGGCCAGATAGTACTGATGGAGTTCAACAGTTGGAGTCGGTGGTTGCAGGCCGCTTCGCTGGGCGCGCGCGCCATCGTCTTTATCGCGCCAGAGGCGACCACGACCGACCAAGCTACGGCTAAGTACTCCACGGCGCCGCTGGACATCCCGCGCTTTTGGATTGAAAGAGCCGCCGGCTTACAACTCAAGGAGCGGTTGCTCCAGCAGCCGGCTGCGGTCGTGCTCAAGGGGCGGATGGACTGGCAGCGCAAACAGGCTTGGAACATCTGGGGCCGGTTCCCGGGCACCGACCCGGCGCTGGCCGACGAGACCATTGTCATCGAAAGCTACTACGACGGCATGTCGGTGGTGCCGGCCTTGGCTCCGGCGGCCGAAGCGACCAGCGGCATTGCGGCGTTGCTGGCGCTGGCCGAGCACCTAGTGCGGCACCCGCCGCGCCGGCCGGTCGTGTTGGTGGCCACGGGCGCGCATTTCCAAGCGCAGCAGGGGATGGTCCACTTCCTCGAGCGCCACGCCCGCCTCCATCCCTACTACGCCGAGCGGATGGCCCAACCGCTCAAGCCCAAGCTCTTCATCTGCCTCGATCTGACCAGCCAGTCCGCCGGGTTGGGGATTTGGAACAATACCTTTAGCTACGACCTCAAGCGGTTTTTCGTGCCTTTTGGCCGGCGCTTTACGGCCTATGCCGAGGAGGAAGCGGCGCGGTTGGGCTTAGCGCAGGAACGGCCGCTGGCCAATGGGATCAGCCCGATTCGCGGTATGGACTGGTCGACCTTTGTGCCGGGCGGGGTCGTGGTCAGCGGGATGCAGGCCTTGTCGGCTGGGATTATCTCGCTGTCATTTGTAACCGTCAACGACGCCCGCTACATCGTCGATACCCCGCTCGATACGCCCGAGCGGATGAACATCGACAATCTGTCGCGCCAAAGCCGCCTGCTCAACGCCATGATAGCGCGGGCCGTCGACGACGCAGACCTGTTTGCCGACTTGGAAGACTTTGGCCCGGTGCTCAAGGACAAATTGCGCTCCCTGCGGGTCAAGGTGCGGGCGTTCCCGCGCCGCAGCCAAGTGCCAGACCGCCCGATTGCCGACGCCATTGTCGTGGTGAATCCTTGGTTTAAGTCGCACAAAGGGCTCCGCCGGGCGCAGTACCACCTCACGGATGGCCAAGGCGTTGCCGACATCGCTGGCTTGAAGACTGGCGGCTATCCGGTGGTGGCCTATCAAGTCGATCCAGCGACCGGGGCGATCGCGTTCGCGCCCGACCTGTCGGAAAGGGCGCAGAAGTTTAGCGGCGGAGTCGAGAATGGGTGGATGATCCCCAGCAGAATTCGCTGGAATACCAACGAAAAGACCATCATCGTCTTTCCCAGTATTTCGCGGCCCTTCTACAGCATGATCGACTCGCGCTACCTGCGGTCGTTCAAGGAGATCAAAATCGTCGATCGCAGCGGCGTGGCCCCGCGGCAGTTTGGACTGGCGCGGGGATTTGACGAAGGCGAGGCCGTCGGCGTGGTGTTTGGCGCGCAGGACGCCGACGCGGACGACGGCATCAAGATGATCATTGACAACCGCTTACTCCTGCTCAACAGCGAAGGGGCCGAAGACGAGGCGCAGGCGCGCGGGCGCGGCTACGTGCTCAGTGAGGACTCGCTGATCCGCACCGGGATGCTGGCTGTCGAAGACATGTGGCAGCTCAACGAGGCGAGGCTGCGCACCTTGCGCGAGCACGCCATTGAAAATCAACGGCTAGCCCGGCTGCACCAGCGCGGCAAAGC
Source organism: Candidatus Latescibacterota bacterium (assembly GCA_007571365.1). Taxonomy (GTDB): domain Bacteria; phylum Latescibacterota; class UBA2968; order UBA8231; family UBA8231. The sequence goes on from RKRN01000288.1 coordinate 24,025, forward strand.
CCTGATCGAGCAGGCGCGCCAAGCCGCAGAAGCCAAAAATTGGGAGCGCTATGTCGAGCACGTGCGGGCCGCGCTGGGCGTGACGTCGCGCGCGTACCCAGAAGTACTCCAGACGCTCAACGACGTCATCAGCGGCATGGTGTTTTTTCTCGCCTTGGTCATCCCGACGGCCTTCTTGGGCGAGCGGCTGCTGTTTGCGGCCGCTGATATTCGCCGGCAGCTAGCCGGGTTTGGCGGGTTGTTGCTGTTGATTTGGCTGGCCATCTCTCAGGTTCATCCGGCCTTTGCCATTGCCCATCCGCTGGTGATCTTGCTGGCCTTTGCGATCATGGCGATGGCGGCGTTTGTCTTGGCGATGATCAGTGCCCGCTTCAACCGCTATATGAGGGCCTATCAGGCGCGGGAAGCCCACGTCCACGAGACCGATATTAGCCGCGCCAGTGCCAGCTACGCGGCCTTTATGCTCGGCATTTCCAACATGCGGCGGCGCAAGCTGCGCACCGGGCTGACCTTGCTGACTTTGGTTTTGCTCACCTTTACGGTGCTGTCTTTTACCTCGTTCAACACCCAGGTTCGCTACATGGCCTTTGCCATGGACCACGAAGGGACCTACGAGGGCGTGCTGATCCGCGACCGCAATTGGAATCAGCTAAACCGCCCCACGCTCGACTACGCCCGCTCCCACTTCGCGGCCGAGGGCGTGGTCGTGCCGCGCAACTGGTATGTCGCCTTTGACGACGAGCAGAAAAAGTACATCGAGGTCTTTGGCGATACCGCGGTGGTGCGGGCGACCGGGATGCTGGGGCTGATGCCGGAGGAAGTGCGCGTCACCGGCATCGATCAGGCGCTGGTGGCGGGGAGCTTCTTCGCGCGCGAGGACGAGGCATCGTGCCTGATGGCCGCGGGCATGGCCGAGGCCTTGGGCATTGGTCTGGCGGAGTTGGGCACGGCCACGGTGCGGGTGTTCGGCCGGAGTTTGGTGGTGCGGGGCGTGTTCGATCCCGATCTGTTTGAGGATATTCGCGACCTCGACGACGAGCCGCTGACGCCGGCAGACTTCCAGATGTCGAGTGCCCAAGCCCTCGGGCCGGTAGCCCAAGACGATATGAGTATCGCCGTAGATGAATCCGCGCTCGATATTCGTCCCTTCATCCACCTAGAGTCCGACAACGTGCTGGTCTTGCCCTATGGGACGCTGCGAGAGGCCGGGGGAATGCTGCGCTCGGTGGCGGTGCGGCTGGAGGACGGGGAGCGCGGACAGGAGTTGGTGGAGGATTTTCTCCTGCGGCTGGCCATTACGCTCTTTGCCGGCCTGAAAGAGCCGGGCGCAGCCGCCATTAAGGTATTTTCCTACACCTCAATCGGGTTGACCAACGTCGAAGGCTTGGGGGCCTTGGTGATACCGATGTTCATCGCCGCGCTCATTGTGCTCAATGCGATGATGGGGGCCGTCTATGAGCGCTTCCGCGAGATCGGCATTTATTCATCGGTGGGCTTGGCGCCGCTGCACATTGCCTTGCTCTTTGTGGCTGAAGCCTGTGTCTATGCGATTATTGGCGTTACCTTGGGCTACATTCTCGGCCAGAGTTTGGGCAAAGTGCTCATTGCGCTGGACCTGCTACAGGGCATAAGCCTCAATTACTCGTCTATGGCGGCGATTGTCTCGTCGCTGATTGTGATGGCCGTGGTCTTGCTTTCGACGATATATCCGGCCAGGGTCGCCGCCCGCACGGCCGTGCCCGATACCGTGCGGCGCTGGACCCCGCCGGATCCGAGCGGGGACCGCTGGGAAATGGAATTCCCCTTTATGGTCAGCGAGGGCGAAGTGCGGGGCCTGTGTGGGTTTTTGGCCGGGTACTTCAGCGCCTATAGCGAGGAGTCCATCGGCGACTTCTACGCCGAGAAGGTCCAATTAGTCGAGGAAGCCGGCGAGCGCGGGCCGGAGTACGCGGTGCAGCTTTTGCTGTGGCTGGCGCCGTTCGACATGGGGGTGAGCCAGTTCATGCAGCTCGAATTTTTGCCCACCTCGGTCAAATCCGTCTATACCGTGGAGATTTTCATTCAGCGAATAAGCGGGCAGGACACCTTCTGGCAGCGGGTCAACTACCGATTTATCAATGGGTTGCGGAAAGAGTTCCTGCTCTGGCACACCCTCGCCGCCGAGTCGAAAGCCCACCATCGCGCAGTCGCCGAAAAGATGTTGGCTGCGGCCGCCGAAACCGAGCACAGCGCATGAACGACAATAGCAAGAAAAGGCGTCAGGAAGCAAAAAGGCAGCGCCAGTGGGCCGAGGTCGAAGAGTACCGCGCCCTGCTCGAAGCGCCCAACCGCTTTGATGAAGGCTTCACCGTCCGCACCATTATCGGCGTGCTTTTTCTCTCGCTAATTATGACCCCCGGCGAGATGTTCCTCGGGCTATACACGGGGGGTGGCGTGGGCGCGGCCGCGCAATGGGTGACGGTGATTCTCTTTTTAGAAGTCGCCAAGCGCTCGTTTTCCTCGCTCAAGCGCCAAGAGATTTACCTGCTGGTGTACGTGGCCTCCGCCTTAATTGCCCGGGAGGAAGGCGCGTTTCTCGACTTGCTCTGGCGTCAGTATTTCGTGCGCTCAGCCGAAGCTGAGCAATTCGGCATCTCGCGCATTTTGCCCTGGTGGTGGGCGCCCTCGCCCGATTCGGAGGCCATTGCCGAGCGGACTTTTATCCACCGCGACTGGCTGGTGCCGATTCTGCTGTTGGTGGTCGGCACGATCATGGGCCGCATCGCTTGGTTTACTTCTGGCTACATGCTCTTCCGGCTCACTTCCGACCGCGAGCAATTGCCCTTTCCGACCGCGCCGATGTCGGCCTTGGCCGCCATGGCGCTGGCCGAGGACTCGGGGGCCGAGCAGGAGACGTGGAAGTGGCCGGTGTTTAGCATCGGCGCGGCTATCGGCGCGTCGTTCGGGGCGATCTATGTAGGGGTGCCGGTGGTCACCCAGCTCTGGGGTTCCAAAATAGAAATTCTGCCGATTCCCTTCTGGGATTTGACCCCTTACTTCGGCAACATCCTCCCGGCCACGCCGCTGGGGGTCGCCGTCCACTTGGGGCCGATATTCTCCGGGTTGCTCATGCCCTTCTGGTCGGTGGTGGGCTCCTTTTCCGGGGTGATGCTGCATACGGCAGTCAGCCCCTTGCTCTACGAATTGGGCTATCTGCCGCGTTGGGAAGTCGGCATGGACACCATCCGCACCCAAATAGCCACCGGGATCGACTTCTGGCGCGCCTTTTCCATTGGCATCACCATCGCCGTGACCATCGTCAGCTTCTACCAACTCTTTAGCACCGGCCGCGAAAAGCGGGCCGAATTGCGCGAAAAGCTCCAGCTCCAGAAGGCCGATCAGCCCGCGGTGTGCCAGCACTCGGACTGTCATCGCCCGTCCGAGGTGCGGGGATACTGCCTAAAGCATCTCGGCCGCGGCGATTTCAACTTGTGGATCTGCGCGTCGCTGTTTTGCGTCGCCGCGATCTATCCCATCGTCTTGGCCAAGACCTTGTTTCCCACCTTGGTCAGCACGGGCCTGTTGGTGATTTTCGTGCTCATCGCCTTTGTCTATGCGCCCATCATGTCCTTTGTCAGCGCCCGGCTCGACGGCTTGGTCGGGCGGGAGATTTCGATCCCTTACGTCGATGAGGCCATTCGCTTTATGACCGGCTTTCGCGGGGTCGAAATTTGGTTCGTGCCCTTTCCAGCCCGCAACTTCGGCGGGCATGCCGAGGGGTTTAGGGTCGTCGAGCTGACCGGGATGAAGTTTACCAGCCTGCTCAAGGCCGAGCTTTTTATGCTGCCTATTGTCTTGGTCGTGAGTATGATGTATTGGACCTTCCTCTGGCGCTTGGCTCCCATTCCCTCAGAGAGCTACCCGTACGCCCAACTCATGTGGCCGCTGCGGGCCTTTGACCAGGCACTCTACTTGTCCAGCACGATGTACAGCAAAATGTGGCGCGCCGGGGAGGAGCTAGAAGGAGAGCTTGTGCCGCGCGGCCAAGCCGTGTGGAGCCCGAGCAATTTGCAGGACGGCCGTTGGTGGTACTGGCGGGTGCGATCCACCCGAGATTTAGGCGTCCCCGATCCGGTCAAGCGCGCCTATGGCCCTTGGTCGCAGACCGGATACTTCTACACGAGCTTCAAGGGTGGAAACGCGCCGCCGCTGCCGGAGGCTGCTGAGAGAATTGCCGCGGCCGCGAGTACTGCGTCGGATGGCCCCCAGCTTCTTTGGCCGCCCAACGGCCTAGCCCTGGCCACGCCGAATCCCAACTTCCGCGCGGCGGTCAATCTGGCCCCGGGCGATTCGCTCGACTTCTACTTTGAAGTGGATCGCCTGCCCAGCTTTGACGGCGAGTTTTTGCAGCGTTCTTCGGACCGGCCCTTGCTCTTTGAGGTCTTGTGGCGGGACATGCGCTTTACTGGCGACCGCAAGGACGACGATGGCGACCGCAATGTCGCAGCACTCGTCGCGGGCGTAGAGCCCGCCGGGCTGGGAGGCCAGCTCGGGCTGGCAGAAGGAGACCGTCTCCGCGCAGTAAACGGGGTTGAGCTCCGCGTACCCGAGTGGGACACCGAGCAAATCAACCGGTATTTTACTCAGGGCGCGGACTCGGTGTTTGCCGCTTGGGAGCGCGATGAGAAAACCATGCGCCGAGCCGCGGTACGCCGGCCGGGCGAAGTACTCGGGCTTGAGTTTGCGGCCGACACTTCATTTGTCGAAGGATGGACCGAATACGCTGCGGTGCGCGTCGCCACCGTAGCCGAAGAGGGGCTAGGCCACCGCTTGGGCTTGCAAGCCGACGACCACCTTATGACGATCAACGGCCAAAGTATTGACCAAGATACATGGCGCAGCGAGGAGGTCGTTGCCGCCTTTACGGCGGTCGTGGAGGAGACCGCGACCGCCGTAAAGGCCGAGTGGGAGCGGGATGGAGACCGCCGCGAGGGCTGGGTGGCCGACGCGTCATCGCTCCAGTTGGGTCTGACCTATCGGGCCGGGGCCGTCGAGGGCCTCGACGAAGAGTTGCTCAACAACCGCGACGACGACGGCGATGGCTTGATCGACGAAGATACGCACCACCCCCTCGACGGCGAGAAGTGGCCCATTATCCTCGGTGGTGCGGGGTTCGGCTTGGTGGCGTACTTTGCGCTGGCCTTTATGGGTATGCCGATTTTTCTCATCTGGGGATACGTCCAAAGCGTCAACGGCATTCCGCACTTTCTCATTCCGCAAATCATCGGTGCCCTGATTGCCCGGCACTACTTTTGGAAGCGCTACGGCCGCCAGGAATGGCGGCGCTATGCCATGGTCTTGAGCGTGGGCTTCGGGGTTGGCATGTCGCTGATCGGCATGTTCAGCGCGGCCTTGGCGATGATCAAAAAGGCCGTTTCTTCCTTGGCCTATTGAGGGGTGGACGAGGGCCACTATCGCCTGTATTTTCGCCGTTTATGGACTTACTTGGGCGCATATTCCGCGTCGTGCGGGCGTACGCGGCGGCCCCTGAGCCACGCGATGCCTACGAGCCTTGGCCGCCGCCGGTGTCGCCGCCGGCGCCGGCCGAAGATCCAGTCCTCGCCGGGTATTACGCCAATCTGGAGCTGCCCTATGGAGCCAATTTGGCGGCGGTAAAGGCCGCGTGGAAGCGTCTGATGAAGCAGTACCACCCCGACCGCCACGCCCGCGATCCGGCCAAGCGCGAAGTAGCCAACGCCCTGTGTGCCCAGTTGACACACGCCTATAAAGAGCTGGAAAAGTCGCTGACGACCCATTAACCAACATTTAGCACTGGAGGAAGCTTATGGCAGACTTTGCCACTGTAAAGGAGTACGTCCTCGAGCTTGGCTTGGCCATCGCCGAGGAAATACCCGAAGAGGAAATCATCGTTGCCAATGACGAGGAGCGGGGAGTACAAAACTTAGTTGTTGATTGCGAAGATACGGTGCTCGTAATTGAGCAGCTTATCATTCAGGTCGCCGCGGCGGCCGCCGCGGCCTATAAGCGGATTTTGCAGATGAACCGCGACTTGGTCTTTGGGGCCTTCGTCCTCAACGAGGAAGGCGATTTGCTGCTTTATCGCAATACGCTGGCGCTGGAGAATTTGGACTTAAACGAACTGGAAAGCACAATAAACTCCCTCAGCCTCGGCTTGGCCGAACACGGGGAGGAATTACTGGAGTTTGCCGCCAAATAGGGGAGGATAGGACATGGCAGGTATATTTCAACGTTTGTTTAAAACCGGGCAGGCTGAAGCCCACTCCTTAGTGGATAAGCTCGAAGACCCCATCAAGATGAGCGAGCAAGCGATCCGCGACTTAAAAAAGGACTTGCAGGAAAGCCTCAAGGCCCTCGCCGAGGTCAAGGCTATTTCCATAAGGCTCAGCCGCGAGTCCGAAGACCACCGGCGGCGCGCCGAAGACTACGAGCGCAAGGCCATGCTGCTGTTGCAAAAGGCCGAATCCGGCCAGATGGAGGAAGCCGAAGCCGACCGCCTGGCGCGCGAGTCGCTGACCCGCGTTGAGGAGGCCCAGAGTAGGCATGCAGAAGCCTCCCAACAGGCTCAAGCCCAACAGGCGATGGCCAACAAGCTACAGAGCAATGTCAACGATCTGAAGTCGAAAATCGCCTCGTACGAAAACGATCTGGTGACCCTCAAGGCGCGTACCAAAACCGCCAACGCCACCCGCAAAATCAACCAGCACTTGGCCAATATCGACTCCAAGGGCACCACAGCCCTGCTCGAACGGATGAAAGAAAAGGCCGAAGAGCAGGAAGCACTCGCCGAGGCTTACGGCGATATGGGGGATGCAGCGACCGCTATTGATGACGAGATCGACAAGGCCCTCGCCGACAGCAAGGGCGCCAAAGTCGATGACTCGCTGGCCCAGCTTAAGGCCAGAATGAAGATGACCCAATAAGAGCCGCTGGGATGAAAGCCCTCAGCCGCCGGCAGTTCTTAGGCGTACTCGCGGCGGCCGGTGGCTGGGCCAGCGAGTCCGACCGGCGGCTGCGGCCGATCCCCGGGCGGATCGTCAACGAGGGACCGCCGCGGGGGCATCTGCTGCGCGAGGTGCATGCTTGGGCCGACTTTGCCGCGGCCGACCGCAGGTGCGATGTCGCCATTGTCGGCGGGGGGATCTCTGGCTTGGCGGCCGCGTGGAAGTTGCGGCGATCGGGGGTGGAGCGAATTACGCTCCTCGACCTCGAAGACCAGCTGGGGGGCACCAGCCGCAGTGGCCAATGGGGCGACCGGGTGTTTCCTTGGGGCGCACACTACATCAACATCCCTCCCGCCGAAGCCGACTGCATCCACGAAATACTGCAAGATCTAGGCGTTATTGATGGCTACGACGCGGCGAATAAGCCGCTGGTTGCGGCTGGGGCGATGCTGCGCTGGCCGCACGAGCGGCTGTTCTATGGGGGGCGTTGGGTCGCTGGGCTGGATCCGTTTGCCGAGGCATCAAGCCGCGAGCGCGAAGTGCTGTTGCGCTTTGAAGACGAGATGCTGCGCTGGGCCTTACACCGCGGTCGGGACGGCCGCCGCGCCTTTGCCATGCCCTTGCGCTACAGCACAGACGATACCAGAGTGCGACGCTTGGACCAGATCAGCATGGCCGAGTATCTCCGCGAAGAGGGTTGGCACGACGATCGACTGCGCTGGCTTATTGACTACGCCTGCCGCGACGACTACGGCAGCACGGCCGCCCAAGTATCGGCGTGGGCCGGGATTCACTACTATGCCTGTCGGTTTTACGACTACCGGCTGCACGAAGCCTATCCAGCGCATACGCTGACGTGGCCCGAGGGCAATGGGCATCTCGTCGCTCAACTCGCTAATAGGTTGGGAGACAGCGAGATCAAGCGACAGGCTCTAGTGGCTCGTCTAGCTACCGAGCGGTCGCAGGTGCGGTTGGGATACATCGACTTGGCGAGCGGAGAAAAACGGCAACTGACCGCTGGGGCCGTGGTGTACGCCGGCAAGCTGCACGCGGCTCCCTATGCAATTGAGGGCCTGCCGGATGCACAGGCCAAGGCCATGGCGGCCATCGAGTATAGCCCTTGGTTGGTGGCGGCGATTTTTCTCAAAGAGCCGCTCGCGGCCGCGCAGACGACTTGGGACAACGTCTTGTACGATAGCCCGTCGCTGGGCTACGTGGTCGCGGACCACCAGCAGAGCCGGGGTGGTCGCGTGTTGCTGTACTATTGGCCCTTTGTCGATCAACTCGCCGAAGCCCGGCATACCTTGCTCGTGCAGGACCACGCCTTCTGGACCGCACAGATCATGGCCGATCTGCGCCGAGTCCACCCCGAACTCGACGACCTCGTCGAGCGCATCGACCTGTATCGCTGGGGGCACGGGATGATGCGGCCCAGCCCGGGAACGCTGTGGGGGCCGCTGGCCGGTTGGCGGCAGCAGCCTATGGCGCGGATATTTTTTGCCTCGTGCGATGCGACCGGGCTGCCCCTGTGCGAAGAAGCGATCTTTGCCGGTATGTGGGCGGCGGAGCGGGCCATGGACTGCCTCGGCGTGGCGTATTCCTCCTCGCTGGGAGGGCTTGCGGATGCCTAGGCTAGGTGCGCTGTTTTTACTGGCGGCCATTTTCGCCGCCGCCGTCTGCGCCATCGTCTATCAGCTCCTCATCGGCAGCGTGGCGTCCTACTTCCTCGGCCATAGCGTCGAGCAGTTTTCCCTGACGATCGGCTTTTTCCTCGCCGCGATGGGGCTGGGCTCTTGGCTTTCGCGCTTTGTCTCCGATCACTTGTTGTTGACGCGGCTAGCCCAGTTAGAGATTTGGCTGGGGTTTTTGGGAGGGATTTCGGTGGGTGTGCTCTACGTGCTCTACGGATACACCGACCACTTTAGGGCTGGCATGCTGGCTTTGAGCGTTGTGATTGGCGCGTTGATCGGCCTAGAAGTACCGCTGATTACCCGGCTGTTGCGCGGGCACGGTACGCTGCGGGCGGCGTTATCAAACGTTTTATCCCTCGATTATCTGGGGGCCTTGTTGGCCTCGTTGCTCTTCCCGTATGTCCTGTTGCCCTTCCTCGGCAGTCTGCACACGGCGTTGGTCGCTGGTTTGGTCAATGCTGGCCTTGGCCTCGGGGTGGTGATCGCGTTTAAGGGGACGTTGCTAGCGCCGCGTACCTTCGGCTGGCTCGGGGCGCAAGCGCTGGTGGTTATTGCGGCACTAGGAGTACTGGCTTGGCAAGGGGAAGGGCTGCGGGCGCAGTGGGAAAGCGATCTGTACGAAGACCGCATCGTCTACAGCGAGCAATCGACTTATCAGCAAATCGTCCTGACTCAGCGCGACGAGCATCTGCGGCTCTATCTCAACGGGCACTTGCAGTTCGCCTCCATCGACGAGCACCGCTACCACGAAGTCCTAGTCCATCCGGCGATGGCCCTGACGCCCTCCCGCGAAAGGGTCCTCATCATCGGGGGAGGGGACGGCCTGACGGCGCGCGAAGTGCTCAAATACCCGGAGGTTGAACACGTTGATCTAGTCGATCTCGACCCGGCAGTAACCCGGTTGGCCCAGCGCAATATCCACCTGACCCGGCTCAACGACAATGCCTTGAATCGCCGCCAAGTTCGCGTGGTCAACGAAGATGGCTTTGTCTTTTTGCAGCGCGCGCACGTGCCCTATGGCGCAATACTAATCGACTTGCCCGATCCCCGCGAAGAGAGCTTGGCCAAGCTCTATTCGGTCGAAGCCTATAGGCTGTGTCGCAAGGTGCTCAGCCCGCAAGGCATCTTGGCAACCCAAGCTTCCAGCCCGTACCACGTCCGCAAGGCGTACTGGAGCATTGCCGCCGCCTTGGAGGAAGCGGGCTTTGCCGTCCACTCCTATCACTTGCACGTGCCCTCTTTTGGCGAATGGGGATTTCACTTGGCCGGACCGGCCGGGCTAGAGCCGACCGCGGTCGATTTTGCGGTTCCCACGCGCTATCTCGACCGCCAAGTCTGGGGCGCCCTTGCGGTTTTCGACCGCGATATGAGCCGCCTGCCCGTACAGGCAAACCGACTTGATAGACCGGTGCTGGCGCGTTATTATCGACAAGGTTGGGGTGCTCAGTTTTGAAAGGATATGCCAGATGGGTTTAAGGAAATGGTTCGGTGGTCGTCAAAACGAGGACGAACCGACTTATCAGGAGTATTCGCTCAGCACTATGAAAGTGGGTTTCCTAGTCGATTACGACCTCAAAACGTGGCAAGTCACCGGCCGGGGAAGCTATGACTACGACGGCTATACGACCGAGGAATGGGAATTGCAGGCCGAGGGTCAGGTGCGCTTCTTGGAGTGCGCCATAGAAGACGGCCAAGCCTATTGGACTTGGACACAGGCGATTGGTATCGACGAGATTGAGGGCGATATGGCCGCGGCGATTATCGCCGCTGGCGACCCGCCTGAAGTCGTGCGCTTGGCCGGCGATGAATACGTGGGAAGCACCAGCGCGGCGGGCCTGTACCGCAAAGACGGCAGCGCGGCGGAGCGCGAATTTGTCAGTTGGTCGTTTGCCGGAAAAGAAGACAAGGTGCTCTTCATCAGCCAGTGGGGCGAGCGCGATTTTGCCGCGTACGCCGGATGCTACGTCGAGGAATACCAATTCACCGACATCTTGCCGGTGGAGGAAGGAGCCTAAAATGCTTCGGCGCATGGCCTTGCTAGCCCTATTCGCGCTCGTGGCCTGTGGAGGTTCCAAAGATCCGGTGCAGGAGCTAGTGCGCGACCTCGAGCGCTATCCCGAGTATTCTCTGATCGTCGATGATACCCGCGTCGAAGGCTCGGTTTTCCCCGACTACGCGCTGCGCTTTCAGGTGTTGACCGCTGCGGGACAGCGCGTCGCCGGCCGCGATACCATCGTCTATCAGGAGCGCCGCACGGATTGGCTGGAAGTCGGCGAAAAGGTCTTCTACCGCTACGACAACTACGTCGGCATGGTCGTGGCCTCCAAGTCGCTGGACGGCCGCCGCACCAGTACTAATCAAGCGCACCCGCCTAGCTATCAATACGTCGGCAATTCCCAGTACGGGTTTTGGGGAGCCGGCGGGTTTTGGCAATTCTACGGTCAGTACGCGCTAATGCGCGACTTAATGGGGGGGTGGAACGTGGGCCGCGGCGATTGGGAGGACTACCGCCGCAACCGAGAACGGGGCCGCCCGTACTACGGGCCGGTAAAGGGCGGGCGGCCCGCTTTTGGATCGCGCGGCTCGCAAACCCAAAAGACGCGACCGCAATTCTACCAGCGTCAGCAAAGCCGCCGCCAAGCCTTTAGCGGCCAGGTCAAAAACCGCATGGGACGCACCACGTCTGGGTGGGGACGCGGCGCCTCGCGCGTTGGAAAATAGGGGGGAACGCAGTGGACAATATAGCGAAGATGGCTCAGTCCTTAGTCTATCTCGTAGAGGCTTTCATCCTGCTTTTTGTTGCCAAGCAGGTCTATGCCCGAGTTTTTCGCCGGGTCAATCTCAAAGACGAACTTTTTGGCCGCAACAACCACGCCCTAGCCGTTGCGATGGGCGGCTACTTCTTTGGGATTTGCTTGGCGTTAGGGGGGGCGTTGAGCGGCCCTTCGCTCGGCTGGCAAGCCGACCTGCTAGGCATCGCCCAGTACGGTCTCTTGGCGATTGTCCTGATGGGCTTCGCCGGCATACTCTGCGAGCGGGCGCTCCTGTTCCACTTCGACAACCGCAAGGAGGTCATCGAGGATCACAATATGGGGACGGCCTTTGTCGAGGCGGGGATGCACATTGCCAATGGCCTGATCGTGCTGGCCATTATGCTGGGGGAAGGGCCGCTGTGGAGCGGCGTGGTTTTCTGGCTGCTGGCGCAAGGGGTGCTAGTGGTGGCCGGGTTGCTCTACGAGTGGATTACCCCCCATTCGATTCACCGCGAACTAGAGCGCGACAATACGGCGGTCGGTTTGGCCTTCGGCGGCGTATTGGTGGGCATGGGCAATATCGTCAGTATCGCCGCCGCCGGCGACTACGCCGGGTGGCAAGAAAGCCTCAAAATTTTTGGCATGGACGTGGTCTTTGGTTTTGTCGCGCTCTACGCTATCCACAAGTTGACCGATGTGCTCTTGGCCGCTGGAGTGCGCTTGGGGGCCGAACAGGTTGAGGAGCAGCCAAATGTAGGGGCTGGGCTGATAGAAGCCTTCGGCTACGTGGGAGGATCGATCTTAATCGTCTGGATCTTCTAAGCTATTCCGCCGGCTCCGGTGCCACTGCCACAGTAGAGTTGGGCCACCAACCAAGACATAGGTCAGCGTGGCTAAAGCATGGGTCAACGTGGCGCAGGCCAAGGCCGTGGCGAGAGGCACCGAGTAGAGGCGGTGCATGGCTTCGCCGAAGAGCAGATGATACGAACCGATCGCCCCGGGCGTCGGAATGATTACCCCGATGGACGAGATGGCCATGATCGCCAGTGCTGCTGTTGCGTCAAGGTCGTATGTTTGATGCAAGCCCATGCCGATAAAAGCCGCGTACACAGTAAATACATAAGCTGCATTGAGCAGGATTGAACTGACGAAAATTTCAAAGTACGCCATCGGCTGTTGCCGTAGGGCGGAAAGCCCGTCGATGAAGGTCTCGACGATTTCGAGGACGCGCTCGCCGCTCCCCCAAGCGCGCTGTGCGACTAGCGGGCGAATACCAGCTAAAATTTTTTCCCGATAAATCGATACCAAGACCAAGGCACTCAGCGCGGCCAGACAGCCGACTAGGGCTAGCAGGCCGATGGTGTCTCGATCGGCACCGCCCGGCAGCCAAAGTACGGGCAGGGCAATATCGATATAGACGATGAGCCAGAATAAGACGATGAGCCAAAACAGATCGAGAATGCGTTCCACCACTATCGTGGCCATCAAGGCACTGATGCTCGCCCCGGTGGCCCACTTGATACTGACGCACCGCAGAAATTCGCCCGAGCGCGGCACGGCCACATTGGCCGCATAGCATATGGCTAAGGCGAGCGATGCGTTGATATTGCTCACTTGTGGGGCAAAGGGCCGCATCAGAACCTGCCAGCGCCAAGCCCGCAAGACCAAAGTCCCCAGCGTTGCGACGCAGATGACCGCAGCCCAAACTGGTGAAATGCCGGTCATGGCATCCCAGAGTTCGCCGCGGCTTATCCCCGCAAAGGCCCAATACATAAAAAGCCCCATTAGGCCTAAGCTCAGCCCGTACTGGAGGGCTTGTTTCAGCATCTTGTGCATCGCGCTGGCAAACGTATAACAGGGGATCGGGCGATCCCCTGCTGTATGGCGGAAGGAATAGGCTGGGCGGGCTTGTTCAAGCCTGTATAGGTTGAATTTTGCCCATTTTCTCTAATAGGTCGATGACCTGCACGGCCGCCTCCGCGGGCGTTGCGATGTTGGTTTCGATGACTAATTCAGGCTTTGCAGGTTCTTCATAGGGATCTGAGACGCCGGTAAAATTGGGTATTTCACCGGCTCGGGCTTTTTTGTAGAGGCCCTTGGGATCGCGCTCTTCGCATAACTCAATTGGGGTATCGACAAAAATTTCGACGAAATCGCCCTCTGCCATCAGTGCCCGCACCTGGTCGCGGTCGGCTCGATAGGGGCTGACAAAGCTGGCGAGGGTTAGGAAACCCCCATCGACAAAGAGCTTTCCTACCTCGCCAATTCGCCGGATATTTTCCGCCCGGTCGTCAGCGGAAAAGCCCAGATTCTTGTTGAGCCCAAAGCGGATGTTGTCGCCATCTAGCACATAGGCCAAATGGCCACGAGCGGCTAAAGCGTGTTCGACAGTATAGGCAATCGTACTTTTGCCCGAACTCGGCAAGCCCGTCAGCCAGAGCAAAACCCCTTGTTGGTGCAGCAGGCTTTCGCGTTGTTGGCGGCTGACATGCCCTTCGTGCCGGACGATATTAGTCGCTTTAATAGCAGTCAAAGTTCACCTCGTGCGTTTAGAGAAGAAAACTCATAATAACGACCATACGGCCTTGATTGGTCAAGGAAGTGGTCTGGGCGCACACGGGGCTATTTTATTATCGGTTGATAGTCTATATACTTTATACTTTATTTTATAGTCATACATTACAATACAAACGCATCTCACCAAGCGGAGGAGGCAAGCGTATGAAAATTGCAATTAGCATCACTTGTGCGGCCCTACTGGCAACTGCTAGCGATGGGGTAGTCAACATTCAGAATGTAGGTTCGGGTGCTCGCGCTCAGGGTTTGGGCAACAGCTTTGTGGGGGTGGCCGACAACGCCGATGCGG
>RKRN01000243.1 GCA_007571365.1 Candidatus Latescibacterota bacterium
CGCGTCCAACTGGTCATTTACGACATACGCGGCCACCGGGTACGCACCTTGGTGCAGGAGACGGCGTCGGCTGGCGTTTACTCGGTGGGGTGGGATGGCACGGATCAAGGGGGTCAGTCCGTCGCCAGTGGGGTGTATATCTATCGCCTGACTGGGGCCGGTTTTGCGCTGACTCAGCGCATGCTGCTGCTAAAATAAGGGCGTTTACACCCGTCCCTCCTTTAAGTAAGGCCGCCTTTTACTCGTATGAGGCGGCCTTTTTGCTTGCCTACCCTACGTACGCGACCCTTCCGGTTTCTATGTGTGCAGACCTTTTCCCCACCAGGCGGGCGAGACGCCCGCGCACCCAAGGACGGTCCCGCCTGCGGCATTGGACTCCCGCCGGGGCCGTAATGACAAACTGCGGTGCAACACTTTTCAGCTAGCTTCTTAGAAGAATGTGCTGCCTCATAAATAGGCCGAATTATCGCAGAGTATATCCTACTAGCAACTCCCGTACTCACAGCGGCATATACTCCAGCTCAAAGACCCGCTCGACAAACCAGCCCAACCCAAAAAGCCCAATCACCGCCGACACCACCACCACCACCGGGCGCTGATAGGGCTGTCGGCTGAGCCAAGCGATCAGCGGAAAGAAGAGCGCGACGATAGCTACTTGGCCGATTTCCACGCCGGCGTTGAACGCAAACAGCGAAGCGACCAGCCCGCGCGTGGGCAACCCCAACTCGCGCAGCACATTGGCGAAGCCAAACCCATGCACCAGCCCAAAGGCAAAGGTGAGCATCCAGCGGTAATCCGGGCGCTTGAGCCAGAAATTTTCCACGGCCACGTACACGATGCTCAAGGCAATACCGGCCTCGATCCACTGGCTCGGCAGGCGGACCACTTCAAGGGCCGCCAAACACAGGGTGATACTGTGGGCAATGGTGAAAGCGGTGACGACCTTGACCAAACTGAGCAGCCGACCACCCACTACGATCAGGGCTAGCAAAAACATGACGTGATCGTACCCCAGAAAAATGTGCTCAACCCCGAGCACCGTGAACTCGTATAGCTGGTCCCACAGCGACTGCTCTCCAGCAAAGGTCTGTTGCGGCGCTGCCGCCGAAAACACGGCTTGCACCAGCGGCTGACCGGGCAACATGATTTTGGCCAAGTTTTTGTGTGCGTCGCCAAAGTGCTCCGGCCAGCCGATCCAGACCTCCAATTCGCCGACCGGGGCTTCCACCGCGGCGCTGAAGTACAAGTTGGCGAACATATTGCCTTGGTTGTCCGGGGTAATGTCCCCCCGGTCGCGCACGAGGGCGAGCGGCTGGCCGTTGGCCCGCAGGCGCATCTGCTCTTCGACAAAGGCGAATACGTCGTCGAGGCCGGCCGCCATCTCTTCGTAGAACAGCAGGCTGTCGCCGTTTTGATCGATGCCAATTTTCAATAAGTCGAAATCGTCCATGCGGACGCGCACTTTGAGCGCGGCCTCTTCCACAATCAAATTCGTGTAACTGGTGTTGAGCTTGTGAGCGCAGACGGTGCTAGGGGCCACAAAAAACAGCAGGACGAATGCAAATGTGAGCAAAAAGCTAAGGCGTGTATTCATTTTCTTTTTTTAGTTAAAGAGTGGATGTAAGCGGCAATCTGCGCTCGTTCCTCGGCCGACAGATGTCCATAACCCGGCATGGAAGTGCCGGGCATTCCCTTCTGAATCGTGCGGGCGATGGCCGCTTCGCTGTGGCCGTTTTTGTAGGCGGCCGGATCGCGGAAATCGCGGGGCGGCGGCTGGAGGGTGGCCGCAATCTGGCCATCGCCGCGACCGTCCGGGCCGTGGCACACCGCACATCCATTGCGCGCAAAGAGGACCTTACCCTGCTCCACGGCACTTTGGGCGTCGTCGCTGTCGCCCGCGCAGCCAGCCGCCAACGCCCAGCTCAATATCGCGGTCTTAACCGCGGCTTTGCAGTTCAAAGCTGAAGGTCGTCCCCGCACCTAATTTACTCTGTACGCTCACTTGCTCGCCGTGGGCTTCGGCGATGTGGCGCACGATAGACAATCCCAAGCCCGTGCCGCCGAGCGCACGCGAGCGCCCCTTGTCGACCCGGTAGAAGCGCTCGAAAATCCGGCCCAAGTCCTCGGAGGGAATGCCAATACCCGTATCTTCGACGTAAATCGTCAAGCGATCGGTGCCTGCGACCAGCCGCGTACCAACGCGGACTTTGCCGCCGGCGGGCGTGTACTTGACGGCGTTGTCGAGCAAGTTGATGAGGGCGTGTTCGATCAATTTGGGGTCGCAGATCACTTTGACAGACGGCGGAATGTCGCAGTGAATGGCGATTTGCTTTTGCGCCGCCGCTTGGCTTATTGAGCCAACAGATGTATCGACTAAGGGCTTTAGCTCGCAAGGAGCCAACTCGACTTCCACTTGCGCCGACTCCAGCCGCGACAGGTCGAGCAAGTCGCCGAGCAAGTGGGTCAGGCGATCGGCGTGATTCTCGATGATGCCCGCGAAGCGGCGCGCCGTCGCCCGGTCGTCGAGCGCACCATCCGATAAAATTTCGGCATAGCCCTTAATGGCTGTCAACGGCGTACACAACTCGTGGGACACATTGGCCACAAAGTCGCGACGCATCCGCTCTAGTTGGCGCAGGCGCGTAATATCGTAGAGGACTGCCACGGCACCGATGCACTCGTTCCCTTCGAGGACCGGCGCGACCTGCATGTCCAAATGGCGCGTCGGTGCGCCGGTCAGCTCCACTTCCGTTTCTCGACTGCGCCCGGCGGCCAAACACCCGGTCAGCGCGTCTTGGATGGCCGCGTAACGCACGACCTCAGCGGTCAACAGCCCCTCTAGCGGTGGATTTAAGTCAAACAGATTGGCCAGTGCCTTGTTGGCCAGCACCACTCGTCCATCGCGGTCGACGACCAAGATAGCCTCGGTAATGCTTTCGAGGATGACCTCTAAACGGCTTTTTTCACTTTCTAGCTGATCGACGTGTCGTTGGACCCGCCCGGCCAAGTCCGCTAAGGCGCGCACCAACTCAGGATGGAACGCCTCCCCCCAAGCTCGGTCGCCGAGGGCCGCTTCATCGAGCTGGCGCAACCGCTCTCCCTGCTGGCGGGCGGCGCGGTTCCACAACCAGATTTGCCCGCCCGTCCACAGCGCGGCGAGCACGAGCGCGAGCGCGATGTTAGTGCTCCACCAGACGAGCACCGCCAAGAGCACGTTGCTAACGAGCAACAGCCACCCAAAGCGCATCCTAGCGATCCTCGCGGCGAAAGCGATAGCCCATACCGCGCACGGTTTCGACCATCTCGGCGGCCGTCCCGAGCTTTTCCCGCAGGCGGCGGATGTGCGTATCAACCGTGCGGCGATAACCAAGGTACTCGTAGCCCCACACCACCTCGAGCAACTCTTCCCGCGACTGCACCCGGCCACGCCGTTGCGCGAGGGTCGTCAAGAGCTTGAACTCAGTCGCGGTCAGTTCAATGGGCTCGCTGCCCAGTTGAACCTGACATCCCACTAGATCGATGGACAAAGGACCGGCCACAAGCTGCGCGGTTTCGGTTTCGTCGCGCCTGTGGATGCGGCGCAAGATGGCGCGAATGCGCAAGACGAGCTCGCGCGGGGAAAAAGGCTTGACCAAGTAATCGTCCGCCCCCAGTTCCAAGCCGACGATGCGATCGACTTCTTCGGCCCGCGCCGTCAGCATCAAAACCGGTATGTCCTTGGTGCGGGGACTTTGCTTGAGGAGGCGACAGACCTCCAAGCCGCTGATCCCCGGCAACATCAAATCCAAGATCACGAGGCCGATCGCATCTTGCTCAACTGCGCTCAGCGCCTGTTCCCCGTCCTCGGCTAATACCACCGAAAACCCGGATTGTCCTAGATGGTACGAGACCAAATTGAGGATGTCGGGCTCATCCTCTACAATCAGAATTTTGTCGTTCAGGAGCTGTTTTCCTCCCACCAATCTTCTTTTTGATGCCGCACGATGCGTCCCTCAACGAGGAACACCACGTTCTCGGCAATGTTGGAGGCGTGATCGCCAACCCTTTCGAGGTGCCGCGACACCAAGATCAGGTAGATGCCGCGGTCGATAGTGTCCGGCCCAAGCGACGGCGTGTGCATGTAGGTGAGCAATTCGCGAAAGATCTGGTCGCGCAACAGGTCCAGCTCTTCGTCGCGCCGACCGACGGCGCGAGCCAGTTCCACATCGCGGCGCACGAACGCATCGAGGGCGTCCTTGACCATGCTCTGCGCCAACTCGGACATCCGCGGAATGTCGATCAGCGGCTTGAGCAGCGGCAGCTTGTTGAGCACCTCGGCGCGCTGGGCGATGTTGACGGCTTCGTCGTTGATCCGCTCTAGGTCTTCGTTGATTTTCAGGATGCAGGCCAACAGTCGCAGGTCGCTGGCCATCGGCCCTTGGGTCGCAAACATCTTCAAGCAGGTCTCTTCAACGCCGATTTCCCAATCGTCGATTTTCTTGCCGCCTTCAATCACGGCCTGCACTAGCGCGTCGTCGCGATCGACGAGCGCGCGCACGGCCTGCTCAATGGACTCTTCAACGGCCCCACCCATTTTTAATAAATCCTGTTTGAGCTCGTCTAACTGCTGGTCGAATTTTCGTTCCACGATACCTTGGTCCTTTTCTCCCTCAACCGAAGCGGCCGGTTACGTAGTCTTCAGTCTGTTTGCTGCGGGGATTGGTGAACATGTCTTCAGTGGGACTAAATTCGATCAAAGACCCTAGATAGTAAAAGGCCGTATAGGTCGAAATCCGCGCCGCCTGTTGCAGATTGTGCGTGACGACGATGATGGTGTAATCGGACTTTAGCGCGGCGATCGTCTCCTCGATCCGCACCGTAGCAATCGGGTCCAGTGCCGAGCACGGCTCGTCCATCAGCACGACCTCCGGCTCGACGGCCAGGGTGCGCGCAATGCACAGCCGCTGCTGCTGCCCCCCGGACAAGCTCAGTGCGTTGTCCTTGAGCCGATCCTTGACCTCGTCCCACAGCGCGGCGGCTCTCAGGCTCTCCTCCACGACCTCGTCGAGTACCCAGCGGCGATTCTCTCCGGCGACGCGCAAGCCGTAGGCCACATTCTCGTAGATGGATTTGGGGAAGGGATTGGGCTTTTGGAACACCATGCCCACCCGCCGCCGCAAGTCGATCACATCGCAATCGGGTGCGTAAATGTCGCGGCCACTGACCCGCACCTCACCTTCGATGTGTGCAGACTCGATCAAGTCGTTGAGGCGATTGAAGCAGCGCAAGAGCGTGGATTTGCCACAGCCCGACGGGCCGATAAACGCAGTAACCTCGCTTTTGGGAATGCTCAGGTCAATGTGGTGCAGGACTTGCGTCTCGCCGTAGAACATGTTCAGGTTTTCCACTTCGACGACGGGATTGGCCGGGACCGAGGCTAAGGGCTTGCTCATGGCATCTCCTAAAAGGCGGCCGTGGCGTATTTTCGGCGCAATTTGTTGCGGACGACAATCGCCGTCAAGTTCAGGAGCAATACAATGGCCAACAGCAGCAGGGCCGTAGTGTACACCATGGGCCGGGCCGCCTCCACGTTGGGCGACTGAAAGCCCACGTCGTAGATGTGAAAACCCAAGTGCATAAACTTGCGCTCTAAGTGAAAAAACGGCGCAAACGCATCGAGTGGTAAGTCCGGGGCCAGTTTGACGACGCCGGTGATCATCAGCGGCGCAACCTCGCCGGCTCCGCGCGCCGTAGCCAAGATGACCCCGGTGAGAATACCTGGCAGCGCACTGGGCAGCACTACGCGCCAGATCATCTGAAATTGAGTCGAACCCAAAGCGAGCGCGCCTTCGCGTATCTCGCGCGGCACGGCCGCCAAGCCCTCCTCGGTGGCCACGATGACCACTGGAACCGTCAGCAGGGCCAGCGTCAGCGAGGCCCAGAGAATGCCGCCGGTGCCATAGGTAGGCGCGGGCAGGGTATCCGCGTAGAAGAGTTGGTCAATGCTACCGCCGATGCCGTATACAAAAAATCCCAACCCGAACATGCCAAAAACAATCGAAGGCACCCCCGCCAAATTATTGACCGCCACCCGCACCAGGCGCACCACAAAGCCCTGCCGGGCGTACTCGCGCAGATAGAGAGCTGCGAGTACGCCAAAGGGCACGGCCGCCAAGCTCATCAGCATCACCATCATCACCGTGCCAAAGATCGCCGGGAATATCCCGCCCTCGGTGTTGGATTCGCGCGGCTCGCCGGCCACGAACTCCCAACCCTTGGACAGGTAGGTCTGCACCTTGGCCCCGGTGCCCATAAAATTGGGGCGATAGGCGCGCACGATGGCAGCTACGGCCACGCGACGCCGCTCGCCGCCGGCCAGCGCAACCTCCACCTGCCAGTGCTGCTGCTGCGCCCGCAGCTCGTCCAAACGCTGCGACAGGACCTCGTATTCGTCCCACAGGGCTTGACGACGCACCTCGCTTGCGGCCAATTGCGCGTCGTTTTGCTCGCGTTGCCAGCGTCGCGTTTGCCGGCGCAATTCCTCTAGCGCGTGGTTGAGCACCCTGATTTCTCCGCGCTCCAGGGCGTGGATGCGCTCGGCCAGTTCGCCGACTTGGGCCATCAGCCCTTGCAAGGTATCCCAGCTCCCCTCCCCTTTTGCCAGCAACCGATCCTCCTCGTACAAGGCCGCAATAAAACCGTGCATATCCCCCCATTCGACTCGCTCGAAGACTACGGCCGCGGCTGGCGTTTCGCGCCCGACAATCGCGTATTCATCCACCCAGCGAAAGTCTTGGCCGTACACATCGCGGTTGCCGACCTTTAGCTGCACCCGATAGTGCCCGGGCGCGCTGGGAATGGGCTGGCGATCCACCAGTTTGCCCATGATCGGCGGACCGTCTTTGAGGCTCAACAAGGTCAAATCCTGCGGCCAAAACGCGCCCGCACCGTAATAGGTAATAATCCCCACCAAGCCGGCGATCATCGCCAAGCACAAGGCCAAAGCCCCGCCCGTAAGCCAGATAAAAGGGTCGCCCTGACGCCAGAATTTCATCACAGTCGATTGTACTTATCCCGCAAACGCTGGCGCACGATCTCGGCCAGCGAGTTGATGCAGAAGGTGATCGTAAACAGCAGTAAGCCGCTGAGGAAAAGCACTCGGTAGAGCGTACCTTGGTGGGGGGCTTCAGGTAGCTCTACAGCGATATTGGCCGAAATGGTGCGCATACCATTGAAGATATTCCAGTCCATAATCGGGGTATTGCCGGTGGCCATTAGCACGATCATGGTCTCGCCAATGGCGCGGCCGAGGCCGATCATGGTCGCCGAGAAAATGCCCGGCAGGGCCATTGGTAACACTACCCTGATCGCCGTCTGCCAAGGCGTAGCCCCCAAGGCCAGCGAACCGGCGCGCAAGTGGGCGGGTACGCTGGATAGTGCGTCCTCGCAGATAGTGAAGATCAGCGGAACGACCGCAAAGCCCATGGCAAAGCCCACTACCAAGCAATTGCGCTGGTCGTAGCCAACGCCGGCGTCTTGTCGCAACCAGCGCAGGAAGTGCCCGTCAAAGGCCCGTTCCTCAAAGACCGGCCCCAACGCGTACGCCAACCAAACGGCCAGCAAGGTCACCGCTGCGAGCACGTATATCTCTCCCACTCGCGCCACTTGACGCACCCCAGCCTCCGGGGCGTATTGCCACGCCCAAGCGGCGGCCATGACCACCACCGGCACAGCCGGCAGCAGCAGCAAGGTCCCTAACAAGTGCGACTCGAGCAGGGGGGCCAACCACAAGCCGGCGAGAAAGCCCAAGATGACGCTCGGCAACGAGGCCATAACCTCTACGCATGGTTTGACCAAGCCCTGTACGCGCCGCGAGGCAAATTCAGCCGTGTAAATCGCCGCTAAAATCGCCAAGGGCAGGGCAAATAGCATAGAGTAGAACGTGCCCTTGGCCGTACCCAAAATCAGCGGCACCAAGCTCAGCTTAGGCTCGAATTCATCCGTGCCACCGGTGGACTGCCACACGTACTCGCGGCCCCCATACCCTTCGTACCAGATAGGGGCGAAGAGCACGGCCGCGCTGATTTCGGGATGGGGGTGGTCGAGGGCAAAGCGCCGCAACCACCCGTCTTGGCCGAGGGCCAAAAATCCGTCGGCCTTGGGCGCAAACACCAACGCAGTCACCGGAGATTCGCCCGGCCGTTGGAAGATCGTCTGCTCAGAGGTCAGGTGGTGCAGGGCTAGGGCCCCTGTGGCATCGGCGGTGAGAAACTGTTTGTCGCGCGCGGAGGCGGCAATGTGGGTAACAGCCGCCGCATGGGGTGCCAAGGTGTGAATTTTGCGATACGACCGCTGCCCGTCCTCTTCGACCTTAAACCAAGTGCTGACGTGGCCAGCCGCGTCGCCGACGACCAGCGAGACTTCGCCCAGCGCATACGCTAGGGCTGATACCGCAGTTTCCGCGACGACGATGCACTCTACAAACGCCGGTCCTTGGCCCACAGCCCCCAGCCGCCACTCGCACACCTGCCCTTGGTCCGTACCCACCAGCACTTGGCGAATGCGGCCGTCAACTAGCACCTGCGTGGGCTTACCGGCCAGATCGGCCGTTAGCTCGTACTGCCTTGCTTGGCGTTCGCCCGGCCCCAATAAGCCCTGCTGCTGCTCGGCTATCTGCACCACCAAGCGACCACTAGCCGTAACCGCCGCCACAGCCGAGCGACCGTCATCCCTTGCGCGAAAGGCCACTTGCATCAGCGGCTCGCCGGCCGGATCGACCGCGACGAGGCGCTCTACTGCAAACTGGGGCACCACCTGCCGCTGGCCGCTGCTGTAATCGAGTTGGAAGCCAACCTGTGCTAATAGTAGGTGGCCGTCGTCGGTTCCCAGTGCCAAAACGTCGTTTGGCCCGCGCTGGGCGGCCGTTACTTGGCGGCCCGCCAGTTCGGCTGGCTGCTGACGGCTGATGACTTGGCCGTCTTCCAACCGCAACAAATCCACCCCTTGGGGGCCGACCGCATAAGCGGTTTGGTAGTAAGGGTCGAGCCCAATGGCGAATGGGCCGGCCACTTGGTGTGCTTTTTTTGTTGTTACCTCTGGAGAGCGAAACAAGGGCCACGCCTCGGCAAGGATGAAGAAAAATATCCCCAAGACCGCGGCGATAATGCCGATGCCGCCAAAGGAGATAAAGCACCTAGCCAGCCAATCCCAGACTTGCGCTCGCGGCGCAGTCCCGCGCTTGTGGGGCTTGGGTATCATCTGTATAAAACCTCCAGCCAGAGTACCTTAAAGCACTCGCACCCCCTCAGTGCTCTAATTTGGCCAACTCGGCTCGTACTACTTCAAACGGCACCGGCATGTAGCCATCTTTGACGACGATTTCTTGACCTTCTTTAGAAAAAATAAACGCGCAGAATTCTCTCACGAGCGGGTCTAGGGCTTGGCCGGGGGCCTTATTTACATAAATGTATAGGAAGCGCCCGAGGGGATACGACCCGTTCAGGACGTTTTTCATGGTTCCCTGTTTGAGCTCTTGTCCGGCGGCTTTGGCCAAGGGCACGACGCGCACCCCAGAGGTCAGATAACCAATACCGCTGTATCCTATGGCGAAGCGGTCCTCGGTAATGCCTTGGACCACAGAAGCAGAGCCGGGCTGCTCTTTCACCTCGTCCTTGTAGTCGCCTTTGAACAGGGCCTGCTTCTTAAAAAAGCCATAGGTGCCCGAGGCCGAGTTGCGGCCATAGAGGCTAATCCGGGCCTTGGTCCAATCCCCTTCCAGCCCTAACTGGCCCCAAGTGGTGATGTCATTGGGGAATTCGCCGCGCCGGGTCTTGGAGAAAATCGCATCAACTTGCGGCAGGCTCAGGCCCTCAATGGGGTTGTCCTTGTTGACAAAAACCGCCAGCGCGTCCAGCGCCGCCCGCAAAGGCGTTGGCTTATAGCCGAAGGCCTGCTCGAATTTATCCTCTTCGCTCGACTTCATCGGCCGCGACATCGGTCCGAACTGAGCGGTGCCCTCAATGAGGGCGGGTGGCGCTGTACTGGAGCCTTTGCCCTCGATTTGGATCTTGACGCTGGGATAGTACTTGCGGAAAGCCTCCAGCCACAGCGCCATCATGTTGTTCATCGTGTCGGAGCCAATGCTGCTGGCGTTGCCGGACAGACCGCGCACCCGCTCATAGGATGCGACCTGCTCGTCGACGGCTATGGTCTGCGCTTGGACGCCGGGGGCGAACACTCCACATATCAGCACTACTCCGATCCATTTTTTTTTCATTTTTGCATTCTCCATGCCATTTATGAGTATGGTCATTAAAGTGAAAGTGTGCAGGGTTTGCGTTACATCTGCGTGTCTCATAGGTGAAACCTACGTTACAGTTGCTAAAATTTAGCGAAAAAGGTCAGCCGTCCTTGGACATTGGCCGTGCGGCCCGTGGACGACTCGACGATCACATTGGGCATCAGGTGGACGGTTGCAGCGGCGGCGTAGTCTAGGCCGGCGATGAAGAGCCGATCGGCAGTATCATCGGTATCATAGGATATCGCATCTAAGCGGCCAAAACCCTTGAACGTAGCACTTAGCGGCAGCGCACCGAAAACCGAGACCCCGGCGATGACTTGGGCCGCACCGCCAGCGCCGGCCTGCTCGTTGGTGCGCGTGAAAACCTCCAATCCCATCTGGCCCTTCGCTGTCTGCCAGCCGACCAAGCCCTTGAAGGTCCGCTCGTTGCGACCGGCTGGCTTGGCATTAAAGTCCGCATAGCTTTCCAATATCAAGCGGTCCGTCGCCTTAAAACTCAACGAACCATAGAATTTCTTGCCGTGATTGTCTTCCGGCTTCTGCCCGGGACCATTGCCGACCATCAGGTGGTAGCTCAACCGGCCCGCCGCGCCCTTAAAGGCCGCGCCTAAGTCGGCTGAAGAGCCGATCTTATGCCAGTCGAGCACGGTCTTGGCTACCGAGCGGTAGCCCCAGATCTTTTCGGCAACCGCCCAAGTCGGCGTCCCGGAAAGCCCTAGATATATATCTGCAGTGCCTAGCCCCCGCTTCCACTGTATATAGCCGTGCTTGACGAAGGGTTCCATTTTCGCCCCTTGGGCAAACCCCGCGTCCTTGGCTTCGAGGCGAAAGCGGACGGCAAAGTCGGTGGCCACATCTCTTTGGTACGTGAGGTACAGACGGCGAAAGCGGAAAGCATTGCGCTTGCGTGGCTGCTTGGCGTCGGCTTCGTCGGCAGCCAATACATAGTAGTAGTCGCCAAACATAAGGCCCTTGATTTGGCCCTCCTCGGCTTGCGCTACAAGACCCCAACAGCAAAGCAGCCCGATAATTTGTGTCGTTTTTTTCACTTTTGTTACAATGCTCCTATACAATAGTGTGCAATTTGGCCCATTCGACGCCTTTCCGCGTCACAAACTATAAAGTGGTCTCTCTGTATGACCATATCGTTACATTATTGTTACCAAATGGTTACAATATCTCCCCCTCACGTCGTGCTGTACACCTCCTGCCAAACTCCGCGACACCGGATTGTAATTTTAGGGTAACGTTTTCTCAACACAGCCTCTCTATCATTTATGGTCACTTTTATCCTTTCAAGGGAGGTCTTTACCCGTGAAGCACTGCTTGTTCGTCGCCGGCTTAGCCCTTTTGGCTTTCGCCGGTCCCGCCTTGGCCCAAGGCACGGTGTCCGGTTCGGTTATCGATCGCCAGACCGGCGACCTACTCGGTCGCCGTCGATGCGTCCGACCTCAGTACTGGCACGTATTTCTACCGCCTCCGCGCCGGCGCTCAGGTCTTGCACCGCAAGATGACCTTGCTCCAATAATCTCCATCAGATCAGGTCGAGTACACAACAAGGGACGGGCGTACAACCCGTCCCTTGTTGTTAGCGGCGAAATTTATCCACTTCCCCTCACTGCGTACTTAGTTTCCACAACCGAACAGTAAAGCGGTGCTCTTCTTCGATTAAGTCGGGTTTGGTTCCATTGTGGGAATAGATAGAATTAATGATCCGGTTCCGCACCCCTATACCGAGAGGTTCCACATAGCCATAGTCACGTAGAACCTCTTTTATTAGTTCATTTCTGGCCGCTCGCAACCCCTCGCTCATTTTTTCGACGGTGACACCATTTGGAAGCCGCCCAGGCGAAATTACCTCAAAGCGATCCTGGTATAAAGAGACTTCGACATCAGTACCAAGCAAGGTGTAATCACGATGTGCGACCGCATTCACAATAGATTCTCGAACTGCATCTACTGGGAATGCCTTTCTTCGGCGGCGACGTCCTCCTTCAAGCCATGCGACCGTACCCATATTGCGGACGCCAAAATCCACTGCCCGATCAATGACTCCCTTAGCCACTACGCGCTTTTGCGGAGATAGCATTGAAACCAGCGGTCCTCTTATCCGTTCCTCGTCAACAGTGTCATAGTCTTTTTCCGCTCGCGGAAAGGCGGTTGCCGTGATTCCGGCCTGTGGCAGACGACGATTCGGGTTTTCGCCGAAAAGCAATAAGCCCGCTACAGTTGCTAAAGTAGTTCCCGCTGCCTCGGTAAGGAGATCTATATTTACCAAT
>RKRN01000027.1:0-30000 GCA_007571365.1 Candidatus Latescibacterota bacterium
TAAGATCGCCGACGACGAGACGCCTAGCACGTCTATCTCGCTGTCGGTGTCGCCGCACTCGATAAGCGAAAACGCGGGAGTAACCGAGATTACGGTGACTGCCACTTTGGACGGTAAGGTGATGGACACCGACGTGACCGTAACCATCTCCGTGGACGCTTCTTCTGCTGCTTCGCGCGACGTGGATTACTCCGCGCTGTTCAATCCGCTGCTCGAGATCAAGGCTGGTTCGGTATCGGGTTCGGTCGCCTTACTCATTGATCCGACTGCGGACAATGTGAAGGAAGACAACGAGACGATCACCCTGCTCGGTTCAATTGAAGGGCTGTCTAGTGGCTCGGCAAAGATCACGTTGACCGACTACGTGGCCCCGACGATGGATCCTTTGGCCTTCGCCGAAGGGACCATGATTGCTGCACAGGCTGGTACGGCTGGTACGGCGATTGCCGACCTACACCTCCCAGAAGCTGCGGGCGGTATGGGCGACGTGACGTATAGCGTCTCCGAGTTGCCGGCGGGCCTGTCGTTTGACGCGGCCACGCGGACGGTTTCGGGTACGCCCGAAGCGGCTGGCACGACTGAGGTCACCTATACGGCGACCGACAGCAACGGGGCGACTGCTTCGTTGACCTTCTCCATTACGGTCAATGCGGCGTTGGAATTCAACGACCTCGGTGCCTTGTTCGGTTTCTTCAATAGTGCTGGCAAAGCCAATCCGGCGCAGGAAGAGGACGATGGGTCCATCCAACTCCTCGTTGGTGAGCCTATCCCCGCCCTGGTACTACCGGAGGTTTCGGGTGGGACTCCGCCGCTGACCTATAGCGTGTCGGGTCTGCCTGCAGGCTTGTCGTTTGATCCGGCCACGCGGACGGTTTCGGGTACGCCTTCTCAGGTAAGTGATGCGACCGTAGTTACCTACACAGTTACGGATGCAAACGGTGCTTCTAGTTCGCTGCCGCTGCTCGTGTCGGTCGTCTTGCCTCCGCTGGATGCTCCCGACAATTTGGTTGCCGAGGACTACAAGGGTGCCGATGGCCAAGGCGACCAAGGCGGTTTTGTGATGCTGTCTTGGGACCTGTCCGAGAACCATGACTCGATTGACGGCTATCGCATCTTCCGCGCCCTGCCCGTACTGGGCAATGAAATGGTTCCTTGGGCGGCCGTAGATGCCGTGCCGGGCGTCAGTCATGGTCGCGCTATCGTCGCTACGCTCGACAATGTCTCCACTCGCTGGGGCATTGCTGCTGAGCGCGATGGTCGTACCACGCACGGTGCTGCTAAGGCCGTGTTCGTCAGTGCTCAGGACCTGAATCACCCCTATGAGTTGATGGCTGAGACGATGATGGCCAGCAGGGAAGCGGCGCAGGTCGGTGATGGACCGGTGTTCGCCTCGCTGCTGCCGGAAGCTCTCGCCTACGCTCGAGGCGTGGCTCCTAAGATGAATCTCGTCGTCGGTGTGTTGAGTTCGGCGATTACCATGACGGAAGAGGCGGTTCGCGCTATCGACGATATCGCGCCGTTGGCCGTGCCGTCGCTCAGCGTCTTGGATGCGCCCAACGATAAGGGTAGCCGCATCGCCCTGACGTGGACGCTGTCGCCGTCTGACCAGCTCTTGCAAGGCGTTGTTGCCGGGGCTATTGGTCCGGCCGCGGTCGAGCCTGTGTTTGGTGTGCATGGATACAGCATCTATCGCCGCGCTATGGGCGAAGATGAGTTCGCTCTGGTCGCTCAGGTGGATGCGGGTGTCGCGTCCTTTGTCGATGAGACGGCCCTGAATGGTGTGCATTACACCTATCAGGTGCGTCCCTACGACTTGGACAACGAGACCGGCTCCGATCTCGAGCAGACGGCCATGGCCGTGCGCAATATCGCGGTCGATAGCGAAGGTCATGCCATCTTCGGTCTGTTCGGCGCAGACAATGGCATCGGTTTCGATGACTTCTTCATCTTCGCCGACAACTTCGGTTTGACGGTGGCAGACGCTGGGTTTGATCCGGCGTTTGACCTCGCGCCCAGTGACGCGATTGATTTCGACGACTTCTTCGTCTTTGCCGACAATTTTGGTCGCAGCATAGCTGCCGCTGGTAAGCGCGTGCCGCTGTTTGCGGGGCTGAATGCCGATGCGCGGATGTATCTCGATGCGCGCACGGCCCTGCCTACCGTGGGCGAGGACTTTGTCCTTGATGTGCGGTTGGCAGACTTCACCGCAATCAAGGGGTACGGCTTGCAGGTGCAGTATGAGGCCGACAAGCTGGAGTTCGTCGAGGTGCTGACCGATCAGCCGCTAGGTGGCAGCGCGTTGGCTACGCCGCAGGTATTGACTAACGAAGCTGGCGTGTTGGCGGTGGTCACCCACGGGGACTTGGTCGCCGATGGCGAGGTGGCACTGAGCTTGGTGTTCCGTGCGACGACGGAGATCGAGGATACGGCCATCGAGATCACCGATAGCCAGACCTACGACAGCGAGTTGGCGTTCAACCGCTTGATGCTGCCGGCTCCGGTGCAGGTACAGACGCGTCCGGAAGTGTTCGCCTTGGCGAACAACTATCCGAACCCATTCAACCCGGCCACGACGATCAAGTATGCGTTGCCGCAGGCGGCGGACGTAGAGTTGACCGTGTATAACGTGGTGGGCCAGGTGGTACGGACGCTAGTTGCGGAGCATCAGAGCGCAGGTCGCTACGTGGTGGAGTGGGATGCTACTAACGACAGTGGCCATAGCTTGTCATCGGGGATGTACTTCTACCACTTGCAGGCGGGAGAAGATTTCCGCGAAGTCAAGAAGATGTTGCTGCTGAAGTAAGCACTGCTGCACAGCGAGTTAGTGAAATGGGACCTCAAACCTCAACTTTGGGGTCCCATTTCATTATTAAATCAACAGGTTACAAATAGAAGGAGAAGCAACTATGCAGAACAGCGTATGCAAGACGTTTCCTCTTGCCATCGCCCTGTTGCTCGCACTCTGTGGTGCCGCTGTCGCCGGAGATAACGCGAACGTTGTCATTTCGCTCGATGGGGAACACGCCGCCGCCGGTGCTGGTGAGCAAGTGCAGGTACCACTGTCGGCCGCTGGAATGGTCGGGGTAAAGCAGTTTGAAGTTACCTTGACGGTATTACCTGAAGATGCCTTTGATCTGGCGGCGACGACCTTTACGCCTGCTTTTGGTTTTTCGCCTGGCGTGGAGTTATTAGGGGATGGGCAGGTCAAAAGCGGTGGAGCCACTCTCGGCGAGGCGGTAGATGGCGATGGTGCTTTGGGTGTTTTTACTCTCACGATGTCGAGTAGTTTTAGCAGGGATTCCCCAGCCGAGATCGTGGTGAGTAGCGTGTCTCTTGGTGCATCGTCTTTGGACCGGGATGTCCTTGGTGTCGCGGGATTGTTTATCGTCAACTGGGCGGTGCCTCCGCCGAATATGATGCCGACCTCATCGCTTGCCCTTAACCCGGCCTATTCCTCGATCGGCACAGGTGCAGCCGTGGACGGTAGCCCCGGTGAGATCGAGTTTTCGGTCAATTTCACCGATGATGGTGCCCCGGCCAAGGGCCAGACCATTGCTTGGGACATTACTAATACCGGGTCGCGGTCGGTCTATCTGCTCGGTGTCGGCGAGGTTCCCTCCGGCGTGTACGTATGCCTGCGGAATGTGACCGATGCAGACGGCAATTCAGTGGTCCAGTTTGACGCCGAAGGCAACTTAAAGGCGGCTGCGACTTCGGTCGACGTTCGGGCGCGCACGACTGCTGTAAATCCGACCGGTGACACCATTGACTTGGCAGTTGATTTCAACGCCACATGGGCGGTGCCAGATCCCGACAAGTTGATGTTCGTCTCGCAGGTTTCCCTAAATAATGATGACAAGGCCCTCAACGAGGTGGTCGCGGGTCCAGGTACGGAGATTCCAGTCGTGCTATCGGCGGGCGGCCTAGTCGGCGTAAAGCAGATTGCGGTCACCCTAGAGGTATCGCCCGCCGATGCCTTCGATCTGACTGCCACCACGTTTACGGGTTCGGATGCGTTTAGCCTGTCGGCCCCGGCTGTGGAAGTCTCCGGGAATCAGGTGCGAGGCGGTGCCGTTGTCATCGACGCAGACGTAGCTGTAGATGGCGATAGCGATATAGGGACCTTCACGCTCGTCACAGCGGAGAACTTTACCGATGAGACGGAGGCAGAGATTGTGATCAACAGCGTATCCCTCGGCCCGTCTGCCGATATGCGCGATTACTTGGATGTCGAGTTGTTGAGTCGCAGCATGTACCTCAACCGGCCGGATCCAGTGCTGGTGGCCGCCGAGCCGCTGGTTGGCAACGCGTTGGTTTCTGGGGCTGACACGGGTGCTATTGATGACGACAGCCCCGGCGAGATCGCGTACTCGGTCAATTTCACCAACCTCTGGGGTAAGCCGGGCGAGGGTCAGCTCATCTTGTGGGACGTGTACAACCGGAGCGCAGAGTGGGTATCCGTGCTCGGTATTGGCACGATTCCCCCTCATGGTAGTGCGTTTGTCCGCAATACGACCGATGCCGATGGCAATTCGTCTATTAAGGTTGATGCCGAGGTCGTGTCTTTCCTCAGTATTGCGGCGAGTACCGCCACAGAGAATGCGGCCGGCAAGGCCCTTGACTTGGCGATCGACTTCAGCGCAGCTTGGGCTGCTGCTAAGCCACTAGCCGCCCTGCCGTTGGCTAACTCTCTGAGCCAGAACTATCCCAACCCTTTCAATCCGGAAACCACGATTCCCTACGCCCTGAGCAGTGATGCGGTCGTCTCCCTGACGATTTACAACATCGC
This sequence comes from Candidatus Latescibacterota bacterium, assembly GCA_007571365.1. Taxonomy (GTDB): domain Bacteria; phylum Latescibacterota; class UBA2968; order UBA8231; family UBA8231. The sequence goes on from RKRN01000027.1 coordinate 4,790, forward strand.
GGGTCAGGTCGTGCGCAAGCTGGTTGACGGCGAGGCACTGGCCGCAGGTCAGTACCAAGCCGTATGGGATGGCCGCAGCGAAAACGGCGCTAGCGTCGCCAGCGGCATGTATTTTTATTTGCTCCATGCCGGCGACTATGTAGCTAAGCGCAAGATGGTGCTGCTCAGGTAGTTTCCTCAGCGGGACAACAGCAGCAATCAGTGAGAGTGGAAATGGGGCCTCAGTGAGGGGTCCCATTTCCTTTTTGGGCCGTGGCCGTTGCGTAAGGCAGCGGCGTTGTTTGCGCTTGGCGATGAAAATCAAGGTGTTATTTTTTGCTTCCTGTCGCGATGCGGTTGGCCACAGAAGCTGTGAGTGGGAGATCGCCGAAGGTTGCCGAGTCGCGGACTTGCAGCGCGAACTTGTGGCCGCGTATCCGCAACTGGCCGCGCTGCAGCAGGTGTTGTCTATTGCGGTCAACTCCGAGTACGCGGGGAGCCACACCGCGTTAAAAGCGGGCGACGAGGTAGCCCTTATTCCGCCTGTAAGTGGGGGCTGACGTGTTCAAGATTACCGAAGATCCAATTGAACCTAGCGATTTGTTTGCCGATGTGATACGCGATGAGAATGGCGCGGTGGCCACGTTTGCCGGCGTGGTGCGCAATCACTCCGGCGACAAGCAAACCGAGTATTTGGTGTACGAAGCCTATCCGGCTATGGCCGAGAAGAAGATGGCGGAGATTAGCAAAGAATTGAAGGTGCGGTGGGGTGTCGTGGATGTCGGGATGATCCATCGCGTAGGGAAGCTCGAAATCGGAGAGATCAGCGTGTTAATTGCCGTCGCTAGCCCTCATCGTGCCGAGGCACTGGCCGCGTGTCAGTACGCCATTGATCGGCTTAAGCAGATCGTGCCGATATGGAAGAAGGAGGTAGGGGTTGCGGGTGAAAGCTGGGTTGAAGGGCCACAGGCAGCCTATGAAGGCCGCTAAGTATGGTGTTCAACTTTGGTTGGCTATTAGAGGGCCGGTTAGCAGGTGCCGGGCAGATTGGTGGTTGGGAGGGGGACGAGCGGCTGGAGGACGATCTCGACTTGCTGGCGGCGCAGGGCGTAAAGGCAATTGTGTCGCTGACCGCCAATGCCCTATCGGTGTGCGAGGTGGCGGCGCGTGATATGGCGTACTTGCACTTGCCCATACAGGATATGCAGTCGCCTTCACTTGGGGATATACGAGCGTTTGTCGAATTCGTCGACGAGGCCGTTGAGCAAGGACGGCCGGTGGTGGTCCATTGCAGTGCGGGATTGGGGCGCACGGGCACGATGTTGGCGAGTTATTTAGTAAGAATGGGCAGCAGTGCGGCGGACGCCCTGACACAGGTGCGGAACCTGCGCCCTGGCTCGGTGGAAACAGCCGCCCAAGAGCGGGCCGTATATGAGTACGCCGTGCATCTTGGGCAATTGACATAGTGGGGCGGCACCAGTACATTGAATGATAATATAGTCCCGAGTGGCTACACGCTAAAACCGGAGGAGAGGGTCGGATGGAAAAGGTTAATTTTCCTGAGTGTTTGAAGTGCAAGGAAGGCGTTTTGATCCCGCTTTCCGACTATGGAAGAGACGGCGCAGCCATTCACTACAAAGCGTGGGCCTGCACGAATCCAAGTTGCGGATACCATATAAGAATTGACAACGGCGAGTTGAGTATCGGCGAGGAGCTCAAGAGATCGTTTAAGTAGGCGGTCCCGTCTTCGCCACGCGGTAAAAGTAGTAGATCACGAGAAGAGGCCCCCTTTTGCGGAGCCTCTTCTTCTTATGGGGTCTATTGTTGGCCAACATCAGTGTAAGCAGTTGGGGAATCAGGGTAGGTGCCTTGGTCTTATCTTTTGCGCTGTGGCTTCACGCAGTTACAGAGAAGTACTACGATAAAGAAATTGCAGTGCGCCTCTGGGTCGAAGTCCCCCTGCCGGGCGAAGATGTAGATGGGGATATGGTGCTGGCCAGTGAAGTGCCTTCCACGGTTCGCGTCTTGGTCTCCGGCGGGGGCAAGGCTTTACTGTTTGACTTGGACGACGATTCCTTTGTTTTGAAGCTGCGGGCAGAAGGCAAGAGTCGGATCCACCGTTTGACTCCCTCCCAAATCACCAAGCGGGAGGCCGACTTGGATGTCGAAGTCAAGGAAATTCTCGAACCAAAAGAAGTTACAATTGCCCTAGCACCGAGGATGGAGCGGGATGTGCCCGTGCGGGTGCAAGCCAGTCTAGAAGTGGCTGCTGCCCACGTACAGGTGATGCCGGTGCAAGCCGATCCCGCGCTCGTTCGAGTGATCGGCCCACAGCAGCAGGTCGCCGCACTGCGTTACGTGGATACGGATTCGCTGGTTTTGCAGGATGTTCGGGAAGATGTGGATGTGAAGAGGTCTTTGCGGCATCCCGAGCACACCCAACTCGCGTTTGTACCCGAGGTGGTACGCCTGCGTGCCACCGTGCAGATGTTAGCCGAGGACGATTTAATCGGAGTGCCGATTACCGTGCGTCATGTCGGCGCGGCGCGCCTACGTCCCGAGCCGGCTACCGCCCAAGTCAAGGTGCGCGGCGGAGTGGGCGTGATCACCCAACTCGATCCGGCCCGCGACATAGAGCTATACGTAGATTACGCCGAATATCAGGGGAATGCGCTGCCAGTACATAGCGGGGAAACATCGCTTTTTGAGGTGCTCCAGATCGCGCCGGCATACGTCAATTTGGTGAGCTACTAGCATGTTGGTACTGGGGCTGGAGACCTCCTGCGATGAGACGGCCGCGGCAGTCGTCGATGAGTCGTACGCGGTGCATTCCAATGTCATCTTCTCGCAACAAGATCACGCGCCATACGGGGGCGTGGTGCCCGAGTTGGCTTCGCGTGCCCATATACGTGCTTTAGTGCCGGTCGTACGACAGGCCCTAGCGACCGCCGGTGTTGGATGGGAAGAAGTGGATGGGGTGGCAGCGACGCGAGGCCCTGGCTTAGTCGGGTCGCTGATCGTGGGGCTGTCACTGGCCAAGGGGTTGGCGTTGGCACGCAACAAGCCGCTGGTGGGCGTCCATCACCTAGAGGCTCACGTGTTTTCCAACTTGGTCGCCGCGCAGGTCGAGGTTCCCTTTCTGACGCTGCTGGTGTCGGGCGGACATACCGAATTGATCTTGGTGCGCGAACTCGGCTCATACCAAGTGCTGGGCCGCACGCGCGACGACGCGGCTGGCGAGGCATTTGACAAGGTCGCCAAGCTGTTGGGCTTACTGCCCGGGGAAGGGGTGGTGGTCGGTGGTCGGCTCATCGCCGAGTTGGCCGAGGATGGCGATCCCGAGGCCATTGACTTCCCTCGCGCTCTCGTGGATGAGATAGACTTCAGCTTCAGTGGCCTCAAAACCTCGGTGTTACACTACGTGCGTGCGCTTACTCCGCAAGAGCGCACGCGGCAGCTCGCCCATATTGCCGCTAGTTTTCAAGAAGCTGTAGTGGATGCCTTGGTCGCTAAGACCCTGTTGGCCTTGGAGCGAGCAGACGTAGCGACCGTATGCCTTGCGGGCGGCGTTGCTGCCAACCAGCGGCTGCGCCAGTGCCTGCGCGTCGCGGTTGAAAGCCGCGGCCTAGCCTTCCATTGTCCGGCGTACGATTTGTGTACAGATAACGCCGCTATGGTGGGGGCTGTTGGGGCCTTCTACCTCAGTCGCGGTGTCTGCGACCATCTCAATGTGGACGCCGCTCCCCGTCTGGGCTGGCGTGTCTGAGTGGTCGGATAGCCACCTCCAGCTAGCGGGACCACGCGTATTCCTCGTCCTGCTGCCCTTCCTACTCGCACTTGTTTATTGGGTATATCAGCGGACGTATCCGCAGATTGATCCCAAGCGTCGCATGGTGCTCGTGGCGTTGCGCGCTGCGGCTGTGGCCTTGCTGGTTATGGTGTTGTGCGAGCCGGTTTTGACGTGGTGGCACCAGCAGGTCATCCGACCGTTGGTACTAGTGTTGGTCGATACGAGCCCGAGCATGAGGGCGGCCGATGGGCCTTTCACGCGGCTACAACAGGCGGTGGCCGTGCTGGGCGACGAGCGTTGGTCAGCGCACTTGCAGCAGGCCGAAGTCCGCGCTTGGGGATTTGCTGAGTCCGCGTATCCGCTCGCGCTTGATACGGTCGCGACCGCAATTACTCGCGGTCAGGCGACCAATATAGGCCGCGCCCTCGTCGCTAGCTTGGAGGCGGTCCCCGAACGGGACCGTGTGCAAGGCGTGGTCCTATTCTCCGACGGAGGCCATAACTTGGGCCGCGATCCGGTGCAACTGGGAGCGGAGTTGGGCGTACCCGTGTACGCGCTTGGCGTGGGTGGCACCGAGGTCCCGGTTGATGTCCAGCTAGTGGATGTGCGCACGGCCGAAACCGGATACGTTGGCCAGAGCCAGCCAATTGACGCCGGGGTTCGGAGTTGGGGATATGAGGGACAGCGAGTGGAAGTCCAACTCTACGAGGGCGAGCAATTGCTCCAGCGGCAATCGCTGCTGTTGGCCGGTGATGGACAGGTTAAGCGCGTTTCCTTTGCCGTGACGCCCCAGCAGGCTGGGCCGTGCATTTTTCGCGTGGCCATTGCGCCTGTGGCCGGGGAATTTGCGACCGCAGACAACGAGGCCCTCGCGTTTACCCACATTCTCGCCGGGCGTACGCGGGTGCTGTTGCTGGCCGGAGGCCCCAGCGAAGATTTGGCCTTTTTGCGTCGCAGTTTAAGTGCAGACTCGAGTTGGGTAGTAGAGGCCATGATTCAGCGGGAGCCGGACGAGTTATACGGCGGAGCGTGGAGTCCGGCTGTTTTGCAGGGCCGGGATGTGGTGCTGCTGGTGAATCCGGGCGCGTGGTTGCTCAACGGCCCCCCTGCCGCTGCATTGGTCCAGCATGTGTACGCCGGTGCCGGTTTGCTCGTCGTCGGAGGTCCCAAGATGGCGCGGGCTTGGCGTACCGACTCGCCGCTGGCGGTGCTCATGCCGTTTCAGGTAGCGGGCCCTGTGCCCTTTGTGCCGGGCGAGGTCTTGTTGCGAATCAGCGCGGGTGGGTGGCATCATCCGGTCGTGCGTCCGCCCGCCGGGGCCGACGACCCGTGGCTTCGGTTGCCGCCGCTGCCGGGCTACTTTCGCACGGCGCAGCAGCGGCCGGGGACCACCGTGCTGGTCGAGAGCGCTGGCGGCGAGCCTATCGTAGTGGCGGGTGTTTATGGCGCGGGCAAGGTCCTCGCGGCCCTATCCGCGTCTTTTTGGCGGCTCGACCTGATGAGCAGCGGCGTTGATGGCCAGCCGCAGACCATCCGCACGTTCTGGCGCGACGCCGCTAGGTGGCTCGCGCTCGATGCTCCGGGCGGGCGGGTCCGTGCCGCCACGGAGCGACCCGTGTACCGGGCCGGCGAGGAAGTGGTTTTCGCGGTGCAGGTCTTCGACGAACTGCTGAAGCCGCAGCCGGGAGCGAGGGTGCAGGTCGCGCTCGCCGGGCGAGAAACATTCGACCTGCAATCACAAGGAGCCGGGCACTACCGAGGCGTCGTTAGCGGACTGGCCCCCGGCACGTATGAATACGAGGTCCGTGCCGCAGGGGACCAAGCCGCTATAGGTACGGCTACGGGTCGCTTTGTCGTCGAAGAGTACAGCATTGAGCTGGGGGATTTGCGCGCCGATCCATTGCTCTTGGGCGAGTTGGCCCGCGCCAGTGGCGGCCGCGCCTATTCGCTTGCGGACTGGGAGGACATGCTGGGACAGCTTGCGCCGCGCAAGTGGTGGGTCGAAAAGGCCGAGGTTTTGCCGCTGTGGGGGCCGCTGTGGCCCGCGCTTTTGGCGACTGCCCTGTTGGCTGTCGAGTGGTTTGGACGCAAGCGCAGCGGCATGATCTGACGCGCCGCAAGATGCAAAAAGCCGCGTTTTTGTTTATTTTTTGTTAATCCTCTTGCCAATCTGATTGCTTCCCAGCCTAAGTACTAGCGGAGTCTGTGGCTCTATGTCCGAGTTTTTGCATACGCCCAAAGGCGAGAAGAAACCCCGAGTGCTAGGGGTTCTCCTCTTTGGCCTCGGCGCGTTTTTGCTTGTCTGCTTGATATCCCATTCGCCGCTGGATCCGCCTAATTCGAGCCTCCCGGAGGCGGAGAGTTTGAATTGGGGGGGATGGGTCGGTGCGTATGCGTCGTATGGAGCTTTTGCGGGCATGGGGCTGGCTGCGTATGTCTGGCCCGTGCTCTTGTTGCTGTGGGGTTGGAATAGAGTGCGTTGCCAGCCGGTGGCTCTTGCGGTGCAGCGCAGTGTGGGCCTTTTGCTCATGGCCGTCTTCATCAGCGTCGCTACCGGTCTGCCCGACTATTCGCCGCATACGGCCTACGCGCTAGGGGGGGTGCTGGGAACCCAGATCAGTTTGGATATCCTCATACCGTACCTAGGGAGGCTAGGGGCGGCGGTTTTGCTGGGCGCACTCTTTGTGGTTGCGGTGATTTTGACTCCCGGTCTGAACTGGCGATTGTTGGCGTGGCTAGGCTCTGGTTTGGCGGTGGTTTGGCGGTGGCTCGGGCGTTGGCTAAGACTGCTCCCTACTAGGAGGCACAAGAGCAAAGCCGCAAAACGGGAACGGGACCAAACCGCCATGGTGCGAGAAGTGAAACCTGAGATCAGGGCGGAGCCTCGGGGCGAGGATGTAGGCCCTTGGAAGCCCATGGTTGAAGAGGTGGCCGCAGTGGAGCCTCGGGTGCGGGAGTCGGTGCGCACTGAGCGGCGAGCGCCCAAAAAGAAAAAGAAACCGGCGGTTGCAGATGCAGCTAGACCAGAGTCGGTGCCGCAAAAAGAGAAGACAGCCCGCAAGCCTATCGGGGGTCGTTACGAAATCCCGAGTCCTGCATTGCTAGACGAAATCCCGGCTAGCCGCAGCCGCGTCCCCAAGGAGACTTTGCTGGAAAACGCCAAGCTGCTGGAAAGTGCGTTGGACAATTTTGACGTGGCCAGCAAGGTTGTAGAGGTGAGTCCCGGGCCGGTAGTAACTCGCTATGAGGTAGAGCCGGCTCTAGGGGTCAAGGTCAATCGCATTGCCGCGCTTTCGGACGATCTCTCTCGCGTGATGAGTGCCAAAGGCATTCGCATTCAAGCACCGGTACCGGGCAAATCCGTGGTGGGGGTGGAGATTGCCAATCAGGAGCGAGAGACCGTTTATTTGCGCGAGATCGTCGAAGACGAGGTGTTCAGCCGGTCGGATTCCAAGCTGGTCATGGCACTGGGCAAGACGATCTCGGGCGAGCCGTGCGCTGCGGACTTAGCCAAGATGCCTCATCTATTGGTCGCTGGTGCCACCGGAGCCGGTAAGAGCGTGTGTCTGAACAGCCTGATCTGCAGCATCCTCCTCAAGGCCACGCCAGATGAAGTGCGCTTTATTATGGTCGACCCCAAGGTCGTCGAATTGACGATGTACAACGATATACCGCACTTGCTGGTGCCGGTTATCACCGAGCCGAAAAAGGCCGCCGAGGCCCTGAAGTGGGCGGTGGCCGAAATGGAAGCTCGCTACCAGAAGCTGGCCAAACTGGGGGTGCGCAATCTGTCCGACCACAACGCCAAGCTGATGCACGCCCAAGCCGAGGCTGCAGAAGATGGCGTTGAGCCTGAGAAGCCACTGGCGTACATCGTGATAGTAATTGACGAATTTGCCGATTTGATGCTGACGGCTCCCGCTGAGGTGGAGACTTCGCTGATGGGTTTGGCGCAGAAGTCGCGCGCCGTGGGCATTCACATCATTTTGGCGACCCAGCGGCCTTCGGTGAACGTAATTACCGGAGTAATCAAGGCCAACTTCCCGTCGCGCATTGCCTTCCAAGTGGCGTCAAAGACGGACTCGCGCACGATTCTCGATCTCAACGGAGCCGAGCGGCTGTTGGGGATGGGCGATATGCTCTTTCTGCCGAGCGGCCAAGGCGAACCGCTCCGCGTCCACGGAGCCTTTATATCTGGCGAGGAAACCGAGCGCTTGGTCGCGGCACTAAAAGAGAGCCAGTACGAGGCCGAGGAAGTTGCGGTGTTTTCTGATCAGCGGGATATTAACGCGGCTGCCGATGGGCGCGACGACCTTTTCGACGATGCCGTGCGCTTAGTCTGCGAACACCGGCAGGCCTCCACTTCTTTTTTGCAACGGCGCTTGAAAGTGGGGTACTCCCGCGCCGCGCGGTTGATGGACGAGCTAGAGGCCGCTGGTATCGTCGGGCCGATCGTTGGGGCAAAGCCGCGCGAGATTCTCGTCGAGCAGGCGCAAGAGGAGCATTCAGAAGAATGAGACTGTGGTTGTGGGTTGCTTTTTGTATGTGCTTGTCGGCGAGCACAGCTCTCGGGCAGAGCGGCGAAGAAATCATCGCTAGGGTACAAAAGCGCCTCGCTAGTTACAAAACGTTTTCAGCTCGCTTTGAAAAGCAGTTCTACTGGGCCGTGCTGGACAAGTACCGCAGCCGCGAGGGCCGGATCTATTTGCGTCGCCCGAACCGCTTTCGCATCGAATTGGAAGGCGGCGATGTGGTAGTGGCCGATGGCAAGGCCGTCTGGTCGTATGTCGTACACAACGGTCAAGTGGTGATCAGCCCCTATGAGGCGGAAGTAAAGACTCCTTGGGAAGTTTTTTTCGACTATACTGAGCGCTATGTGCCCATTGCGGTGGAGGAAAGTGCGTTGGGGAGACGGCCCTGCTATTTGCTGATCATGGCACCGGAAAACGAAGCCTCTGTGGTCGAACAGATGCGGGTTTGGGTGGATCCTAGGGGGTGGCTTCTGCTGCAAGTTGAGCAGCTCGAGGCTAATGGCAATCGCACTGCGTACGTTCTGCGAGAGCACCGCGCCAACAAGAGGATAGCCGACGAGGTCTTTTCTTTTGCGGTGCCAGAAGGAGTGGAGGTGCTGGACACGAGGGAACCTCCTGTTGAGTAACGGATGTTACGCACTCTTAATCTGGGTCTGACGCTTCCGGCCCCCCGGTCGTCCTTTCCGCGCCAGCACGTCACCCCGTGCCCCGACACGGGGCGGGAATCCAGTCGGCAGCAAGGCCACAAACGGGCCTTGCTAGACAGGCATGACAAAAACGGCGTAACGTCAGTGTGGTGGTGCGCGGCTCTGTTGATGCACGTGGGAGCCTTGGCGGTTGCAGCGGATCAGAGTATCTGGATTCTGTTGCGCGATAAAACGGATGCCGAGGGGCACCGCATCACTTGGGTGGATTTGGGGGCTGGTCATACGGATGCGGAGCTGGACCTGCCCGTCAGCCCGCGCTACATCGAGCGGCTGCGGGGGATGGGAGTGGCCGTGCGCTTCTCCTCACGTTGGCTCAACGCGGTCAGCGCGCGGGTTTCGCCCGAAGTACAGCGCCGAGTGCAGGCTGCGGACTTTGTCGTTGCAACGCGGCCTGTGCAGCGCTTGCAGCGGCCCGGTCCACCGCCGCCCGCGCTGTTTGCTAGCCCCAAGTTGCAGCAAAGTCGTTATGGCCTCGCCTTTGAGCAGTTGGCCCAAATCGCCGTTCCTCCCCTACACGACCAAGGGCTGACGGGTGCTGGGGTGCGCGTGGCTTTGCTCGACAACGGTTTTCACTACGCCGAGCACGCGGCCTTTGCCTCCATTCGCGTGGTGGCCCAGCGCGACTTTGTCAATGATGACGAGATTGTCAGCGATGAAGCCGATCAACCCATCACGGGCGACGAAATGAGCGGCAGCCAAAACTTGCACGGAGCACAGGTACTGTCCCTGCTGGCCGGCTATCAGCCCGATCACTTTGTCGGCGTGGCACCCGACGCTGAGTACATCTTGGCCAAGACCGAACTAGACGACAACTTGCCCGAAATGCCCTCGGAGGAGGATCGCTGGATCGCCGGTTTGGAATGGGCCGCCAGCTTGGGAGCGCAGGTGGTCAACAGTTCGTTGGGCTACAATCGGTGGGACGACGGCACTGGTTACTCGCCAGCGGATCTGGACGGAAAAACCGCGCTGACGAGCGTGGCGGCGGCGTTGGCAGTGCGGCGCGGCATCGTGGTGGTGGTGGCCGCGGGCAATGAGGCCAACCGAGATTGGCACTACATAACAGTGCCGGCAGACGCCGATGGCGCAATTGCGGTGGGCGCGGTAAATGTGCCCGCCAGCGGCGAGCGCCTGCCGCTGATTGCCTCCTTTAGCTCGCGCGGGCCAACGACCGATGGCCGCATCAAGCCGGATGTGGTCGCGCCCGGCAGCGGCGTAGTCGTCGCCGAGTTGCGGCGCGGCGGCTATGTGCGCAAAGGCGGCACTTCCTTTGCAGCACCCTTGGTGAGCGGGGTTTGCGCCTTGTTGTTGCAAAAAAATCCCGAATGGGGGCCGGACCAAGTGCTAGAGGCTTTGCGCTCTACCGCCTTAGACTTGGGTGCGGCCGGCCCCGACACGGTATATGGCTGGGGGCAGATAAACGCGTTGGCGGCCAGTGGCCTCGACGAGGTGCGGCCGGAGGAGGACCGCCTGTTTGCTCCTTTTCCCAATCCAGCGCGGGACGGGGTGGTGCATTTTCCGGTGCAGCTAGCCGCGCGCGGCCTCGTTGAGCTGAGCATTTTTGACGCAGCTGGCCGGTTGGTGTTTACCGAGCGTTGGGATCTGTGGCCGGGGAGCCACGACCTGCCGGACCGAGCCCCGCGCTGGATACCGAGCCGGGCTGTGGCCAACGGGATTTACTTCTATCAACTGCGGTCGCCTAACCGCAGCCACTGGGGCAAAATTGCCCTTGTGCGCTAGGTGCTCTAAGGAACGCTATGGTGATCTCGGCAGACGAGCGCAAGAAGCAGTTTAACAAACGCCTGCGGATGCTCAACCGCGTCGTCTTGGGCGGCGTGACGCTTTTCGTGCCGATCTATATTGGGGTCAGCTTGACCGGCGGGTCGGCAGACAAGTTGGAGAACCTGACCAACTTATTCGCCAATATCAACAGCCAAGTTGCCTTGACAGTGCCCCCGGATGGGGTGCGCTACATGCACTTTTTTCACGGCCCGCCCGACGAGGGCTACAAGTTCGTGCTCATTGACGTGCGGTTGCAGGTGAATTTGCAGCTCGCTTGGGCGATTGTGCCGCGGTGTTTTCAACTCGTCGACGACCGTGGGCGGCGCTATTATCCGCTATCGCGATCGCCGTTTTTCATTGAGCACACCGACGAGCTCAAGGGGACGAAGGGCGCGGTTTACGCGGGACAGTTACTTTTTGAAATACCCTCTGAGCGCAAGCACGATAGTCTCCTATTTGATCGCTATAACGAAACCAAGGAAGACGACAATGGCCACGATTGAGGAGCATTTGGCAAGTGGGCGGCAGCAGCTAGAGCGGCTGCGAGGATATCTTTGACATAAGCGGCAAGAAGGAAGAGCTGGCCGCACTAGAAAAGCGCATGGCGGCCGCGGACTTTTGGAACGACCGCCGGCAAGCCGAATCCGTCGGCAAGACAGTGCGCATCCTCAAGGATACCATCGCGGATTGGGAGACCTTGGACGCGGAGTTGGAGGACTTGGACCAACTGCGGCAGATGGCGGTCGAAGAGGACGATGGAGAAGCACTGACCGAGGTCGAAGCCGAGGTCGAACGCGCCATGCGGGACATAGGCGAATTGGAGTTTCGCACGATGCTCAACGGAGAGGCCGACCCCAAGAACGCGATTCTCGTCATTCACTCGGGAGCAGGGGGCACGGATGCAGCCGAATGGGCGTCGATGTTGATGCGTCTGTACACGCGCTGGACCGAGCGGCACGGCATGGAATGTACAGTCGTGGATCTGCAGCAGGCCGAGGAAGCCGGCATCAAGGGCGCGACCATTGAGATTAGAGGGGATTATGCGTATGGCTACCTCAAGGCCGAGGCCGGCGTCCATCGCTTGGTGCGGATCTCGCCGTTTGACACGAGCCGCCGTCGGCACACTTCGTTTGCTTCGGTGTTTGTCTATCCAGAAGTCGAAGACGATATCGAGGTGGATATCAACGACGAGGACGTGAAAGTCGAAACCTACCGCTCCGGGGGCGCGGGCGGCCAACACGTGAACAAGACCGCCTCGGCCGTGCGGCTCACACATTTGCCCACCGGCATTGTCGTCCAATGCCAAAATGAGCGCTCGCAGTTCAAGAACAAGGCCACTGCGTTTAAGGTACTCAAAGCGCGCCTGTACCAGCAGCTTAAGGACGAACAGAAGCAGAAACAGCTTGCGGTGGAGAGCACCAAGAAGAGCATTGACTTCGGCTCGCAGATCCGCTCCTATGTGTTTCACCCATACACCATAGTCAAGGATCACCGCACCACTTGCGAAACGGCCAATGTCCAAGCGGTAATGGACGGCGACATTGACCGATTCATCCGGGCCTATTTGACCGAGGGGCAAACGTGAGTACTGCGCTGTTTGTCGCTGGCCGCTACCTGCGTTCCAAGCAACGCGAGGGTTTCTTCTCGGTCATCGCCTATATGGCCGTTGGTGGGGTGATCTTGGGAGTAGCGGCTTTGGTGATCATTCTCTCGGTGACCAATGGTTTTGCCGGCGAAGTCAAAAACCGGCTGATCGGCATGAACGCCCATGTCAACGTGCGCCGCTTCGATGGCGGCCCCATCGCGGACTGGGACGCGCTGTTGCAGCAGGTGAAAGGTGCTGCTGGGGTCGTGGGCGCGGCACCGGTCGTGGATTCCAAGGTCATTATTGCCTCGCAGCTCGATTTGGGGCGGGTCGATGGCATTCCCGTGTGGGGCATTGATCCGGCGACCTTTCCAGCGGTCTCCGACCTGACCGAACACCTGCGCTACGCCAATCCAGAAGGGCACCTGCGCCTCGGCTTACTCGCAGAGCTAAACAAGCGGGGGATTGTCCTCGGCGAGTACTTGGCGCGGCGCTTGCACGTAGGGCCGGGTTCTGAGGTGTTGCTGATGACGGTGCAGAATCTCGATGTGGAAGCAGCCGTGATGGATGGTTTCTCGCCGCGTCCGTGGTCCTTTTTCGTGACCGATCACTTTGAAAGCGGCATGTACCAGTACGACGACAACTATGCTTTTATTCATCTAGAAGACGCCCAGCGCATGCTCGAGTTGGGCGATGCGGTTACTGATATTCACATCCACGTCGCAGACATCTACCAAGCGCCTGCGATCCGCGAGCATCTAGCCGAGGAATTGGGCTATCCCTATCAAGTGCGCGATTGGACTCAGCTTTTTCCCGAGTTTTTCCGCTGGATCGAGTTGGAAAAATGGGCAATTTTCCTCGCGCTGAGTCTCATCGTGCTGGTCGCTGCTTTTAACATCATGTCGATCCTAGTCATGTCGGTGCTGATCAAGACGCCCGAAATTGGCATCCTGCGGACGATCGGTTGCACCGTGGGCGAGATTTATCGCATCTTCATCTATCAGGGCTTGGTCATTGGCGGCATCGGCACCTTCTTGGGCTGCTTGATCGGTTTTGCGCTCTGTTTGGCCCAACAGCACTTTGCGCTGATTTCCATTCCCGGGGACATGTATTTCATCAGCTCTTTGCCCGTGGATATGGATGTCGTGGACTTTGCACTGATAGCGGCTATTAGTATGGTCATCTGCTTGGCGACGTCGATTTATCCGGCGCGCAAGGCCGCGGGGTTGATGCCCGTAGAAGCCATTCGGTATATAATGTAATGGTGGAACAGGCCGACATCATCCTCGAAGCGTGCGGTTTGCACAAGGTGTTCAACACCGGCGGCGCGGGCTTGGAAGTACTCAAAGGCGTGGACTTAACAGTGCGGGCGGGTGAGTTGGTCGCGGTCATGGGTGAGTCCGGTGTCGGCAAAAGCACCTTGCTACACCTATTGGGTACGCTCGACCGGCCGACGGCTGGCCAGTTGCAGATCGCCGGCCTTGACGTGCTCAACCTCGAAGATCAGGCGCTGTCGCGCTTCCGCAATCGGCACATTGGGTTTGTTTTCCAATTTCACTATCTGCTGCCGGAATTTACTGCACTGGAAAACGTCTTGCTGCCAGCGCGGGTCGCTGGCGTTGATCGCCACAAGGAGGCCCTTGAACTGATGGATTCCGTCGGCCTAGCAGATCGCTTGCACCACCGGCCTGGGGCGCTGTCGGGCGGCGAATGCCAGCGGGTAGCCATGGTGCGAGCCCTGGTCAACGAGCCGTTGGTTGTGCTGGCCGACGAGCCTTCGGGCAATCTCGACGAGACGACCAGCGAGTCTCTGCACCAATTGCTCGCCGGGTTGGCCCGAGAGCGCGGACAGGCTTTTGTGGTGATGACTCACGACCGCAAATTGGCCCAGAGCATGGATCGCCGGGGACGTATAGAAGCGGGTGTGTTGCAAATGGAAGACGATGCGACATGAAAAAATGCGGAGTGTGTAACAAGCGCGAGGCCGTAGTGTCCTATAGCCATATCGTGGACGACGTAAAGCAGACGCTTTTGCTCTGCCATCAGTGCGCTAACCAAAAAAACATCAAGGTACTGGTAGTCCCGGCTGCACAGGCCAAAGAAACGCCCGTGCTTGTGAAGGAGATCAAGATAGAGTTGGCCAAGTTGGCCGGGGCTGAAGGCGACGAGGGGGTGCGCTGTGCGACCTGCGCGATGAGTTACGAGGAATTTAAGAAGATAGGTCGCCTCGGTTGCCCCCATTGTTACGATGCTTTCGCCTCACAGCTAGAGCACCTGCTCAAACGCATCCACGGCGACAACAGGCATCGGGGCAAAGGGCCGCTGGAAGCGGCACAAAGTAGTGGCGTGGCCGACGAGTTGGAACGATTGCGCGAAGAGTTGGCTCAAGCGGTAGCGGAAGAGGCCTTTGAAGAGGCCGCTCAACTCAGAGACCGCATCCGCGTCCTCGAAGGGAAATAGCCATGAACATTGAGGATCTCGTTTACAATGCTGCTAGCTGGCTCAGCGGAGAAGGGGATGCCGACGGCATGGTCGTTAGTTGTCGCGCTCGCTTGGCCCGCAATCTCGCAGGGTGGGCTTTTGCACCGAAGACCACACTTGAAGACCAAAAAAAGATCATCGAACAGGTCCTAAGTGCCGCCCAAAAGTGCCGCCCTATGTGCGATGCGGCCTTTTTCCAGATGAACGCCCTACAGGCCAACCAGCGTCAGTTGCTGGTGGAACGCCATCTGATTAGTCCGGTGCTGGCCAAAAGCAAGGGCCAGCGCGGCGTTCTCTTCAATGCAGATGAATCGCTTAGCGTGATGATTAACGAGGAGGATCACCTCCGCTTGCAGGCCATCCTCCCGGGTTTGCAAACGCACGCGGCATGGCAGCGAGTTGATGCGCTCGACGATGCGCTCAGGAGCGAGTTGGACTGGGCGCAATCGGAGCACTGGGGCTTCTTGACGGCCTGCCCGACCAATACGGGGACGGGCTTGCGGATATCGGTGCTCATCCATCTGCCGGCTTTAGTCGTAACCGAGGATATGGAGCGAGTGATGCGCGGGTTGGCTAGCATGGCTTTTGCCGTACGCGGATTCTACGGAGAAGGTACCAATGTGGTCGGCAACCTATTTCAGATATCCAACCAAGCCACCTTGGGCGTAACCGAAGGGGAGATCGTCGAGAAGCTTTCAGAGGTGACCCAACAGATTATGAGCCATGAAAAAGAGGCGCAGGCCGCTTTGCTGGCAGACGCCCCGGCGAAAGTGGAGGACAAAGTTTGGCGAGCGTATGGGATTTTGCAACACGCGCGGGTGTTGAGCGGTCAGCAGTTTATGGACTTGCTATCGGCGGTGCGCTTGGGATGTAGTTTGGGGCTTATTGACGGCTTACCGCTCGGCTTTATCAACCAATTAATGATCGTTACTCAGCCCTCGCATTTGCAGGCCAAAGCCGGGGCCGATCTCTCGTCGGCAGACCGCGATGTGCGCCGCGCCGAACTAGTGAGACGGCACTGGGCCGAACAGAGGAGGTTATCTTGACAATAATCGGCCCATTTGGTAGGTTCAAAACCGATCTTTATCCAGCAAAATTTGCCATACCCGATATTCAATTTGCGCTCTCCGAATGGTCGAGAATCAAACTTACTTACTTACATAGGCCATAGGCCGATTGTGGAGGACGACTAGATGAACAACATGTTCACCGAAAACGTAAAACAGGTAATGAAGCTAGCGCGTGAGGAATCGGCGCGCTTAGGGCACAACTACATCGGCACCGAGCATTTCTTGTTGGGCATTATCAAGGACGGCAAGGGCAAGGCCGTGGCTGTGCTGACGAACTTGGGGTTGAGCTTGGAGACGGTCAAGCAGTCAGTAGAAGACTACGTGACGACTTCGGGGGGCACTATGACCATCGGCGAGGTGCCCTATACTCCCCGCGCTAAACAGATACTCGAAGTGGCCATTGACGAGGCCAAGGAGATGAAGACGCAGTTCATTGACGTCGAACACTTGCTCTTGGCTCTGCTCAAGGACAAGGAGGGGGTTGCCGCGCAGATTTTGGCCGCCTTTGGGGTTGATTACAAAACGGCCCTAGAAGAGACCTTGGCCGTGCTCGAAGGTAAAACCACTGGGCGCAAGGAAAAGGGCAAGAAGAGCAAGACCCCCTTTCTCGACCATTTTGGCCGCGACCTGACTCAGTTGGCACGCGAGGGCAAGCTAGACCCAGTGATCGGTCGCCAGAAGGAGATTGAGCGCGTCACGCAAGTGCTCAGCCGCCGCAAGAAAAACAATCCCATCCTTATCGGCGACCCAGGCGTCGGTAAGACGGCTATTGTCGAAGGGCTGGCCCAGCGCATCATTGAAAAGCGCGTACCGCAGATCCTGCTCGACAAGCGCTTGGTCACCCTCGACATGGGCGGTGTAGTCGCCGGCACCAAATACCGGGGCCAGTTTGAAGAGCGCATCAAGGCGGTGATGAACGAACTGCAGCAAAACTCCGAAGTCATTATTTTTATCGACGAGTTGCACACCATTGTCGGGGCCGGCAGTGCCGAGGGTACGCTGGATGCTTCTAATATGTTCAAGCCCGCTTTGGCGCGCGGCGAATTGCAGTGCATCGGGGCGACCACTCTCGACGAGTATCGCAAACATATCGAAAAAGACGGGGCCCTTGAGCGGCGTTTTCAGAGCATCATGGTCGATCCACCCTCGGTTGAGGACACCATTGAGATCGTCAAAGGGCTGCGTTCCAGCTACGAGAGTCACCATCACGTGGAATTTGCCGACGATGTCGTTGCCTATGCGGTGCGCCAGTCCGATCGCTACATAAGCGACCGCTACTTGCCCGACAAGGCCATTGATGTGATCGACGAAACGGGCTCGCGCGTACATCTAGCGCGGCTGAGTCCACCCGAAGAGATCGGCCGCGTTGAGGCCGAGATACAGGAAATCAATCGCCAAAAAAACGAAGCGTCCGAGCGCCAAGACTTTGAGGATGCTGCCGTGCTGCGCGACAAGGCACTCCATCTGAATGAACAGTTACAAAACAAACGCAAAGCCTGGGAGGAAGCGGTCCGCGACGAAGTGGTTGAAGTGACTACAGACGACATCGCCGAGGTTATCGCTAGTATGACCGGTATCCCGATCTCGCGGCTGGCCAAGACCGAGACCGAGCGCCTGCTAGCCATGGAAGACGAACTCACAAAGAACATCGTCGGTCAACAACAGGCGGTCACTGCGATTGCGCGGGCCATCCGCCGCAGCCGTGCGGGCCTACAGGATCCCAAGCGGCCCATCGGCTCGTTTATCTTTCTCGGCCCGACGGGCGTGGGCAAGACCGAGTTGGCCAAGCGGCTGGCCGAATTCCTCTTCGACGACGCCGATGCGTTGATTTCGGTTGATATGTCTGAGTACATGGAGAAATTCGCGGTGTCGCGCCTGATTGGTGCGCCTCCGGGCTACGTGGGTTTTGACGAAGGAGGGCAGCTTACCGAGCGGGTTCGTCGTCGTCCGTACTCAGTGGTTCTGCTAGACGAGGTCGAGAAAGCTCATCCCGATGTTTTCAACATCCTGTTGCAGATTCTTGACGAGGGTCGTCTCACCGACAGCACCGGCCGCAAAGTAGATTTTCGCAATACCGTGCTGATTATGACCTCTAACGCGGGCAGTCGGGATGTGGGTACGGGCGGTGTATTGGGCTTCCAAAAGTCCGATTCCGACTCAATGTACGCGCTGATGGAAGGCAAAATCAACGATGCCTTAAAAAAGACCTTCAATCCCGAATTCCTCAATCGCGTTGACGACATCATCATTTTTCACGCGCTCGACAAAGAGCACATTGCCGCCATAATAGATATTCGCTTGGAGGAATTCAAAGCGCGGTTAGCATTGCAGGATATCCAAGTGCGGGTTACGCCTGGAGCGAAAACCTTGCTTGCCGACAAGGGGTTTGATCAGGCGTATGGTGCGCGTTATTTGGAGCGGGTCATCCAGAAAATGCTCGAAGATCCGTTGGCCGAGGAGATTCTCCAAGGCCGCTTTGGCGAGGGCAGTCGCATCCGCGTCACTAAAAGGGGCGGGGAACTAGTCTTTGACGAGGAGCGTCGAGACGACAAGCATCAAGGGGTCAAGAAAAAACGCGAGACCGCGAGTTGATATGAAGCAGAATTTCCGCACCATACTTTTTGCTATCGTCGCTGTAGGGTTGGTGGGTAACGTGGTCGAGGCCCAAAAGGTGGTCTCGATCGAGGTGCAGGGTAAGTTGCGCAAAGTGGCCAAGTCGCTGATCCTGACCACGGTGGGCTTGGAGTCTGGAGTTGAGTTATCGCAAGAGAACGTGCAGCAGGCCGTGCGCGATCTCCAAGGACTCAACGTCTTTGAGGACATCCAGATATGGGGCGACCCGGTCCCCCAAGGAATCAACCTGATCATCATGGTTGAAGAATACCCGGCCTTAGAGGGCTTGCAGTTTAAGGGACAGAAAAACGTCAAGGAGAAAGATCTCAAGGAGGCGCTGAGCTTGGTCACCGGTCAGGTTATTGCGCCGCGGGATGTGGTGCGGGGCGAGCAGAAAATCCTCGACCTCTATCGAGAAAAGGGCTATCTGCGCGCCGAGGTCAAAGGACAGACTTTTGCCGGGGCGGAAGAGGGCGAGGTATTCCTCCAGTACGACATCAACGAGGGATCCAAGGTGCAGATCAAGCAGATTCGCTTGATCCAACAACGCGCCGACGGCACGGTGATCGACAGTCGAGAGTTGCCGGCGCGCAGTCCGCGGCGTCCGCAAAAGTGGGATGGCCAAGGTCCGGAGCCGCGCCGGTTGGTGTCGTTGATGGAGACCGAGGAGAAGCGCTGGTGGCGCAAGGGCGAGTTCAACGGCGATACGTACGAGGAGGACAAACAGAAGCTGCTGGCGTACTATCGCATCTTGGGCTTTCAGCAGGCAGCCATAGTGCGCGACAGCGTCTATTATGACTCGACGCGGCGGCACTTGTTCATCGACGTGGAAATCGACGAGGGGCTACAGTACCGGTTGGGCGAAGTCGCTTGGGAAGGCAACGAGCTCTTTGGCTCCGACGAGTTGGTGGAGAAGCTGGAGTTGCAGGAGGGAATGGTGTATGGGCGCTCGGGGCCAGAGCTAGCCGACTTGGTGCGCTTTGTCTATTACGAGAAGGGCTACTTGGACACGCGCGTGGTGCCGCAAGAGACGATTCGCAACGACTCGATTGACGTGTCGTTTCAGGTGTTTGAAGGGCAGCCGTGGACGATTCGCAAGGTCGAGATTGCCGGCAATACCAAGACGCGGGAGAAGGTGATCCGGCGCGAGATCGAATTGCGCCCGGGCGATATTTATCAGCAAAATCTCGTCCAAGAAAGTCAGCGGCGCATCATGCTGTTGAACTTCTTCAAAGATGTGCAAATTCAGCCCCAATACAGCACCGGCGAGGGCGAGCGGCTGGTGGATATGGTGTTTAACGTCGATGAGCGGCAGACGGGGCAAGCGTCTATGGGGGCGGGATATTCGGACCGCGACAAGATGGTGGGCCAAATCGGCTTGCAGATTCCCAACTTCCGCGGCATGGGTCAGAGTCTGGACTTTAACTGGGAGTTCGGCACCCGGCGCGAGCAGTTCCTCGTCGGTTTTACCGAGCCGTGGCTTTTTGACACCCCGACTAGTTTGTCGGCGCGCGCTTATACGCAGAATCTCCATTACTATGACTACCGGTTAGGCAGGTACGATTCGATCCTCTGGAAATCCCAGCGCAAGTCGATCAATGTGCGGGTGGGCCGGCGGTTGAAGAAGCCGGCCAACTCCAGCCTTTCGTTGGGCTATCGCCTTTATAGCCAAGGCTATTCCGACTTTAGCGACAGCTTTACGGGAGCTGCGAGCGATCCTCGCTACCAAGATCGGCTTACGAGCCGCTTTGAGTTGATCTATACGCGCGATACGCGCGACCGGGCCGAATTTCCGACCAAGGGGATGGTTTTTAGCTATACTCCATCGGTCGCAACTTCGATCGTGGCTGGCGATGTGGACTTCCACAACCACGAAGTGAATTTCAACTATTACCGGCCGAGTTGGTGGAAGTTCGTCTGGAGCTTGGAGACCAAAGTCGCGGTTATAGATGGTTTTTCCGACGAGGACGACGGCCTTATTTCGTACTTTGATCTGTTTACTCCAGGCGGCATTGATTACTGGGACGGACAGGTCCGGGGCTATCCAGATTACTCTTTAGGCCCGAGGGACGAGGCCAGCGGGATTACCCTCGGCGGCCGCTCGATGATGGTGTTGAACCTAGAGTACCGCTTTCCGATAGCCGAGCAGCAAGTGTACGGCATCCTCTTTGCCGACGCGGGCAACGCTTGGGCGACGATTCCCGACCTCAATCCTTTGGACCTCAAGCGTTCGCTGGGCTTTGGCTTTCGCGTCCAGACGCCGATGCTGGGGATGATCGGCTTCGACTTCGGCTATGGTTTTGACCGCAAGGATATCGATGGCACACCGGCTGGCTGGAAGACCCACTTCCAGTTCGGCCCGCAGTTTTACTAGGCTCTGATCTCAGGAGCACGAGACGAAGCCCAAGATGTCGTCTGGCATCTTGGGCCTTGTTATGTCCGCTATTTCACAAAATTCTGCCAAGTCGTATCTTATAATATAACAGAATATAACAGAAGAACGGATTGACGCAGGATTTGCTATGACCAAACAGTTGATCTGCATACTTGGCTTGATCGTTCTGTTTGCTCTTGCCGGGTGTGTCCCTGGCGACGGGAAACACACTGAAGCGAATCCCGCCGGGTTTTTCTGGGGCATCTGGCACGGTTGGATTGCTCCCATATCGCTCATCTGGAGCTTATTTAACTCGGATATCCGCCTCTATGAACCGCAAAACACAGGCTGGTGGTACGATGTTGGGTTTTACATTGCCGTTATCAGCGGCTTTGGTGGTCTCTCTTTGAGGCGGCGCAACCGCAAATAGTCTAATCCTTGCTTCAATATTGCAGTAAGAGTAGCGCAGTTAAATTAAAAATGAACGCAACTTCAATTCCATTGATTCTCGTCCATAAAGAGGAGTACGTATGAAACGCACCCTATTATCCGCCCTCGTCGTGGCGTGTTGTGCCACGAGTGCCTCGGCTCAGTTGAAAATAGGCTACATTGATTCGGAAGTGCTCAAAGAGCGTCTGCCCGAATTCCGGGACGTACAGCGCACGTTGGAGCAGCTAAGTCAGGACTATGAGAACCAAGCTAAGGACCGAGAGGCCAAGCTGCTTAAACTGCAAGAGGATTTTCGGCGGCAGGAGTTGCTGCTGAGCGAAGCGAAAAAGGCGGAACTGCAGGCTGAGTTCGAGACCAAAATGCAGCAACTCCAGCAATTTACCCAAGAGAAGTTCGGCCCCGAAGGCGAACTGATGCGCAAGAATATTGAGCTTTCCGAACCGATCTTCAAAAAGATCAACGATGCCATTCAGAGCATGGCCGAGGAGAAGGGCTACGACTTTATTTTTGACGCCGCCGCGCCTTCGAGTGGGCTGGTTTTTGCCAAGGAAGAGTACGATCTAACCGAGCATCTACTGGAACTGATGGAAAAGGAAGAGGAGGAGGAGTGAATCTAACGGAAATTCTCGAGCTGCTGCCGCACCGCTATCCGCTGCTGCTCATTGACCGCATCCTCGAATTAGAACCTGGGGAACGCGTCGTGGCTCTGAAGAACGTGACGGCCAACGAATCGTTTTTCCAAGGACATTTTCCCGGTTATCCGGTCATGCCCGGAGTGCTAATCGTCGAGGCATTGGCGCAAGCGGGTTGTGCAATGATGCTGAGTGGAGTGGAAAATCCCGGATCCAAAGTGCCATTTTTCGCCGGGATTGACCGCTGCAAATTTCGCCGCCCGGTTGTGCCAGGGGATCAATTGCGGCTGGAGCTAAAGGTACTCAGGCAGCGGGGCGGATCCTGTAAGCTGCAAGGGCGAGCGCTGGTGGGCGAGGAAGTGGCGGCAGAGGCGGAGATTATGGCGGTCTTGGGGGAGCGGTAAGGCCGTTGAGGAGCACCTGATGGATCGCCTTTATCACGTCCTCGAAGCGCAGCAATTCGACCTAGACTTGATAGGGTCCATTTTCTCCACAGCTCAAGAGATGGAGCAAGTAGTGCAGCACTACGGATCCAATATCCTCAATCGCCGGGTTATGGCGACGCTGTTTTACGAGCCCAGTACGCGTACGCGGCTGTCCTTTGAGTCGGCGATGACGCGATTAGGCGGGGCTGTCATTACAACCGAGAGCGCACAGGAATTTTCTTCGGCGGCCAAGGGCGAAACCCTTGAGGACACCATTCGCGTCATTGCCGGGTACTCGGACGTGATCGTGTTGCGTCACTATGAAAGCGGAGCTAGCAACCGAGCTGCTGCTGTCGCTGGCATCCCGGTAATCAACGCCGGCGATGGAGCCGGTCAGCATCCGACCCAAGCTCTCTTGGACCTCTTTACTATTCAGCGCGAAATCGGACGCCTCAAAAAAATCACAGTTGCTCTGGTGGGGGATTTGGCCAATGGACGGACGGTGCGTTCGCTGTGCTATCTGCTGGCCAAGTACGAAGGCGTTAAGATGTACTTTGTCGCGCCTGAGACCGTGAGGATGAAGGAGGACATAAAGGATTATTTGCAGCGGCACCAGGTCTCTTTTGAGGAGGTGGACGACCTCCATGAAGTGGCGAGGCAAGCCGATGTCGTCTATCAGACGCGCATCCAAAAAGAGCGCTTTGGCGATCGCACTGGAGAATACGAGCAGGCGCGAGGCAAGTACATTGTCGATCGCTCGGTGATGGATTGTATGCAGGAACACGCTGTTGTTATGCACCCGTTGCCGCGCATCGACGAGATTGACCCGGAAGTGGACTCAGACCCTCGGGCGGCCTATTTTCGCCAAGCCCACAACGGGCTGTACGTGCGCATGGCCCTTTTGCGGATGATCCTCGCTTGACCTGAGTATTGCCGCCAAATATATTGCCGACTTATGCTTAGCTTAGGAGGACACATAGATGGGTTCAAGTAAAGGTAGAATGAGGGATAAGGAATTGAGGAGTCGGCGGCAGCGGCGCAAAAAGCGTTTGAAGCAACGAGCTCAGGAGGCCAAGCTGTCCCCGCGGAAGAGGTAGATAGCTAAAGCTGGCCGCCAGCCTTAGGAGAGCCGACAGATGAGCTGTCGGCTCTTTTTATATTGGAGGAAAAATGGAAAGGGCCCTGCGCGTCGCCATCGCCGGTGCCAGCGGCATTGGCAAGCATCACGCCAAGTGGTTCCACCGCACTGGTGCGCAAGTGGTTGGCTTTTGGGGCCGCAATCGGGAAAGTGCGGCTGCCACAGAGCGCGTTCTACGCGATATTTTTCCCTTTTCGGGCCAAGGCTATTGGGACTTGGACCGGCTGTTGAGCGAAGAAGCACCCGATGTGATTGATGTCTGTCTGCCGAACGAGGCCCATTTCGACTGTGTCAAATGCGCTCTTGAACGGGGCTGTCACGTCCTCTGCGAAAAGCCTTTAGCTTGGCATTCGGATGGTCCGGAGCAGACGCAGATGCAGGCACGGGCCTTGGTTGATTTGGCGAGGCAAAGCAACCTGCACTTGGGGGTCTGTACTCAATACGCTGCTTCGCTCCCCTATTATCGGCAGCTATACGAGGAAGCCCGTGGTTCGCTTGCTACTGTAGAGTCCTTTTACGCGGAAATGGAGACCTTGGCGCGGGGGCGTCTCCGCAGTGCCGCAGAGGTGTGGATCGATATGGCTCCCCATCCTTTGAGTATGCTCTTGGCTTGGATGCCCGACGGGGTCATTGAGCTTGGGTCGCTACAAGTGGTGTTGGGGAGCGGGGAAGTGCGGACCTGTTTTAGTTTTGTCGGCTCATCAGGAAGTTGTCGTTGCGAAATCATCGTTCGCGATTTGTACGCCGGCCAACCCCGGCGGCGATTCGGCGTTAATGGATTTTTGGTCGATTGCACAGGGCGACCTGCACCCAACGGGAACGGGACTTATTGCTCGGTGCTCAACATCGGTGAATCAGAGCTAATCTGCGATGATTTTATGTCGCTGCTCATCGCCCGGTTTGCTGAGGCGGCAATACAGCCCGAACTAACGCCGCTCGTATCCGGCGAAGTTGGGTTGCACAACCTCGAACTTCAGTTACAAGTTCTGCAGAATAGCTAAGTGTGGTAGCCGGTCGCAGCGGCTGAGCGTCCCCATCACCGGATTCGACCTACTGGCCCGCAATTAAGGAGAGGTAGGATGGGAATTTCAGGGTACAATATAGAGGACCAATTCGTAGCTTTAGCCGAAATGCTCTCAGGCCAAGGTATCGAAGTCGAAGAAGTCAAGGCCAAGCTCAAAGCTCAGGAGATCGAGACGCCCTCTTGGGGATACGGCAATTCTGGGACGCGCTTTGGCGTTTTCAAACAACCCGGTGCCGCCCGCGACGTCCACGAGCGGCTCTCCGACGCAGCCCAAGTGCATAAGATGACGGGTGTCTGTCCAAGCGTGGCTTTGCACATCCCGTGGGATAAAGTAGATGACTACGACGCCTTGCGGCAAGAAGCGACGGAATTGGGGGTATGCGTTGGGGCAATCAATCCCAATGTCTTCCAAGAGCCTGAATACAAATTGGGCAGTTTCGGCCATCGGGACCCGGTCGTGCGTCGCAGAGCACTTGAGCACATGCGCGAGTGCGTGGATATCATGCAGCAGGTCGGGTCCACAGTGCTGAGCCTTTGGTTTGCCGACGGTACGAACTATCCGGGCCAGGACGATATCATCGCACGCAAGCGACGATTTGAAGAATGTCTGAGTGAGACGCACACCATGCTGC
>RKRN01000027.1:35000-38132 GCA_007571365.1 Candidatus Latescibacterota bacterium
AAGCGGGAACGCCAGTTTCCGTGGAGCCGACCTTGAAATACCACCCTTGCCTTGTTAAAGTTCTAACCTTGGTCCTTTGATCAGGATCGGAGACAGTGCCAAGTGGGTAGTTTAACTGGGGCGGTTGCCTCCTAAAAGGTAACGGAGGCGCCCAATGGTTCCCTCAGCGCGGTCGGTAATCGTGCGTAGAGTGTAAAGGCATACAGGGAGCTTAACTGCAAGACCTACAAGTCGAGCAGGTGCGAAAGCAGGGCTTAGTGATCCGACGGTTGCGCGTGGAAGCGCCGAAGCTCAACGGATAAAAGGTACTCCGGGGATAACAGGCTTATTGCCCCCAAGCGCCCATAGCGACGGGGCAGTTTGGCACCTCGATGTCGGCTCAGCGTATCCTGGGGCTGGAGAAGGTCCCAAGGGTTTGGCTGTTCGCCAATTAAAACGCTACGCGAGCTGGGTTCAGAACGTCGTGAGACAGTTCGGTCCCTATCCGCCGTGGGTGTAGGATATTTGAGGAGATCTGACCCTAGTACGAGAGGACCGGGTTGGACGGACCTCTGGTCTACCAGTTGTTCCGCCAGGAGCACCGCTGGGTAGCTACGTTCGGAAGGGATAAACGCTGAAAGCATCTAAGCGTCAAGCCCACTCCAAAACTAGATATCCCGTTAGGGTTAACCTACCTAAAGGCCCCTCGTAGACTACGAGGTTGATAGGTTGCAGGTGGAAGCGCAGCAATGTGTGAAGCCGAACAATACTAATTGGCCGTGCGGCTTGACCAATTTATTGTCGCAGCAATACTGGAGTTTTGCATTGCTCTTGGTGTGAGCCTGTATTCGGTTGTTGAAGAGAATTTGAGTCTTCCGGTGGTCATAGCGGAGGGGAAACACCTCTTCCCATTCCGAACAGAGCCGTTAAGCCCTCTTGCGCCGATGGTACTGCTGGGGTCGCCTAGTGGGAGAGTAGGACGCTGCCGGATTTTTTAAAGCCCATCCCTTCGGGGGTGGGCTTTTTCGTGTCTATGGAAAATACCTTGACAACGCCAAGGTAGGCCAATTAATTAAGCACTTCTCTTAATTCAGGAGGAGTCAGATTGAGCGAACAAACGAGGAATTTCTCTCTGTGTGGCCACAGCGGCTCAGGTAAAACAGTGCTGTCTGAGGCCATGTTATTCAACATGGGCGTCGTAAATCGCTTGGGACGCATTGATGCCGGGACGACGACGTCGGACTGCGATTCGGCCGAGATAGAGCGTCAGATTTCGCTCAAGGTCTCTTTGCTAAATGGGCAGTGGCAGGATCATCACCTCAATATAACTGATACGCCAGGATATGCAGATTTTATCTCTGAGGCTAAAGCGGCGTTACGCGTGTCCGACGCAATGGTCGCTGTCGTCGATTCGGTTACCGGGATAGAGATCGGCACTGAGCGGACTTGGAATTTCGCTGCCGATTACAACTTGCCTCGGGTACTATTCATCAACAAGATGGACCGGGCCGATGCCGACGCCGACCAAGTCTTAGAAACGCTTCAAGTGCGTTTCGGACGCCAAGTCGTGCCTTTGCAAATGGTGATAAATCCCGGCGAGGGATTCAACCATATTGTCGATCTAGTTTCGATGAGAGCCTATGCGTACCAAGGTGATAAAGCCACAGAGGGAGACATACCGAGCGAGGTCCAGAGCCGCGCCGAAGAGTTGCGCGAGCAACTGGTAGAATCCATCGCTGAGACCGACGAAGAACTGATGGAGAAGTACTTCAGCGAGGGCGAATTGACCACAGAGGATATAGTTGCTGGTCTGCACCGAGCCGTGTTACAGCTAGAAATTTTTCCGGTCTTTTTCGGCGATTCTTACAACAATGTCGGCATTGATCGACTGCTGGACGCCTTGGTGCAATACGGGCCGTCTCCAGTCGAAGCGGCAGGACTCAGATTCCAAAACGGCGAGGGACAGGGAGTTGAGCTTGAAGGTTCGGCTACCGCGCCCTTGGCTGCTCTCGTGTTCAAAACCTTGGCCGAGCAGCACGTAGGTGAGCTTTCCCTGTTGCGCCTTTTCTCTGGAGCGATCAAGCCTGGTGACGAAGTGGCCAACTCAAGCAAGCGCACCACCGAGCGCATTGGCCAGATCTATCACCTCAACGGCAACAAGCGGACCGAAGTCGCAAGTGCCGAGGCTGGCGATATCGTCGCCTTAGTCAAGCTCAAGAACACCCATACGACCGATACGCTTTGCGCCAAGGGCGCGTCGCTACAACTTCCGGGCATTGTATTTCCAGAGCCGCTAATTCGCGTGGCTATTCACGCCAAGGAGCAGGGCGGCGAGGACCGCATCGCTACCGGACTTTCCCAATTGCACGAGGAAGATCCGAGCTTCATTATGAAATACGACGGTGAGGTTCGCCAAACGATCCTGCTGACCCAAGGCGAGTTGCATCTGGAAACTATCGTTAGCCGACTGAAAGGGCGATTTGGCGTGGAGATTGAGATGGAGGTGCCGCGGATTCCCTATCGAGAAACGATCCGCGGCAACGCCGATGCGCAATATCGGCACAAAAAGCAGTCGGGCGGACGGGGGCAGTTTGGCGAAGTGTTTCTACGCATTGCCCCTAGGGGGCGCGGTGAAGGTTTTGAGTTTCTAAATGAGGTCGTCGGCGGCAACATCCCGAGCAACTTCATCCCCGCGGTGGAAAAGGGCATCGTTGAGACGCTGAGCGAGGGGCCAGTAGCCGGTTACCAAGTCATTGATGTGGCGGTTACCGTGTACGACGGTAAGCACCATCCGGTAGATTCGGATGAAGTTTCTTTTAAATTGGCCGGTTCCCACGCCTTCAAAGACGCCTTCCTCAAGGCCAAGCCGATCCTGCTAGAGCCTATTTATCAGTTGGAGATTACGGTGCCCGAGGAATTTATGGGCGACGTAATGGGCGATCTCTCGTCGCGGCGAGGTCGGATCAGCGGCATGGACGCGGACGGCCATTTCCAAGTCATCTACGCTGAGGCCCCTTTAGTCGAAATAGACCGTTACGCCACGTTGCTGCGCTCCATGACGCAGGGCAAGGGATTCCATGCACAGCGATTCGACCGCTACGAGGAAGTTCCCGGGGACATCATGGCTAAAATCATCGAGAACTCGCAGAAAGA
>RKRN01000320.1 GCA_007571365.1 Candidatus Latescibacterota bacterium
GCTCAGCCCACTCGACAAGCTCAGCCCACTCGACAAGCTCAGCCCACTCGACAAGCTCAGCCCACTCGACAAGCTCAGCCCACTCGACAAGCTCAGCCCGCTCGACAAGCTCAGCCCACAGCGGTCGGCGGAGTGCCCTGAGCCTGTCGAAGGGCACGATGAATGCGGGCGGGACGCCCGCGCACCCGGCGCATTCAACCATAAAGGTTGCCCCGACAATGCGGAGTCAGGTAAGAACGTTGCTAAAGGAGACCATTCTATGCCTACTTCTACGATTTTGTTAGGCGACTGCCGCACTCAGCTCGGCGGGGTTGCGTCCGAGTCCGTTGACCTAATTGTCACGTCGCCGCCGTATGCCAATCAGCGCGCTAGCACCTATGGCGGGGTAAAGCCCGACGAGTACGCGGCGTGGTTTTTGCCGATTGCCGACCAATTGCAGCGCGTCCTCAAGCCGAGCGGCACCTTCGTTTTGAACATCAAGGAATGCGCCGTCAAAGGGGAGCGGCATACTTATGTGTTGGAATTGATTTTGGCCCTTCGACAAGCTCAGGGTTGGCTGTGGACGGAGGAATTTGTGTGGCACAAAAAAAATTGCTATCCCGGCAAGTGGCCGAATCGGTTTAGGGATTCTTGGGAGCGGCTGTTGCAGTTCAATAAGCAGCGCCAATTCAAGATGAACCAAGAAGCCGTGATGGTGCCGGTGGGCGACTGGTATGAGCGGCGGATGCACAACCTGAGCGCGACCGATCGCCAGCGCGATGCCTCCAACGTGGGCAGTGGCTTTGGCAAGAAGGTGGAAAACTGGCTGGGGCGCGATAAGGTATATCCTACTAATGTGCTGCACCGCGCCACCGAATGCGCCAACCGCGGGCACAGTACGGCTTTTCCGCGCTGGCTGCCCGAATGGTTTATAGATTTGTTCACCGACCCCGGCGATGTGGTGTTGGATCCGTTTATTGGCTCGGGGACGACGGCGTTTGCCGCGTTGGATAAGGGGCGGCACGTCATCGGCATTGAGCGACACGAGCCGTATTACGAGCGTCTCAGGCAGAAGATCGACCAAGAGCAACCCATCGTACTGTCGTTTACTTAGAGGCTGGACGAAAGCTCTGAGTGCTGTCTCTCGTCTGCCCCGCCTCCACTGGATTCCCGCATTCGCGGGAATAACCCACGACACGCCCCTATGCTTTCCAAGCTGGCCAACCTGTGGCAACATACTATTGACCATGTCTGATTATATTCAAGCGGCTGGCGAGAAACACCAGAAGCAGTTTGGGCAGTTTTTTACGCCGCCTGCCGTCGCGGAGTTTATGATGCGGTGGGTATTGGATGCAAAAGCGAATGCGGTGTTTGATCCAGCGTTTGGGTTAGGGGCGTTTCGCACGGCGATTGCTGGTCGCGCTGACGTTCAGTTCACAGGATGTGAAGTGGATCCTACCATCGTCGAGTTCTGGGAGCAGCACACCGGGAAACGTGCGGATTTTATTGCCATCGAAGATTATTTGCTTTCTTGGGGCAGCCAACACGCTAATATCGTTTGCAATCCGCCGTACATGCGCTTTCAGAAGTTTCTCAATAGAAATGTGGTCATTCGAGAGTTTGAGAAAAATATCGGCATAAAGCTCTCGGGCTATACGAACATCGCTTCGGCCTTTCTGCTCAAGTCTCTTTCTGAACTTTCTGAACGCGGCCGCTTGGCGTATATCATGCCGCTTGAGTTCTTGAACGCGGGATACGGCACGTTGGTAAAGCAAAAACTCATTGAATCCGGGCACTTGTGCAGCATTATCAGCTTCGATTGCGAGCAAGACATTTTTCCAGATGCTACCACGTCTGTGGGCATCATTTTATGCGATAAAGCGGTTTATCACACCGATGTCCAGTTTTTCCGCCTGCAATCCATAGACGAACTCGCCGCATTCGAGCGTCTGCAACCCGTTGCTGAAGTTCCTCGCTCGGCACTAGAGCCGCCGGCCAAGTGGCTGCCCCATTTCCGAGAAACAGCGTTCAGCGTTGATCGCCAAAAGATGACCACGCTCGCCCATTTTGGCCGGTTTAGCCGCGGCATTGCCACCGGGGCCAATGCGTTTTTCGTCCTAAGTCCTGCGAGTGTAGCAGCAAGACGCCTCGGCCCGGCCGAGTGCGTACCTTGCATCGCCAAGAGTGTGCAGGTTAAGACGGCCGTTTTTAGGGATGCGGATTTTGCCGAGAATCCCGCGTTCTTGTTTTCGGTCGCGGGCAATCCCGCCCAAGCCGCTGCGGATTACATCCGGTTCGGGGAAAGCGCGGGCTACCACGAGCGATTTTTGACCAAAAACAGAACGCCGTGGTACAAAACAGAGACGCGAATTTCGTCGCCCCTGTTGTTCGGCGTGTTTTCGCGCAATGGCTACAAGGTCGTATTAAATAAGACCAAGGCGTTGAACTTGACTTGCTACCATGGATTCCAACCCAACCTGTTGGGTGCCGCATACTTAGAGCACTTGTTTGTCTATCTATCGTCGCAAACGGGAAGGCAGATCATCGCTCGCTCTGTGCGTCAATACGGTCGGGCACTGGACAAGTTTGAACCCAATGATCTGAATAACGCCTTGGTGCCCACGGCGACTTTCTTCGATACCATAGCCGCGGAGCAAGTCGCCGCCGCGGTCCGGTCGTTGGCCGAGAACGGAGCATTGCCGGAATGGATGGAAGCGGTCTTCGCGCCGTTGCAGTGCGAAGGCTGAAAGACAACTTATAACGAGGAGGGAGCATGCTACCCATCGTCGATACGCATCAACACCTGTGGGATTTGGCGCAGTTTTCGCTGCCGTGGCTGGCGGGTGAGGGCATGGAGCCGCTGCGGCAAAATCACTTGCTGAGCGACTACTTGGCGGCGGCCGCCGGGACGGGCATTGCCCGCACCATTTATATGGAAGTCGATGTCGCCGCCGAGCAGCGCGTGGCCGAGGCCGAGTTTGTCGCCGGTTTGTGCAAAGCCGACGACAATCCAGTGGCCGCGGCGGTGATCGGGGGCAGCCCGGGAGAGGAGGGTTTCCGCGCCTATATCGACCGCTTTAAGGACCACGATTTCATCAAGGGCATACGGCAGGTGCTGCACGTGCCCGAGGCCGCGCCGGGCCATTGTTTGCAAGGGCGTTTCGTCCGCGACGTGCAGTACTTGGGGGAGGTTGGCCTGAGCTTCGATTTGTGCCTGCGGCCGAGTGAGCTAGGGGACGCGGTGGGTTTGGTGGATCAGTGCCCGGGGACGCGCTTCATCGTCGATCACTGCGGCAACGCCGATCCGCAGATCGTCAACGGCGCGGCCGCGCCCGATCCGGCCAACCCGTTCAGCCACACCAAACAGCAATGGCAGGGCGACATGGCGGCTTTGGCCGAGCGAGAGCACGTGGTCTGCAAAATATCCGGGATTGTCGCCCGAGCACCCGCCGGGTGGAACGCCGACGCGCTAGCACCAACGGTCAATCACTGCTTAGATAGCTTTGGGCCGGAGCGGGTGGTGTTCGGCGGCGACTGGCCGGTGTGCAACTTCGGGGCGAGTCTGGGGGCGTGGGTGGCGGCGCTGCGGGCGATCGTCGCCGGGCGGCCCGAGGAAGCGCAGGCCAAATTGCTCGCTGGCAATGCCGAGCGACTCTATGGATTGGCGTAAATATGGACCCTTTTGAGCAGGTAGCTATTGGCGATACAGG
>RKRN01000344.1 GCA_007571365.1 Candidatus Latescibacterota bacterium
TGAGGGCAACCTCGGGCTGCTGGAGGCGGTCCAGCGCTTCGACGAGACGCGCGGTTTTAAGTTCATCACCTATGCAGTGTGGTGGATTCGCCAAGCCATTCTCCGCGCCTTGGCCGAACACGGCAAAATTGCCCGCCCGCCCTTGAGTCGGGTCAGCGACCGGCAGAAGGTCGAAAAGAAAGCCGATGTCCTCGCCCAACAGCTAGGACGCGCCCCGACTGTTGAGGAAATCGCCGCCGCCGGCGATTTCTCGGCCGAGCGCATTCGCAACGCCTTTGAAATGGGGCAGCCGGATCTGCCCTTGGACGCCCCGGCCTTTGCCGACAGCGAGGTGACGTTTACGCAGACCTTTGTCTCGGACGAGCTTGGCTCGCACGAACGCTTCGTCGAGGGCGAAATGCGTGCAGCGGTAGCCGATTGTCTGAAGGTGCTTGATGCTCGCGAATCCCACATCGTCCGTGCTTATTTTGGCCTTGACGACAGTGCGCCCAAGACCTTGGAGGCGATCGGCGAGTCCATGGGCGTCACCCGCGAGCGCGTGCGGCAGTTGCGGAACAGGGCGTTAGAAAAAATGAAAGACGAGTGCGGCGGGCAGTTGGTCGATTTTTCGAATAATTGAGCGGGTGCCTAGCCCATTGCTGTGGGCTAGGTCGCGTCCTATTATTGGATACCTTTAACGAGAGGACGCGATGGCTCAGCTCCGGCAGAAATTATTGGTACTCTACGCCCATTCTCCCGATTTGTATAGCCCAATCGTGGCTTGGTCGTTGTACGACAGCACGGGCGCGGACCGGTCCAGCAGCGGCGATAGCGAGGAGCCGCCCTACCCTTCGGTAGTGGCGGCCATGCGGGACGGATGGCGGGTGGTGCAGTTCCCGCAACAGTATCCGGCTTATCCAGGCATGGAATACAACACGTCCTACCTGAAATACGAATATATCCTCGAAAAGATGGAGGCAGTCGATGGTCGGTAAGCAATATCTTCTGCATACTAAGCATATGGCGCAGTTTGTCGCCGCCGGCTTTTTGCGCTTCGACGAATTGGTGCCCAACGAAATCAATCGCGCTGCGTGTGCGGAAATGGAAACCGGGATTCCTCGGGGCCGCGCCGGTGCGCCGCTCGCCGAGTTGTGGGCCGATGCGGTGGTCGGTCAAGTGGTGCGTCTGCCCCAGGTTCAGGGGATCATTCACAGTTTAGTCGGCCCCGACCCGCTCTACGATCACCACGCCGTACATACGGTTGATGCTCACCACGAGCACGGGCAAATTTGGCACGCCGACGCGATTATCGACACTCGGCTGCACTTTGACATTCAGCTCTTTTACTTTGCCCACGACACGCCGCGTGAGATGGGTGGCACTATGTTCCTGCCCGGCAGTCATTACCGGCGCATCAGCGAGTCGGACATCGCCCGCTATCAAAATTTTCTTGGGCAGGTGCCGATGGTCTGCAAGGCCGGCACGGTGGCGGTGGCACATCACGGCATCTGGCACTGTGCCCAACCCAACCTAACCGGCCGCAAGCGCTATATGTTCAAACTGCGGCTCAACCCCACGGTGCGACAAAAAAAGCTGTGGAATACCGATGATATTGACGATGCGGAAATTCCCGCGCTGCTCAACGCCAACCATCGCTGGTACGGCAATGAGGTGCGCTTAGAGGTCGTCAACCGCATCAAGTTGTGGCGCTTCTTGACCGGAGACGAGACCTACGATGTGTCCTATTGGCTGTCGCGGCTGGAGAACGCGCCCGAGAATGAGCTGCAGGCGGCGTGAATATCCCACCAGCGGCGATCGAATCCATCCGCATCCGCGGCTTCCGGTCATTGGCCGATGTCGAGCTTGCAGAAATTCCCCAAAAAGTGCTGCTGAGGTGGAAGGCCAAAGGAATGGATAAGACCTTCGGCGCACATCTCACGTCCGACGGCTCGCTGCGCTTCTTTGCCCTCGTCCCCCTGCTCAATCTGCCGCCGGAGATGTTGCCCTGCGTCATTCTGTTGGACGAGCCGGAATTGGGCCTACATCCATTCGCCGTCGCCTTGATTGGCGGTATAATAAAATCCCTCGCCGCGGAAAGGCAGGTCATCGTCTTTGCCCAGTTGATTGATGTGTCGTGTGATGACGTACAGAAATCACGGGCCATCCGTTCACAATTCCCAACGCCTGAAGACATCAATAACAACAGCGCAACGGCACCGAGTAAACGGGTTGAGCAGGTTATACGTCGGTATAAAAAGACCGTTGACGGTCCCTTTCCCGCACGAGAAATAGGCTTAAAAAAGATTCGCAGAGAGTGACCTCGGTTCAACGACTAGATGAAGAAACTTGAGTCGCTGGGATCTTGCAACTAAACCGCCGTGCAGAGACCGATCGCAAGCAAGGTCGGAATGACCGATTGGTTGCTCTGGACGCCTAGGAGCGTCTTCGCTCATGCGAAAGCAAAAACCGACCCAAATATTGGGTCGGTTTTTTTGCGTTGACTGTATCGCCTAGCGTTGCCGTGGCCTATTTACTCTAAAAGGCAAGAGCAATCCAGCGGGTCTGGACTCGTGAAAACCGAGCGCGACAATTTGTCGAGTACCGCCACATCGGTGTGCTGGTGCTCGCCGCGACCGTCGGAGAGCAAAATGGATCCGTGGTGCTGCCAGTTGGTCCAGGGGCCGGTAAAGCGCGGCTCGGCGTCGGTAGCCTCGCGGTAGAAAGCCCATTGGGTCACTAACCGCGATTCTTGGTCGATCCAGACTGCGTACTTGTTCTGCGGAGTGACGCCTATGTCTTGGAAAGTGAGTTCCAGCACTTCGGCTGGCCGTCCGTCCTCGGTGGCTTCTCGGCCCCGATAGCGCAAGGTGACGCCGGTGTCCTTGAGCTTGTAGGGCATGACTAGCCAGTACGAGTCGTTGATCCAAGCGCGGTAGCCGTGGTCGAGTTTGGCCGCGAGCGTGTCGGGGTCGCTGATTTCCTGCCCAGCAACGAAGGCGCGGCCCTCTTTGCTGTGGATGTTCATCAGCACCGTCAGATCGCCTTGCTCAAAGCGGATGTCCCCGGTCCACTTGTCCCACACGTGCAAGCGGGAACCAAAAAAGCGCCAAGTGATGTAGCGCGTGGCGTCCCAGTTGGCGCGGCCACCCATCGCAGCCATGACTTGGTCGGCTAGGGCGATGGCCTTGGGGTCGGAATCGGCGGTGTTGAAGCCGGGGGCCGGGGGATTGTCGGTGGCGTGGGCCAAGCCGATGCAGCAGAAGACTGGAAGTAAGCGCAACATGGGAATCCTTGTGGTTGCAGGTGTCTAGAGCGCAAAGAGTCTGTCAACCTCTTACGAATGATTAGGTAGAACCTCGGGTAGCAATTCCTCTAACTCGGCCAACGGAGCCTCCAAGGTCTGGATGGCCTCAATCCAGAACTGAGTGTCTTCGAGGTCGCGGCCAAGGGCACGGCGGGCCACGCCTTCGGCGGTGTCGCTGCCAGTGAGCCGGAGGAATTCCTCGTAGCGGGGGAGAAAGCCGGGCCCCTCTTGCTTAAACATTGAATACAGGCCGCGGCTGAGTAGGAAGCCGAAGGTATAAGGAAAATTGTAGAAAGTCACGCCGGTGATATAGAAGTGGAGTTTTGAGGCCCAGAAGTAAGGATCTTCGCCGCCTGGTGCGAGGGCGTCGCCGAATACTTCGCGCTGGGTTTCGACCATCAGCTCTTTGAGGCGACTGACCGTGAGTTCGCCGTCGGCGCGCGCTTCGTAGAGCTTTTTCTCGAACTGGTAGCGCACGGGGATGTCGAGCAGGAAGATCGCGCCGTGGCCTATTTCCTGGTTGAGGGCACTGGCCTTTTGGGCTGGGCCAAAGGAAGGGTCGGCGAGGATGCCTTCGGTGAGGATCATTTCGCCGAAGGTAGAGGCCGCCTCAGTCAGCGTCATCGGGTAGAAGTGGGCGTAGGTGCGCACGTCGCGCATGATGTAGCTATGGAAGGCGTGGCCAATTTCGTGGGCGAGCGTGAGCACATCGCCGAGGGTGTCGTTGTAGGTCATATAGACGCGGGACTCGCGGGTCAACATCGAACCCGTGCAAAAGGCACCGGGCCGC
Source organism: Candidatus Latescibacterota bacterium (assembly GCA_007571365.1). Classification (GTDB taxonomy): domain Bacteria; phylum Latescibacterota; class UBA2968; order UBA8231; family UBA8231. The sequence continues at coordinate 4,074 of RKRN01000344.1, forward strand.
TTGCCGGGGCGGGGCGCGTGCTCGATCCACTGGCGTTGGCAGACTTGGCTGAAGAACTCGCCTAGGCGCGGGTAGGCCGCTGCAAACGAGCGGGCGACGAGGTCTGTGCCCTCTTCCCAAGAGAGCTGCCCTTGGTCGGGCAGCGGCAGTGGCGCACCCAGATCGTACCAAGCGACGCCCGCGGTGCCCATGAGTTGCGCCTTGAGGGCGAGAATGCGGCGCGGCAGTTCGATTTGTTCGGCGATGGCCGCAAACATCGCGTCGAGGGTCTTGGGTGAGATCGACGCTTGGAAGCGAGCGACATCGAGAAAGTGGTCCACGCCGCGATGCTGATTGAGGGTCAGCCGCGTCCCCGAGATGGCGTTGAGCGCGGCCGCGGCCACGTCTTCCATGCTCTCCCAAGCCCGATTGCCGCCATCGAAGGCGGCTTGGCGGACTCGGCGGTCGGGGTCTTCCATCAGGGCGCGGCGCTGCGACATGGGGCGGTGCTCGGTGCGACCGTCGGGAAACACCATCTCAAATTCGAGCTTGCCGGATATTGAGTCGTAGAGGCGTCCCCAAGCGTGAAGGCCGTCAACGCCGAGATCGGCAGAGAGCGTCTCTTGCTCGGGGCTCATAGTGCGGTGCGCCTCTAGACGCTGGCGGCGGAGAAAGTGGATGCAGTCGGTCAAGGTGGGCCGTTGGGCGAACTGAGCAAAAATCTCGTCTGAGGCGTCCTTGAGCCCACGCAGGAGTTCGACATAGAGCTTTGCGCTCTCGGCCGCTAGCAGGGCAAAGGCGGCCTCCTCGCGGGCGTAGTTTTCATTGCGGGCATCTGCTGCGGTGAGGCAGCCGAGGTAGGAACCCAGATGGGAGAGTCGGTCGGTCAGGCCCTCGGTCAAGAGGAATATGGCCTCCCAAGCTTCAGCATTGTCCTCGGCAAGCGACGCTAGGGCGGCCGCTTGCCGACGCACTGCCGCAAGATCGCGTTGCAATTCCTCTTTGAATTGCCGCATGGCTGAGCCGTCAAACTCAGCGAAATAGCTCGTCAGATTCCAGTCCATAACTGCTGGAGTAGTGGTCATAGGGCGTTTTCCTTGCTGTGATGTAAGTGCCGGTTAAATAACAGTGCCCTCCGGCACAAAGGCAAATAGTGGGCATCTCCCATCCGGCCGCTTACTAGAGACTCAAAACACTCAATTCGATCTGCCGAAGTACTGAGTCCCTACGGTACATGGGCCTGTTCTTTCCAGCAGCTAGAACGCTAGCTAAAAGAGAGTTCCATTTGTCGATCGTCGGGCGAAGTACGGAAAGCTTGAGAAGGCTCTTCAGTCATTCCCTTGTCGCCGACCGCGCTACATACTTCGCCCCAGTCGATGAAGTATTCGTCAAAGTAGCGAATTGGGTATCTACTCAACCGAATGACGTCTTCTCGGTTGGGCCTACGTCCCAATTTGATAGCAATCTCTTTGACTTCGACTTGTAGTGTTTTCTTGGGTACTTCGTATTTCCTTTTTTTTAGTCGTGAAACTCTGCTATTTTTTGCTTTTGGAGTAGCATCATTTTTAGCGAATGGATCCTCACCTCTTTTTAGCCCCGAATGTCTTTGCTCGGCAATAGCGTGATATTGGGCAGATAGTTCAATGCCAATGAATTTTCTGCCAAGCATTTCTGCTGTTAAGGTCGTTGTACCTGCGCCGTTAAATGGATCTAAAACAAGATCTCCTTCTTTGGTAAAGGTATGGATGAGTCGATTCATTAAAGATGGAGGTAGCTGGCACGGGTGATCCACTCTTTTTGAATTGTGTTTTAGCCTGTGTATATCCCACCACAAATTCCCAATGGGTTGCCGATCGGTAATTTGGGTCGCATTTCTCTTTTTAATGCAAGAGGACCTAACACAGTACCATTGTTTGAGGCTCATGAAATCTTGGAGTATTTCCCAACGGGCCTCTTTATTATAATTGGCAATTTCAACTGGCCGACCTTTGCTGAGGCAGATTATTCCGTAATGTGCCGGCATGATCTGCCTGACAGGTAAACTCAAGCCCTCCCAAGCGATCCAATCTTGGTAATCTAAAATGCTTTTCGCAAAAGAAAAATGCCTAACGATCCAAAGGGGAATGTTTATAATTGCAAAAGTCCGACCAGGTTTCAAAACTCTAGCAGATTCGGCGATCCATTGGTCGCACCACGAAAAATAGTTGCTGATGTCTTGGGCGTCATTCCAATTATCGTATTTCTTTTTGATATTATACGGCGGATCAGCAAAAATAAAATCTACGGAATTTTCAGGAATAGTTCTGAGAATATCTAAACAATCGCCGTTGAGTAAGCGGCTCTCGCCGGGGTCGTTTACCTTACCGTTTACAGAGCTAAACGCTCTCTTTTTAGAAGGCTTAAAAAGGTTCCTAGCATCGCAGTATATAAGTTGGCGATAAGGCTCGCGCCCAAAGAGATCTTTTAGTCGTTCTATAATGGAGATAGGTTCTGTTTCACTATCATAAGAAATGTCGCGCCAAATATCGGACATAAGGGTGCCGTAAGGGCTATAAATGTGCTTCTTGCCGCCATAGTCTTTTGTCGTTTTTTGACAAGCCGGGCAATAGGTATATGCAATTTGAGTCTTGTTGTGCTTTAAGGAGCCTTTATAACGAGTAAAAACCAAAAGGGCAGTATGGTCGTCTGGTAGAGCATCTGATCTCGGTATCTCTTTTTTTCGTTTAACAGCGATCCAAAGTTTGAAGTTGACACAGTTTTGAAATTCTTCTATTGCATAACAGGCGACGCGAGAATTTGCCAAAAAACAAACGGTGCTTTCTTCAGGTAGTTCTTCGAGGAAGCTAGACAATTTTTGCATGATAATTGCCATTAGGCACTCATCGTCAAAACCAACTTCTGTTGTCAAGTGAAAGAGCCATACGCTCGGGCGCAAGGGCATTGACTTTAATTCCTGAAAGCCTTCAAATGTCTTCATGGATATATCTAGGGGTTTGCAATTTTCACTCCGGTGAGCCATTTCAGTTATCTCCTTTCATGGTTTGTGCTAGACGTCTAATATCGCCGTCACTAAAATTGATAATACAATCACTGTAGTTAATCAAGTCCTGCACAAAAGATCGACGTTCAAAGTTACCAGCACCGTCAACTACATACGCAACCTTATACCCCTTTTCATGAAGAAGTCTTTGTCTCTCGGAGGCGAGTTTAGCTTTTCGTTCTACTACGCTGTTCGTCGTAAACTGAAAACTCACTTCAATACCCCAATAATTATTGTCAGGGCCTTTACCAACGATGTCAAATTTTGTATCTGTTCTGCCTTCGTTTTGGCTGATGCCTGGGATTGTGGTTTGTGAGAAATCCCAATCTGGAAGGTATTGAGCCAATCGATCCCTTACATAATTTTGAGCGAGGTGCCCCATCCTATTGGATGTTGCGCCTCCAGTGATTCGACTGACCCAGATATATCTTTCTTTGATGTACTTTTCGAGCTTCGGCTTATCGCCGAGCATTGAGCCAATAATACATTTGTCTTTGATTTCGTCCGGTAAGAAATCATTCGTCGATAAACCGCCAAATAAGATCAGGGTACTCACATCTCTAATGGCATCTGTAAGGTCAAAACGTCTCTGAAGCCCCTCTCCATCAAGCCCTAAGCTAGGATTACTCCACTTCCTGTCAGAAAGAGATTTCATCTCGTGATCGTAATTTTTTCCGCGAAAGGAAAATTTGAAATTCTCGGATTTAAATTTCTCTGGAAGATCGGCCGCAAAGCGTTTTAGATTTTCTCCGCCTATGTCGGATAAGATGCAAAGATGTTTCAGAAAAATATTTGGATGTAGATCTTCGACAAAACCTAAAATTTTAGTCCAATCGTAGGGATCTTTAGATGCAAGGTGGAGTACACTTATAAAACAGTCTTGCGTTTTAAGAAGCAGCGGAATAATACTAGAATTCTTTTCTCTTCGGGCTATTTCAGATGGCCAATAGATTGCGGCTCGTTCCTGTAGCTGCTCCACTGTTTTAGGATTGGACATCTTTCGCTCAAGGCCAACCTTTCTTACCCGTAGGTTCTGTAAGTCGCACTCTGGACGAAGATCGTCATCCATGGCAGGTTCATTCTTCATAGTATTCTCTCTCAACGGCGCAGAAAATCTGCATCCGTGAGTAGGCTAAGCGCAGCTCATAGCAGTTTGCACCCGGCCAGTTCTTTGGTGCTCAGGCGGATGCCGGCGGCACGGAGCCCGCGCACTGGATATTTGCTGATGGGGAACACCTCATTGAGCTTGCGGAGGCGCGGCTTGGGCTTATAGGCGAGGGCGATCTTTTTGTCGGAGTCGGTGGTCAGCTTGAGCACCCGGCATTCGGCGGGCACCAGATCGTAGATGCGGCCTAAGATGAACTTGTCGATAGTGCAGCGCTTGATGTAGGAAGCACCGGCCTTGTCTCTATAGACGACAGTGAAAACCAAGTCTTTGTCTACCAAGCCGCAGTGGATCAAGCCCTTGCCGACGAAGAGTTTATCCGGCGCGTGGACGACCGAATACGTCCCGTCCTTGCGAACGGTGAGCACAGAGTCGTAGAGCGATACTGTGCAGATGGTGGTGCCGCTGATTTGGTGGCCGAGATAGCCGGTCTTTTTGTCGTAGCGGAGCTTGAGGTCGCGGTTGGCAGCCGAGCGCGCATCAATCCTTTCGATCCTCACGATTTCGGTACGACGCGAGAATTGGCTGCGGTATTTGTCGATGAGGGCTTGGAGAAAGGCGATGGTATAGGGAATAATGCCAGCCAAATGCTTCTTGATCTGGCGTAGTCGGGCGCGGATTTCCTGCATCTCTGCTTGGGCGCGATTGATGTCGTAGCGCGAGATGCGACGGATCGGAATCTTGAGCAGAGTCTCGATATCGCCGTCGGTAATATCGCGTTTGAGCTGCGGGGCAAAAGGCCAAAGCCCAGTGCGCACAGCCAAGGCCACTTCGACCGTGGTGGTCTGCTCCTCAATGGCCTGATAGATGCGGTTTTCGATAAAGATCTGTTCTAGGGTCTTGGCGTGGAGCTTGTCGTTGAGTTGCTCGGCTTCGAGCTGGAGCTCGGCCTTGAGAATATCGACGAGGCGATCGACGTTGTATTGCAAGACTTCAGTGGTGCTCATGACTTGCGGGCGATTGTGTTCGTTGATCAGCATCAGGTTGGCTGAAATCGACAGTTCGCAATCGGTGAAGGCGTAGAGCGCATCCACGACCTCTTCGGTGTACATGCCGCGTGGCAGCTTGATTTCGATCTCGACGTTTTCGGCCGTGTAGTCGGAGATGGTGCCGATCTTGATTTTGTTTTTGCGTGCGGCGTCTTCGATGGAGGCGATGAGTTGTTCGGTAGTAGTGCCGAAAGGCAATTCGCGGATGACGATGCGCTTGGGGTCGGCCGTGTCGAGCCGGGCGCGGACTAAAACTTTGCCGTTGCCGTCGTTGTAGGCGGAAAAATCGGCTAGGCCGCCAGTGGGGAAATCGGGACGGAGCTGGAAGGGGCGGTCTTGCAGATAGGCGATTTGGGCCTCTAACAGTTCGATGAGATTGTGCGGCAATATCTTAGTCGCCATGCCGACCGCGATGCCTTCGGTTCCTTGGGCCAACAGCACCGGAATTTTGGCGGGGAAAACCACCGGCTCCTGATTGCGACCGTCGTAGGAGTCAATGTAGTCGGTCAGTGCCTTGTTGAAGAGCACCTGTTTGGCCAGTGGCGTGAGCCGGCACTCGATATAGCGGGCGGCGGCAGCTTCGTCGCCGGTGTAGATGTTGCCGAAATTGCCCTGTTTTTCGATGAAGAGCTCCTTGTTGGCCAGCAACACGAGTGCGCCGTAGATCGACTGTTCGCCGTGCGGGTGGTACTGCATGGTCTGTCCTACGACATTGGCGACCTTGTGGAACTTACCGTCGTCGATCTTGTGCAGCGCGTACAGGATGCGGCGCTGAACGGGTTTGAGCCCGTCGTTGATGTGCGGGATCGCACGGTCCTTGATGTAGTAGGAGGCGTATTCGAGGAAGTAGCTATCGTAGAGACGGTCGATGTAGGCCATTAGACTAGATGCTCCATAATGTAGTCGCGGCGGTCCGGGGTGTTTTTGCCCATGTAGAAAGAGAGGGTCTCGGGGACAGTGGCCAGCGAGCGGACGCCGACTTTGACTAGTCGCATGTCGCCGTTGATAAACTGGCCAAACTCCTTGGGGGAAATCTCGCCAAGCCCCTTGAAACGGGTGATTTCCGCGCTGCCTTTGAGCTTGTTTGCGGCGCGTTGGCGCTCGTGCTCATCGTAGCAGTAGTGGGTCTCTTGTTTGTTGCGCACCCGGAAGAGCGGCGTCTCGAGGATGTAGACGTGCCCCGAGGTTACCAGCTCTTCAAAGTAGGTAAGGAAGAAGGTCATCAGGATATTGCGGATGTGGAAACCGTCCACATCCGCGTCGGTAGCGATGACGACTTGGTTGTAGCGCAGGTTGTCGATGTCTTCTTCGATCCCGAGGGCCATCATCATATTGTAGAGTTCTTCGTTTTTGTAGATCGAGGCGCGGGTTTTGCCGAAGAGGTTTTGCGGCTTGCCTTTAAGGGTGTAGATGGCTTGGGTCTCAGGGTCGCGCGAGGAGACGATCGAGCCAGCGGCCGACTGCCCCTCGGCGATGAAGATCGTCGATTCTTCGCCGCGCTTCTTGTGGCCTTTGTGGTATTTGCAGTCCTTGAGCTGGGGGATTTTGATCTCGATGCGCCGGGCCGCCTCCTTAGCTTCTTTTTTAACTGCGTTTAGCTCCTTGCGCAGCTTTTCGTTGTGGACAATACGTGCTTCGAGCTTTTGCGCGGTCTCGCGGTTTTTGTGGAGGAAGTCGACGATGGCTTCGCGGGTCTCGTTGACGATCCAGCCGCGGATGTCGGTATTGCCCAGCTTGTTTTTGGTCTGCGACTCAAAAACCGGCTCCTTGACTTTGACGGCGACGACGCCAAAGGCCCCGTCGCGGACATCGACGCCGTTGAAGGATTTCTTGTAAAACTCGTTGACGCCTTTGAGTACGCCCTCGCGGAACGCGCTCTGGTGCGTACCACCGTCGGCCGTGTATTGGCCGTTGACAAAAGATCGGTAGGACTCGCCGTAGCTATCCACGTGCGTGAAGGCAAACTCGAGGTATTGGCTCTTGTAGTAAGCGGGGGGGTAGAGAACCGAGCCGCCGGCTTCGCTTTTGAGCAGGTCGAGCAGGCCCTTTTTGGACTCGAACTTTTGGCAGTTGAAGTACAGGCGCAGGCCTCGGTTGAGGCAGGCGTAATTCCACATCCGGCGCTCGACGAACTCGTGGTTGAAGGCCCATTCGCCAAAGATGACCGGATCGGGCAAAAACTCGACGTACGTGCCGTCGGGCGCGTTGGGGACTCGGCTCTTCTTTTGTTTTTTTAGCTCACCGCGCTCAAAGAGCACTTCGGCGCACCGGCCGTCGCGGTAGGAGCGGACGACGAAATGGGCCGACAGCGCGTTGACGGCCTTGGTGCCGACGCCGTTGAGCCCTACGCTGAACTGGAATACATCGTCGTTGTATTTGGCGCCAGTGTTAATAACCGAGACACACTCCACTACTTTGCCGAGGGGAATGCCGCGCCCATAGTCGCGGACGGAGACCCGGCCCTCGTCAATCTCAACATCGATCTGCTTGCCGCAGCCCATGATGAACTCATCAACGGCGTTGTCGATGACTTCCTTGAGCAATACGTAGATGCCGTCGTCGGGATCGGTGCCCGAGCCGAGCCGACCGATGTACATGCCCGTCCGCAAGCGGATGTGCTCGAGCGAAGAGAGGGTTTTGATCTTGCTTTCGTCGTATGTGGCCTTGCCGTTGGCGTGGCCGTTGGTCGGAGTCTTGGCCATTGCTTCCACAATAGAGGTTTATAGTAGAACGGGCCGCAATGCCTCGGGGGAGAGACGCGACCGGCGGACCTTGGGAGACTTGAATACAGGAGAAAGTAGAAGCATCGGCGGAAAGCAAAAAGAGGCCGCTCTCCGCCGATGCTTCTACTAAGTGGGAAGTACTCCTGTGTCTTTTCAATATAGTGAACATAAATGCAGTTGTCAACCAAATGCGGATACGTAAAGAAGCGGTGGCTTAGCTGCCTTTTGTCTTGTTTTAGAAACAGCAATGTTGCAGAGGCGATACGTTTGGACGCATTAACTGCTTGGAGTGGAGGTGTAGTCGGAAAAAATTTATATTTTCTAACTTTTTTAATTACAGGGACTTAAAGAAGACCAGCGACGAATTAGGTGTGCTGAGCGTACTCTTGGCACGTTTTTCGCTTTTATCCCCGCTGAGCCTCAGCCGTGTTTCACACTATCAGCAGTATTTGAGACATGGAAGCAAACAGAACGGCCGGCTTTTGCTCCCATTGCTGCTGTGTCGCAGCTCAACCGGCCATAAATCGAATGGCTAATCCAG
>RKRN01000119.1 GCA_007571365.1 Candidatus Latescibacterota bacterium
TTGAAAATACTAATCAAGTCCATAAAATAACCTCCATTTGTGCTATAAAATATAGTGCAAACAAAAAAATAAATCAAGCCCCATAATACTTGTTCCGTATAAATATTACCATGATTTCCATTTCGTTTGACAACTTGCCCTTGTTTTGTAGTTTCGATTACCTTTTCACCAGAGAATTTCAGAAATAGCTTTTTCGCCGCTTCAACCTCACCAGCGGTTACGCCTTTCAATCTAAACTCTGTGCCCACGAAGTTAGTATCAATAGGTTCTTCGATTATTGCATGCAATGTGGTGATATCTTGGAAGCCCTGTTTAGGCGACTTCTCAATAGATATTCGACCGTATTTTGACTTTACATCTACAACCGCTCCTCTCCTGTCAAAAGTCGCTAGAGAGTCTTTCAGTCCAATGCCGAATTTTCCAATTACCTTTGTGTTGGAAAGTTTCTCTTGATTTTCATTTTGCGTAAGGTGTAAATGCTTTAGCCCACGACCGAAATCACGGATCACCCAAGATTCGCCTTTTCTGGCAATTATTACATCATCCGTTTTTGTTAAAAGCTGCTCGTCAAGGGCATTTGCGATTATTTCTCTAATCGCATGGTGCATCTTCCAGTCTTCAAGTATTTTTTCGATATTAAGGTCAAACTTCTTCATATAGCAACTCTTTTCCATTCTTATACTTTATATTTGCCCCTTTTGAGGCAGATTTCCGATTGAGAGAATTGATACCGGCCCATTCAAAGAACCTGTCATGTCCAACATATCGCATCCTCTTCTCCCCGGTCAAATAAATGATCCTCGTACAGTCCTGCACGATCAACCGCATAATCGGACAAGGGGGGGAAATCGGGACCAACGTACTCCATAAAAGCGTCGGTCAACTGATCGGCTAGGGCCTCAAATTCATCATCGGATAGCGGCTCCACCTTAGCCTGCTCCCATGGAATGAATTCTTCTGCCGCGTCGCGTAGCCGACCAATTTCCTCCGAATCTTCGAGGTCTTCCAGCCAGTTCAACAGCTCTTCCCAAACCGCATAGTCGAGCAGCACCGCTTGCTTCTCGCCGTTAGAATCTACGACAAACCGAGATTTTTGCCTCAGATCAGCAACACCCATTTCGTTCCTCCTTGGCACAATCCCAGACGGCCCTCACGCAATGTCGCGCACCAACACCAAAATCGCCGCCTGCGGCACGACGAAGAACTTCTCGTCGTCGAACTTGATTTCCACGCCGTCTTTGCGCAGGAAAATGGCGTGGTCGCCCTTTTTGGCTTGGAGACCGATATAGCGCATCTGCTCGCTCCCCTCTTCCCAAGGTACGCCATCGTCATCAGCTTTCGGCGGCAAGGGCACACCCGGCCCCACTTCTTCGATGCGCCCGCTTTGCACGTTCTCTTTTTCTAAGGCCGTCGGTGGCAAATAAAGCCCTACGGCCGTGCGCTCTTCCATGTCGTCAACTCGGATTAGCACACGGTCGCCAACTACGTGCAGCTCCTTGTCCCCCCTAATCATCTGCTGCTCCTCGGTTAAGAAGCCAAACGCAAACACTCGCTGTAGCACTCAAAGTGCTCCCCTTCCCCCTCTGCTGGATCGACGTACTTGAGCCAAAGAGCACTGTCCTTGTTGTCGCCGCTGAGTTTGCGGCGGCTGCCGAGATTGCTCGGATCAGCACCGTTCCACACCACTTGGCCGTCTTGCATATAAATGAACTCCCCGCGGTAGCGGCTGATGAGCTTGCGCTGTTCGTCTTGGTAGATCAGCCCCTGCTCGCAGGTGGTGCGCCGCCAATTGGCCACCGTGGCGGCTGAGTCGGTAGAGACCGAATCAAATTCGGCCAGTGGCGCCTCGACCTCGCTGGCAAAGTCGATCTCGTTCAAATTCACCGTGCCAAAGCCGCGATTAGCTGCGATCAGCAGGTGATTGCGGTCGCGGCGGAAGGGCGGTTGTGGCCAATCGGAGTGGGGATCGTGGCCCATCAAGGTCATGCCGCAAGCATCGGTCGCCACCGGATGATCGCCGGCCAGCAAAGCGTTGCAGATCCGGCCCTCGCCGCCCCATTCGCGGCCCCATTGGCCGGTGAGGGCCTCGACGATGTTGAGGCAAGGCTTGGTAATCATACCCAAGTCCGGCAGGACATAGGAAAGTCGGATGAGATGATGGTAATACGACCGCGTCCGCCCTTCCGGCGGAATCATCGGCGGCAGGCCAAAGAGATTTTTCAGGGTCAAGGTAATGCCCATAAAGGCATGATTCTTCATCTTGGCGATGGATATCACCTCGTCGGCCTCGGCAAAGATCGCATTGAGCAAATAGCGGTCGAACATGCAGCCACCGCCGGGGACGTCGTATGTGGCAAAAGGAGGCAAATTCGAGTCCACATAGCGGACGCCAAAATCGTCCAGAATATAGCGGTAGTTAAAGTCGTCGGGCGTTACATAGCCGTTGCCGTAGGGATAGGTGTCAGTGGCGATCAATTCGGCTGTAGTCCGCTCTCGCAGCAGACGCAGCACCGCCCGGGCCACGGCATCATCTACCAACTCCCGGCGCCGACCAGCGAAGTACTCGACGCGCTCCGGCGGCTTGATCATATTGAACTTCAAGACGATCCGCCGCGCCTTTTCTAGCTTCTGCCAAGAGCGTTCTAGCGGATCGGTGGTCCGTTTGAGTACTTCGTAGATTTCTTCCTCGCTCGCTCGATGATCGCAGTGCGAGGCCCTAACTGTGTATTGTCTATTGGCCATGCTGACTTTCCCTTTCTGTGAAGTGTTTGTAGCTACTCGCCGAGGACCCCCACGGTCTGTTCGAGCCGCATCAGAGCCAGCGCCTTATCGCGGCGGGCGACAGCACGTTGAGTGCGCGCCTCCACTAGGGCCAATTGCGCGTCCAGATTTTCCAATTGCGTGCCGACCCCGCTCGCATAGCGCGCCTCGGCGACCTCTAGCCCCTTCTCCGCCTGCAACAGTGCATCGCGGTGGGCCTCAATGCGCTGACTGGCTTCCTCGACCGCATAATAGGCCTGCTGGATTTGCAGCCGCACCTGGCGCGTAACCCGCTGCCGGTCGTACTCTATCCGGCGCAGGTCCTGCCGCGCCTGTGCTACGCGTGCCCCGGTGAGCCGCCCGTCGAAAAGCGGTATTTGCACGACCAACCCAGTATTCCAACTCTTGCGCCACGTGCGATCAGCTAGGTCAAACTCGTCGCTCTGGAACTGGGTTTGCCCAGCGGCTACCAGTTCCACGCTAGGCCGGGTGGACGCTTGATCGGCAGCGATCTTCCGCTCGTGCCATCCTATTTCCTGCTCGACGTGCCCCAGATCGGGCCGCTCTGCTAGCCCCAAGGCGACGAGGGCGTCTAGATCATCGAGATCGAGTGTCGTCTCGGTGCGAAACGTTCCCCGCACTTGTATGGCTTGGTCTAAGTCTAAACCCACGACATCCTTGAGGGCCATAGTGGCCAGCCGCAGGTTATTTTCGGTGCTGATGGAATCGGCCCGCATGTTTGAGACCTGTACCTGAGCGCGCAACTGGTCTAGCTCAGCGGCCCGACCAGCCTGCGCCCGTGCCTCTACTTGGGCCAGATTGCGTCTGGCCCACGCCAGCGCCAAGTGCGACACAGTGCGCAACTCCTTGGCTAGCAGCAGGTCGTAAAAGCGCTCCTCAACTTCGGCTAGCACGAGCTGAGTTGTTTGCCGCTCGGTTTGGCCGAGCATGGCAAATTGGCGCCGGGCCATGTCCGCAGTAGCGCGAATGCGGCCTCCAACATAGAGCGGCTGGCGCACGCTCACGACGCCCGTGAGATTGTTTGCCGCGCCAATTCTGACGGCATTGCCAGCAAAAACAAAAGAAGGCAGCAGCCAGTCGCGGCTATACGTGAAGGAGGCATCGACTTGCGGCAACCCCGCCGCTCGCGCTACGCGGAGTTCCTCTTGCCCGCGCAGCAAGTCAATGCGGGCTTGCAACAGGCGTTCGTTGTTTTCTTGCACCAAGGCCAACCCGGTTTGCAAGTCGAGGATCAGCGGCTCAGCCTCTGCTGGGACCGGACGACTGGCGACTGCACCCAAGATCATCAAGCAGAATGCCCCCACCCCAGTCTTGCTCAACATGGCAAACCCCGCTGCCGCAACCACGCCGCAACCTCGGCTCCTCCCACATCGGCCAGCATAACGCCGTCGATTTCGACGCAAGGCGAGGCGTATTGTCGGCTCTTGGCGACCATTTCCGCAAAGGCTTTGTGGTCGCTGGTAATATCCAGTTCCTCGTATGGTAATCCAGCTCTATCGAGTACCGTCCGCACCCCCGGACTCCAAGGGCAGTGCGGATTGAGATACGCTTTGATTATAGGAGTAGTCTGTTTCACGCTGGCCTTTCCGCTGTACAGGGGACACAATATATTGAAAAAAAACATATCGCCCGCCTCTCATCCCTGTCAAGGAAGAGACTTCAATCTATGAAACCGTTGGTCTTGTTCCACGGCGGCTGCAACGACGGCTTCTGTGCCGCGTGGATCTACCGCCGCTACGTCAACCCGCAAGCCGAGTTTAAGGCGGTTCAATACAACACCGACCCACCGGCTACGGCCGACCGCGACGTCGTCATCCTCGACTTCAGCTACGAGCGGGCGCAGCTCATGGAGATGCACGATCACGCCCGTTCGCTGTTGGTCTTAGATCACCACGAAACGGCTGCTCGCGCCTTAGCCGGGCTCGATTATTGCGTATTCGCCGAGGGCAAGTCTGGGGCGCGCATGACTTGGGAATACTTTTTCGATCCCCGCTCTCAGGTCAGTGCCGACGACGTCCCTTGGCTGGTGTCCTATACGGAAGACCGCGACCTGTGGCGGTGGGCCTTGACCGATTCCAAGGCCATCAACGCCGCCCTCGCCTCGTACCCGCGCAATTTTGCGGTGTGGGACGAAATCGCCGAGCGTGGGCCGCAAGCCCTCGCGGTAGAAGGGCAAGCCATTCTCCGCTTCCAACACCGGCTCATTCGGCCGCGCATCCGGTACCACGGTTGGACCACGATCAGCGGGTTTCGCGTCCCCATTACCAATGCCACGTTTCTGACTTCTGAAATCGGCAACGCCCTTGCCGACGGGCATCCTTTCTCGGCCGTGTTCTTCGTGCGTCCCGACAGCAAGGTCGTGTACAACCTGCGCTCCAAGGGGGAAACCGCCGCGGATGTGGGTCGCATCGCACGCCATTACGGCGGTGGAGGGCACAAGCACGCAGCGGCTTTTACCCTAGAGACCATGCTGCCGATGGAAGCGGAGATGTAAATGGCTCAGCAGTTTAAGTAAAACAGGCACCTGCGGCTGATCGCAGGTGCCTGTTTTGGTGAGCCCACTGGGAATCGAACCCAGGACCTACGGATTAAAAGTCCGGTGCTCTACCAGCTGAGCTATAGGCTCTAGTCGGTGCTGTATCTAATTCAAAATAAGCGGTTTGCGTATCACTCGCAAGACTGCCTACTGCATTGGCGGCTTTATCCTCAGGCTAGCCAGACCTGCAATAAGCTCAGTAGGCCAATGCGATAATTTTAGTCGTTTTATGCTTCTGTGCATCCCCTTGCACTTCAACCCGCAAAATGTAGTTCCCCGGCGCGGCCATCTGCCCGGATTCGTCTTGGCCATCCCAGTTCAACGTTATCGGCCCGGCTGTTTGCTGCTGGTCGTGCAACACCCGGACTTTGCGGCCGCTCAAGTCGTAGAGTGCCACGTGTAGCAAGCGGGGCTGGAGGACGTTTAACAAGGCAAATTCTATCCCCAGCCTATCGCCGATGCCATCTCCGTTGGGGGTCAAAAGCGCGGCCGACAACGCGAGTCCGTCAATTAACGCAGAGCCAACCGGCAGCGACACGGCAATCGCTTCGCTGGCAACCACGTCGCTGGCATCGCCCGCATCCACCCGTTGCCTTACCTGCCGCCCTTCCCGACCGCTGGCTAGGAACGCCTCAAAAGGCATCTGTTGGCGGTATATCGTGCTGGCGAAGTCGAGTTCGATCAACCCAGCCCGCACGAACGGGTCGGCAAAGGCAATGTCCAAGCCGCCGTCCACTCGGGTTATCTCCACGTCCAACACCTGTCCCTCAGCGCGGAGCTCGCCAAGCTCAATGTCGGCCCCTGAACGCATGAGCAACTGATCGAAACCCGTGCTGCCGACACTGACATCCCAACCCAGATAATAGGTAAACTCCGTGCGCTGCCCTGGTTGGGCTTGGATCGGGTAGACCTCGGCTCGCGTTGCTGCTGCCAACGGCTCGGCGTAGCTGAGGACCAGCTCGTCGAGGACCGCCCTCTGCATCGGGTCGTCGCTGAGCAAAGAGGCCCGCAATTGGACGAAACGCCGCGGCGTTGGCGAGAGAAAACCCCGCTCGGCTCGCTCGTATGCCTGACTCCAGATACTCCAGTCGTCGCCGGGCGTCCGGACCGTATCAATCCAGCCCTTAAAACTTGGTATGAGCTTATTGTATTTTCTTTCGGTTACTTCCTTGCCGTTTTTGTCGTGGAAGACATAGGACTCCTCTAACAAGTTGCCCGTGCGCGAGCGAATTTCTATGCGAGTCCCGGCCGGGGCCTCAACCTGCCAACTCAACCCGGTGGCGTTGCACACGGCTCCCAGATCGTAGATCGGGGATTGCAAGATGGCACCCGCGGGATAACCTTCGCCAAAGATCTGAAATTCGGCCGTCGTGCCGGTAATGCAACACTGCCTGTTGGGGTAGCGCATCCGCAGATAGCGCAGGGGCCGGAGTGAAAACTGCTCTTCAAAGTGAACGATATCGCGCAAGTTGCGCGGGTGTTCGGGCAATTCCCCTAGCACTTGCCAGCGCAACGACCCGTCCGGTGCCAGCGAGCCATCCGACCCCCAGAGGATATACCAAGGAAAGTGGATGGCGTTGCGCCGGGTCCAGCGCCAGTCAACACTGCTGGGCGCAATGCCGGCCAGATCGCCCAAAATCCGCACCCGATCTACCCAGTACAGGGCTCCTAAGTCAAAGGTAAATTCAGTGTCGCCCGGTTGAGAAAACCCCCAGTAGCGCCAACTCGACACAATATCGCCGTCGATCAGCGCGTTGCTATTGCCCGTTGATTCGTAGCCTTCGGCCCGCGTACCGATTTCGTTGAGGATATCGACCCAACCGCCGCGTTCCCGTATCCCCAGCGCGATATTGTCCCCCACGGCTTCCACTGCAAGCGAGCTAATCCCCGCCCCAGCGGTAGGCAGCTCTACTTGGATGCGGACGAATTGCAGCGGTTTAAGCCCGTATTCGATGACCAATTCCCGCTGCTGGTTGAAGCTGTAGCGGAAGCGATCGCTATAGCGCACAGTGCTCGGCCGGGGCAGGCCGGTCGAATCGAAAAAGCGCTCGCCATTGGACAGCAAAACCTGCAAGAACTCTAGCGGCGGCCCATCTTCCCTAAGCTGCAAGACCACGCGCCGCGCAGAAACGACGCGACCCAAATCGACCTCGACGTACATATTCTCGAGCTCGTCGTCCCAATCGGGCACCCAGAAGCTGCCCAAGCTCCCGTCGATCAGGTTGCCAGCATCGCCGCCGTTGGAGCCTGCGGCGCGGATGCCACCGCCGAAATCCCCAATATTGGCGACCGCGTCGATATTCCGCCTTACGAATCTGGGGCCGGCTTTCCCACGGCTGATTTCGATGGCATTGCCGGGCCGCTGCCACGCCTCCCAATCCGCGCTGGTCCCGATCCGCAGTTTTTCGCCGCCTGCGGATGATACCATGCTGCAGAGCAGCAAGACCTGCAACAAAGCCCCTAATTCGCGGTGATTTTTCACGGTGTGCCTCCTGCGCCCGAGACTAAGCTACTATAGGACGCAATTAGCAGTTTATAAACAAAAAAAACAAGCAATTGGGATTTCTCCCGATTGCTTGTTAGGATGAACCCACTGGAAATTCTTCGTCGGCCTAAGCAGTCTGCCGTGAAAGCCAAGTCATGTTGCGATGCAAACGAGTAAAGTGCAGGCTCATCCCGACGCGAGGTTGACGGAATACGGCCTACTCCTGCCCTCGCAAAAATACAGGGCCTTGAATCGGTCCATCTGTTTGATCTTGTCAATCAATACTCGCTCCTGCTGCGAACTCGACACATTCCGCACAAGCGACTTGGCATCCACTTCGGTCAAGCGCAAGACGAGATAGTTGGCAATAGCCGAAAATACCGAGCTGTTGAAGTCCTTGGCTTCTTGTGAAGCAAGCACTAGCGAAATACCATACTTCCGGCACTCTTTTGCCATGGTGGGAATGAGTTTCAACCCTGCGGCCCGGTGTGCCTCGTCAAAAATCAGGGCATGGGTGATGCGATCTTGAATGCCTCTGCGGAACATGTCTTTGTAGAGACCGTAAAACACCAACGACGCAAAAGCTCGCTGAAGGTTGTCATTCTGAGTCGTGTGAATCCGAATGACGATCGGCTGCTCGCTTTCCCACAAGCTGCTGGGAGACTCACGGAGATCGAAAAATCTATAGTCTTCAAGTTCTTCCAAACGTGCAAGCAGCGTCCTCAACCCACGGTCTGGTTTTGGCACCTCGCGCAGAATCTCGACAAAGCGACTGAACGTAGGCTCCGGCAAATCCGCGACCTCTGCGTTGGGGCTTCCCCAACCCATCTCGACAAAACTCTCCTTCATCGCCCCGCGAATGCGCTCTGCCTGCATATCGCCGAGTTCCGGGTAAATCGCGGCGAAAATGTCCCTCATCGCACCCGCCACATCGAGATGCGCTTGCCACGAGGATCTATCGACCACCGATAGCGGGTTGAAGCCCAAACCATCAAAATCGACGAATCGAACCGCCGACTGTTCAAGCCGCTCGTCAATGTCCTGATGGTACGAAAAGACGATCGGGCGAATATCGGCTGCCATCATCTGCTTGCACAGGCTCAGAAGGCAGGTAGTCTTGCCCATTCCGGGCAATCCCGCAATCAGGAGATGGGGATTCCCTTTGGTGGTCAGATGCCATTGAACCGCGGTATTTGTGAGTGAATCAGTCCCCAAGCAAACAGACGGCGAAGGATCGGCCATATCCTTATCCTCTATCTCGCCATCAGAGCTTTCCTCTGTTTTAACAGACGTAGGATCGATTTGAGACTGCACACCACCTGCGGATCGTTTGTCCGCTCGCTTCGTACCCGCTTGTTCTCCAACTTCCGCGAGCGCGGCATGAGGTAGCCGAGCAGGACCAAATAGAAATATCCGCGTGTGCCAACCTTTAGGCGAAATCTCCAAGGGCTCATGGCCGACATACTCCGGGCAGAACACCCAACCCCGATTCCCCTCCTCAACGGGGTGTAAAGCGTAGTCCCCGCCCTGCTCGATCATACGATCGACTTCGGCTGAAAGTTCCGCGTGCCGCGCTGTTGGCAAACCGTGTCTATGAGCTTTGTCCGCATAGAAGCGCAGTACTCGCGCCAGCTTGGCGCGTCGGATCGCTCTAAACGAAGAGCACACATCTTCGTGAGAGTAGCAATCATGCCAACGCTCGTGCAGCGATTCGGTTTGTTCGCGAATTTTCCGCAGCACTTCTGGTGCTCGCGCCGCCCGCAAGTGCCGACGGTACTTCACCTCAATGAAGCGAAAAACTAGCCCCTTACGCGGCATGGTGGACACGTAGATGATATCCGGCCGTGCGTACCCATCGTTTTCTTGCAAGGGGGGTAACAAATCGCGCACATCGTCAACTGGAATGACGAAGCCCTCCTTAAGCGGGACCCAGCAATCGTCGCCTGCCGATGCCTCCTCACAATTCGCATGGGAAACTGCAAGCGCGATCAGTTCAGAGGTAGGCGGTTTGCTACCGGTGAGACGAATGGCGAGCCGCCCACTGAGTGCCTTGAGACGATTTAAGATAAATTCCGCGTTTTGCCGACTGCGGCTAAGGCCCATCTGATCTAGAACACCGTCAAGCAGGGTGCGGACTTCCTCCAAATTGCTAGTCGAGGTAATGAGTTGTAAGCAGCCGAGGTCCTCGCGTTCCGGGACGCAATCAATCACGTATGAGTCGTAGATTGTTCCGTTATCCCTTGGCGAATCGAAGTACTCAATCCCGGCGTTCCGGTCCAGCGTAATGACCCAGTCACACAGGCGGTGCAGAGCCTTAAGGCCCTTCTCCTTTTTTGCCGAGACATCAGTGTATAGCACCGGCAGTTTTCCACTACCCCCAACATGGCGTTGTATGGCGGCTTGCAAACGTCGCAAGCGATCAGTATGTCCGGGGCCCGACGGGTGCCTTTCGCCTTTTTTTGCTAACGGGACGGTGCTGCACCATCTGGGCGAGGGCTTGATGGTGAAGTCGCGCTCGTAGAACGAAAGCAGGCCAAACGCCCGGAACACTTCGTTGCTCTGGTCTATGTCTATATCGTCTAGCTTTACTTGCGACTCGAACGTGTCAAATGCGACCGCAATGTGGGCGGCGGTCTTCGGGTCCGGTTCATCTTTGCGCGCCCAGCGCAGCTTAGGCATGTTCACGCCGCCGGGCAGACTCAGAGATTCAAGCATCCACTGATCTTCGGTTGACACTACACCGGCCCCACTGCGCCGCCGTTCTCGCGCCTCGGCGATGAACCGCCCGGCAATGCCGCGCTGCTCCTCAGAAGGATACATTTCCAGCGAGAAAACGGGCGCATTCCCTAATTCCTCCTCTGGAGCATCGTCGTCATCAATACGGCGACGACGATCGACGTGGGCTAGCGATCGGGCGATGGTCATACCATCGCCCGCCCGCAAAGCGTGAACGTGGAGTAGTCGAGACGTGTTGTGGCAGCCCAAGTACTTGATGATCTCGTCACCGACCACTGCTGCGCTCTGCCCTCCTACTGTCGGCGCGACATTCATGGACTCACCTTCTCCCAACACACGGGCCAAAATCGCCACCGCCGCCTTGGGCTCTTTGTCTGTATCGGGGACCATGCCGACTGCGTGAAAGCCGAGGGTGTCCGCAAAGACAAACGATCCGCCATCCTGATTGGGGAGAAAGGCCGGGAACATCGCCCCGTCCAAACACTGGAACTCACTCCTTATATCCTTCGCCTTTTGATCCTGTTCAAAGGCTGCGTGGAAGACGAGATTGTCGTAGGCCGCATGCCACGCGACACGCAAGGGGTGCATCGGCAGGACGACGAGACCAATCGTGCGCCCTGATAGGGACTGCACCTCTACGGTGTTGCACCGCGCCAGGGACGGGTCGCTGCTCTTCAACAAGGTACTCCAAGCTCTGAGGTAATCTGTGACCAACTTGAACGCCCTTGACTTGTCGTCATAGACATGGCCTACTACACTGCCCTTACCGAAATGCTCGGCCAACTTGCGGCTCGCAGCGGTGACCTTCTTCCAAGCGTTCTCCGATGTCGGCCCTTTATACCTATGGCGAACGAACTCCACCTCCTCAACTCGAGCCCCGGACTCACGCACCTTGATGCGCCAATGTCCGATTGCTCCTTGTTTATCTTTCCACTGTTCTTCCACTTTGCGAAGCAGCGGTGGGCAAGGAACGCGAAAGCTCAACCGTTTTGTCCCTGCCGATGTGCGCAATAGCACCGAATGGTTTTTTGCGTCAAAATCAAAACCTGCCGGATTATCGGCGATGCCGGACACGCTCTCACGCTCACCGAGTTCGATCAAGCCCTCACTGAATACGCGAACCTTGGTGGCAGCTCCCCCCGCGGTCTCTTTGGGTGGCTCGCCAAAACGAATGATGAATTCCTCGCTTTCCCGAGGCTCGACCGCATCGTTTCCGACCACTGAAACCACCACTTTGGCGGAGACCACCGAGTCCTCGTTTAGCATTGAGAAGTCATCATTATTGAACCGGCACTTTTCCGCCTTTTTCGCCGAGTGCGTCATCTCGCACTCGGCCAGTTCTTCGTCCGCACCGGCCACTACGACAACGCGGTATTTTACTGCGTTCTTTTTTAGATTGCCGGGCTTCGCCCGCCAGCGGATCTCCAGATTCGTATAACCAGCCGACGACTTGGGTTCGGAGCTCAGGCACAGAACCGGGGGTTGCCCATTCGATTCTTCGGGGAATAGTTCGTCGGCCTCCTCAATCAACCCCGACCATTTGGCGACCTTGCCGTTCTGGTTGCGCCAAGATACAAGCTCTATGGCCTGGATATCTTGGGCGTCCTCAATCTGCAACGCGCCTACCCACAGATGACCCTTGTGGGCTAGTGCCGACAACGCCGACAGCAGTGGTTGGGTTTCGGCAGTGAGCAGAAAAGGTTCGAGATCACGGCGTTGCTTATCCGTCGGATTCTTCAGCCTCAGCTCTTCAATACGTGCCGGGACAGTTCGCCCAGAGGCCGCCGTTCCTAATAGGCGATCCACAAATCGGCGCGAATGGTCTAAGACTTCTTTGTCCAAACCGGCAGATTGGGCGACTGGCCACAGGCCGAGCAGGTGAAGATACGCGCCCGGGT
>RKRN01000192.1 GCA_007571365.1 Candidatus Latescibacterota bacterium
GTTTTGTGGCTTCGGGGCTGTATCTGCTGCGGTGGACCTGGCAAGGCCAAACGATCGTGCAGAAAATCACCCTGTTGCAATGACGACAAAAACGCTTTCTATATTATAGAGCGATGTTATGCAGATCCGGCCTTGGCCGGGGCCGGCTCTTATGCCGCATCGGCCGCTTCCGGCGGCTCCCGTTGGCACCGAACACGAGGCGACGGGAGCAACAGGGGCTTGGGCGATGGACCGACTTGAAGGCGGCGATCAAGCGAGCGGCCCCAGCGTGCGCAAGGGCTTGCTACCGGCAAAAGCGGGCATAACCACTCAAAACAAACGTTTAAGACTGCGTAACGTCAGTTGTAGATATGCTATTATACAAGACGGGCGTGGACGAAACGCTCATATCCCTTCATTCACTTTTTTCGCGCACGGATGCAGCGACACTAAGGAGGAAGTACCGTGATTGAAGTACGCGAACTGTCCAAATACTACGGAGATGTCGTCGCGGTGGAGAATGTATCCTTCAGCGTTGACAAAGGCGTCATCCTCGGGTTTCTCGGGCCGAATGGCGCGGGCAAGACCACGACGATGCGCATGCTCACCTGTTATCTGCCGCCTTCGCAGGGCGAAGCCAAAGTGGCTGGCTTCGACATTGCCGAAGAGTCCATGGAGGTGCGCAAGCGCATCGGCTACCTGCCCGAACAGCCGCCGCTCTACCACGATATGACGGTAAACGCCTACCTGCGTTTCGTGGCCAAAATCAAGGGCGTGCCCAGCGCGGCTCTCAACAGCCGGATCGACGACACCATGGAAAAGACCGGCATCGCCCACCAGCGCCATACGGTGATTGGCCACCTGTCCAAGGGCTACCGGCAGCGCGTCGGCTTGGCCCAAGCCCTCGTCCACGAGCCAGAGGTGCTCATCCTCGACGAGCCGACGGTGGGCCTCGATCCCAAGCAGATCATCGAGATCCGCGAGGTCATCAAGGGGCTGGGCGGCGAGCATACGGTTATTCTCAGTACGCACATCCTGCCGGAGGTGAGCATGACCTGCGGGCAACTGGCGATCATCAACAACGGCCGCATCGCCGGCCAAGGGACGCCCGAAAGCCTCATGGCCCAGCTCAAGGAGGGCGAGGTGTTGCGCGCCCACATAGACGGCCCCAGCGAGCAGGTGCTGGGCATGATCGGCCAGTTGGAAGGCGTGTTGGAGGTGGAAGCCAGTGGTGAGGAGGGCGCGTACGTGGTGAAGAGTGCCCCCGGAGCCGATGTGCGCGACGACCTGACCCGCAAGGTGGTAGAAAGCGGCTTCAGCCTTCGCGAGTTGCGGCCGCTCGACATGACCCTCGAAGACATTTTCCTGAGCCTGACTAGCGAGGAGGTAGCAGCTTAAAATGCGTAATTTTGCCGCCGTGTACACCAAGGAGATGCGCTCCTATTTTGTTTCACCGGTCGCCTATGTAATCGCCGGTGTCTTCCTGTTTCTTTCGGGCTATTTGTTCCGCAACATCCTGATGCAATTCAACCTCTGGTGCTTGCAGTTTGGCCAGCGGGCGCAGATGGGCATGGGGGGGATGCCGGCACTCAATCTCAACGAGATGGTCATCACCCAATTTTTTGCGGTCATGGACTTTATCTGGCTCTTGGTCATCCCCATGCTGACCATGCGGCTATTTGCCGAGGAAAAAAAGTCGGGCACCATTGAATTGCTGATGACCTCGCCGCTGCGCACCATCGAAGTGATGCTGGGCAAGTTCTTGGCCTGCTTTTCGCTCTACGGCATCATCGTCAGCCTGACGCTCATCTACTTTGTCATCCTCGAAGTGTACGGCTCGCCCGACTGGGGGCCGATTTTTTCCGGCTATCTCGGCTACTTGTTCCTCGGCGCGACCTTTATCTCGGTGGGCATTTTGGCCTCGGCGCTGACTGAAAACCAAATAGTCGCCGTGCTGCTGACCTTTGGTATGCTGCTGCTTTTTTGGCTCATTGACTGGTCGGCTAGCTTTGCCGGCCCGACCGCCGCCAAAATTTTGCAGTATCTCTCCTTTATCGCACACCTCGAAGATTTCCAGCGCGGGGTCGTCGACACCAAGGATGTGGTGTTTTACCTCAGCTTTACCTTTTTCTGTTTGTTTTTGACCACGCGCGTGATTGAATCGCGGAGATGGAGGCGCTGAGTATGAAGGCATATACTACGCCCTTGGGGCTAGTCGGCGCGGCCCTGATGGTCGCCGGTGGCTTGGCCTATCTGCTCAATACTGAGAGCGGCTCATTCGGGCTTTTCAACTTGGTGCTCGGTGCGCTGATGGTGGCCGCGGCTGGTCTGCTCAACCCGGCCCTCTTCCGCCAGTACGGCCGCTGGCTCAACGCCTTTTGGGGCAGCATCATGGTTTTCGGCATTGTGGCCATGGTCAATTTTTTGGGCAACCGCTATCCCGAGCGCTTCGATCTGACCGAGGGCCGGCTGCACAGCCTCTCCGACCTGACGGTGGAGACGCTCAAGGCGTTGGAGCAAGATGTTCACGCCCTCGCCTTTATGGAGGGCGGTGAAAACGCCGAGCTCGAGTTGCTGCTGGCCGAATTTGAAACGTTCAACACCCGCTTCAGCTACGAGTTCATCGATCCAGATCGCGATCCGCTCCGCACCGAAGACTACGGCATCCGCCGCTACGATACCCTGGTGTTGGAAAGCGGCGACAAACAACAGCAAATCACCGAACTCGAAGAGCGAGAGATCGTCAACTCGCTGCTCAAGCTGACGCGCGAGCGCCAAGACCGGATCTACTTGACGGTGGGGCACGGCGAGCGTCAGATAGCCAACCAACCCGAAGGGCTAGAGCAGCTAAAGGCCCAATTGGGCGCGATCGACTATGCGGTCGAAGATTCGCTGTTCCTCGCTCGCGCTGGGGCGGTGCCCGAAGATTGCGCCGTGCTGGTCGTAGCTGGCCCGCGGACGCCCTTTTTTGCGGTCGAGGTCGAGACCATCCGCTCTTACTTGGCAGCCGGCGGTGCTGTGCTCTTGCTCTTGGACCCGCTCGCCGATAGCGGCTTAGCAGGGCTGTTGGGCGAATGGGGCGTGGCGCTAGGCGACGATTTCGTCATCGACACCAGCGGCATTGGCTCGCTCTTTGGCCTCGATTTTACCACGCCGGTGGCCCTCTCCTACGGCGATCATCCAGTAACGCGCAAGCACCAGGGCCTAATGACCTTCTTCCAGCTCGGGCGCTCGGTACACTTTGACGAACAAAGCGGCCGCGAAGGGGCCATCTTGGTCCAGACTTCTGAGGCCGGTTGGGCCGAGACCGACTTGAGTGTGCTCACCAGCGAGGGCGATCAGACGGTCAAGCTCGACGAGGGCGTCGATCAGCCCGGGCCGGTGTCCTTGGCGGTAGCGGTCCGCGACGCTGAAGCCGGGGGTCGCTTGGTAGTTTTTGGGGATTCGGACTTTGCCACCAACCAGTACTTCGGCGTTCAGGGCAACGGCGACTTGGTGCTCAATGCCCTGAGTTGGCTGGCTGAAGACGAGGCCCTGATCTCGATTCGCCCGCGCGCACCGGGCCACAACCCCATCGCCCTGACCGACAGCGACGGCGAGTGGATCTTCTGGCTCAGCGTGGTGCTCTATCCCGGGCTTATTGCCTTGGTTGGCATTGTGGTCGTCTCGCGCAAGGGGCGCTGGAGTTTGGCCGACTTGAGCGCAGCCGGGTTGGGCATTGTGATTTCGCTCGGCATTGCCGCGCTGGTCAACTTCCTCGGCGACCGCTACCACCTCCGCAAGGATATGACGGCCGACGCGCTGTTTACGCTGTCGGCCGACACGCACAGGCTCCTCGCGCCGCTGGCCGACAACGGCCAGTACGTCAGTGTCAAGACCTTCATGGGCGAGATGGAGAACATGCGCTTTGAGGATCTCCTAAAGGAGTACAGCTATGTGTCGTCCAACTTCGACTACGAGCTGCTCGACCCGCAGAAAAACCGGCTGCGCGTCGAGCAGAACAACATCCGCGAGCGGGGAACCTCCATCGTCGAAGTGATCGACCAAGGGCAGGTGCGTAGCGAGCGCATCACCGCTCAGAGCGAAGAGGCGCTGAGCAATGCCATTCTCAAGGCCCTCAAAGGCCGCCAGCTAAAAGCCTACTTCACCAGCGGCCACGGCGAGGCCGAACTCGATCAAGTAGATGAACAGGGCTATTCCACGCTCAAAAGCCGCCTCAAGGAGCTAAATTTCGCAGTTGAAGGCGAGCTGACGCTCGCCGAGCCGGTGCCCGACGACGCTACGTTAGTAGTGGTTTTAGCTCCGAAAGAGCACTTTGCCGCCGCTGAGGCCGAAGTGCTGCGGCAATACTTGGCTCGCGGGGGCAGTGCGCTGTTTTTGCTCGATCCGGGTCAGCCGACCGGGCTCGAAGCGTTGCTGAACGAGTACTCGGTCGAGCTGGGGCAGGATTTCATCGTCGATTTGAGCGGCTTGGGCCAGCTTTTTGGTGCAGATGTCTCGGTGCCGGTGGTCATCAACTACGGCGATCACCCAATCACCCAAGAGCTATCCTCCGGTACGATGAGCTTCTTCCCGCTGGCGCGTTCGGTACAAATGACCGAACACCGGCTCAAGGAGCCGGAGATCGCCGCCTTGGCGTACACCCACAAAAGCAGTTGGGGTGAAAAAGATCTGGCACCCATAGCGGGCGCGGGCGGCGAGGTGGCATTCGACCCGGAAGTGGATATGCGCGGCCCGGTGCCGCTGGGGGTGGCCGTCTCGGCAGCCGTTGATACCAGCTTGGCGCCCGAGGGACGGACGCGACTGGTGGTCATCGGCGATGCGGATTTTGTCTCCAACCAGTACTTTGCCCAGCAGGCCAATGGCGAGCTATTGATCGGCAGCGTCGGCTGGCTCACCGCAGACGAAGACCGCCTGACCATCGCCGACAAGCAACCGGCCTTTAACCCGATCAATCTGATCGGCAATCAGGGCGCGGTCATTTTGTGGGTGTCGGTGTTTATTGTGCCCTTTGCAGTCGCTTTGTCGGGCCTGGTCATGGTGCTGCGGCGCGGCTATCAGACCTATGCCGAAGGCTTTGTATCGTGGCTGGTGTACACCTTTTGGGGCAATGCGATGTTCTTTTTTATCAGCGGCATCATTGCCACCAGCGAGGGGGCGGTCTTTGAGGGTGAGGTCAAATTGATTGCGGCCTTGGCCTCGGCGGCCATTGGCTACGGCCTCTATCGGCATGCGGGGTGGGCTTGGCAGTCCGGCCTAGCCTTTTCCGGGTTGTGCGCTGGCGTGGTTGTCCTGACGATTTTCACCGGTGCCAGCCTTGGTTTTTCGCTGATTCCCAACGAGACGATCCAACTGCTCTACGCCGCAGTTTTCGTGGTCAATGCGGCCATTCTCGTGTGGATTAAAAAAGTCTTTGTCCGAGAGGAGCAAGCATGAAATTCAAGACCAATGTCGCAATCGGTGCCGTGTTCTTGGTGCTGTTGGCCTTTGTCTATTTTTACGAGATCAAAGGCGGCGAGGAGCGCCGCCAAGAAGCCGAACAATCTAAGCAGCTATTCGTCTTCCAAGACGACGATGCCCAACGGCTTGAGCTGTTGCGCGGCGACGATGCCTTGGTGTTAGACAAGGGAGCGAGCGGCTGGAATTTGAGCGCACCGGTGACCGATGGCGCGGACCAAGAGGCCGTAGAGCGCTACTTGCGCAATTTGCGCGAGTGCGAGCGGGAAAAGGTGGTCGTCGATAGCGCGGCGGCGGGCGTAGAGCAAGCCGCCCAATACGGGCTTGACGCGCCGCGGCTTAGAGTGCGGCTGCAAACCGAAGACGGCACCGAGCGGGTGGTGGCTTTCGGGGCGGACAGTCCCACTGATCGCTTCACCTATGCCCAACTACAAGGCGCCAACCCCGAGATCTTCGTGGTGCGCGCTTGGCGCTTTGACAATCTCGACAAGCGCGCTTTTGACCTGCGCGACCGCCGGGTGCTGGCCTTTGCCAAAGACGAGGTGATGCAGCTAAAGCGGTGGGGCGCCGGTGGCGCGGCCGTGCTGGCGCGGGTCGAGCCGGACTGGCAATTGCGCGAGCCGGTCGCCGCCCGGGCCGACGCCGACGCGGTAGATGGCCTGCTCGACCAAATCGACCAAGCCGAGATCGCGGCTTTTGCGTCCGAAGAGCCAGATACCGCGGCCTTGGCCACTTATGGTTTGGGGGATCGCCCGCCACACGTGGAGATCGCCCTGCTCGTCGGCGCCGATCGGGCCGAGAAGCGCTTGGCCATTGGCGGCGAGGACGAACAGGGCCGTTGGTACGCGCGCGACGCCAGTCGGCCGCAAGTTTTCTTAGTTGATTCGACGCTGGTGCAAGAGCTGACCAAGGGCCTTGCCGACCTGCGCGACAAAAAGCCCTTGCGCTTTGAGCGCGAGCAGATTGAGCGCATCGTCCTCACGCGCGCGGGGGAGACCGCGTTTGCGGCCGACAAGGACACCAGCGGTGTGTGGGATTTGTCCGAGCCTTTGGGGCGCGACGCCAAGTCGTGGAAGCTCAACAGCCTTCTGAGCGACTTAGAGCAACTCGAAGTCGAGGATTTTGCCGCCGCGCTGCCGGCCGAGGCTGCGCCCGCCTTCAGCCTTCAGCTCCTCGGCGAGGGGCAAGCCTTGCTGACCGCGTACTTTAGCACCGCTGCCGAGGCCTCGTACTTGCAGCAGGAGGGCGACGACGCGGTGTACGTCGTCAGTGGCGATGACTTTGCCGAGCTGGATTTGGATATAGACGACGTGGCCCAAGCTCCTAAAAAGCCGGCGGCACCCGCCGCCAGCAGCGCGGAAGACCCCAACGACGGCGGTCCTGACAGTCCATAATGTATATCAGCGGTCTGCTCGCCGCGCTAGTGGTCTTGGCCGAGGGGCTACACGCCCAAGTCCCTCGGGCCGAGGCGGCCTTGGACACCGCGACGGCTCGGCTCGGCGATCCTGTCCGCCTCACGGTGACGCTCTATCACGACGCCACGGCCCGGCCCGAGGCCCCGGACCTGCCGCAGACGTTCCGGGGCTTGGCTCCCCGCTGCACTGGCTGGCACCCCCGCGCGGGCGCGACCGGCTTTGAGCTGGCGCAAGAATGCGAGTTGCGTTTCTACGAGTTGGGGCGACGCGAGATCCCGGCCGTGGCCGTGCCCTTTGTCACGGCCACGGGCGACACCCTCCGGCGCGAGACTCAACCCCTAGCCCTAGAAGTCATCAGTGCCCGGCGCGAAGGGGAGGACCAGCTGCGCGACATCAAGCCGCCGCTGCCGATCAGCGGGGGGGTGCCGTTGTGGGTGGTCGTCGCAATCGGCCTGCTGGCGTTGGTGCTTTGCACACTCGGCGGCGTTTGGCTCTGGCGTCGTCGCTCGCGCACCCCAGAGCCTCCGCCGGCGCCCGAGCCGATAGACTACGCGGCTGAATTCGCGCGCATTGCCGCCAGTGGCCTGTTGGAGCGCGGCGCGTTCAAAGCGTACTACTCGCGGCTATCGGAAAACCTGCGCCGCTTCTTGGAGGAGAGTTTGACCATTGAGGCGATGGAGCAGACCACGTCAGAGTTGGCGGATGCGTTGCGGGAAGCCGAGGTTGATGTCGCGCTTAGGGAACAGATCATAGACTACCTGGCCGCCGCCGACTTGGTGAAGTTCGCCCGCTTCCATCCGGCGCTCGACGCGGCTCGACGCGCACCGGATGCTGGTCTAGCGCTACTGCGTGCTATTGAGGAGACGGTCGCAACCCGCGCTGCTGAGGCCCATGCAGAACATCCGGTTTGAAAATCCCGAGTGGTTGTTGCTACTCCTGCTGTTGCCCGTCTTGCTCTACAGCTATGTGTGTGCACACCGGGGACGCCGCAGCAGCGTGCAGTTTTCCGACCTCGGGGTGTTGCGCCGCGCCACCGCGTCGTTGTGGACCCAGCTCCGGCACGGCCTGTTGGTCTTGAAGCTACTCGGCTTGAGTTGCCTCATCGCGGCCATGGCCCGCCCACAAGCCGGGCGCGAGGTGCGGGAAATATCGGGCGAGGGCATCGACATTATGCTGACCTTGGACATTTCGTCGAGCATGGAGTTAAACGACCTAGACGAAGGTCAAAAGAGCCGCTTACAGGTGGCCAAGGAAGTGGTCGCCGACTTTATCGCTGGCCGCCATAGCGACCGCATCGGCATGGTCGTCTTTGCCGGTGAGAGCTTCACCCAGTGTCCGCTGACCCTCGACTATCGAGTGCTGTTGGAGTTTCTCCAAGGCGTGGAAATCGCCAGTGAGGAATGGGATGGCACGGCCATTGGCATGGCGCTGATCAACGCCTGCAACCGCCTGCGCGACTCGGACGCCGAAAGCAAGGTGATTATCCTGCTGACCGATGGCGTCAACAACGCCGGCGAGGTTGAGCCGTTGACCGCGGCCGAGGTAGCCGCGGCCGTGGGCATTCGGGTCTATACGATTGGCGTGGGCAGCGACGGGGAGATTCGCCGGCCAGTGCGCGGGGTTTTCGGCACCCGCTATCAGACCGTCCAAGTGGAAATCGACGAGGAGACCTTACAGGAGGTGGCCGGGCGCACCGGCGGCCAGTACTACCGAGCGACTAGCGAAGAAAAGCTAGAGGCCATCTACCGCGAAATAGGCGAGTTAGAGGCCACCGAGATCCAATCCGAAATTCACCTGAATTACTCGGAGCGCTTTGCCTATTTTCTCTACGCGGGCTTGGGCTTGCTATTAGTGGAGATGCTGTTGGCTCATACCCGCTTCCGCTCGCTGCCCTAAACTGCTATGCGCTTTGCAAACTTGTACAATTTTTGGCTGCTGTTGTTGCTGCCCTTTTTGGCGGCCTTTTTGGCTTGGGCGCTGTGGGTGCGCCGCCGCGCTTTGGCGCGTTTTGCCCGCGGCCCACTGGCCGAGAAGCTGACCCGCAACCTGAGCCGGAGCCGTCAAGTGGGCAAGTGCATACTGTTGGGGCTGGGGACTTTCTTTGCGATCCTCGCGCTGACCGGCCCCCAATTCGGTACGCAACTCGAAATGGCTCAGCGTAAGGGCGTAGATGTGATGCTGGTGCTCGACGTATCGCGCAGTATGCAGGCCGAGGACGTCAAGCCGAGTCGCCTAGCGCGGGCTAAATACCAAATTCGCGGTCTGTTGGACTTGCTGCGCGGCGATCGGGTCGGGTTGGTGGTCTTTGCTGGCCAGGCCTTTGTCCAATGCCCGCTGACGACTGACTATGGCGCGGTGGAGATGTTCCTCGATGTACTGGACGCCGGGGCCATACCCGTTCAGGGGACGGCCATTGGCGACGCCGTGCGGCTGGCCACGCGCTCGTTTTCCGAAGGTGAGGGCCAGCACAAGGCCATCGTGCTGTTTACCGACGGCGAAGATCACGTGGGGCAGCCGCTAGAAGCGGCGCAGGTCGCCGCCGCACAGGGGGTGCGCCTTTTCGCCGTGGGGTTGGGGACGCCCGACGGCGAACTCATTCCCACCGAAGAAGAGAGCGGCGGCGTGAGCTTTCACAAAGATCAGCGTGGTCAATACGTCAAAACCCGGCTCGACGAGCGTTCCTTGCAGGACATGGCACTAGAGACGGGCGGCGATTACTTTCGCAGCACTTTGGGCGGCGCAGAATTGGCCGCTTTGTACGACCAGATCGCCGAGATGGATCAGCGCGAAATCGGCTCTGCCCGCCTCACCCGCTATCAGGAGCGCTTCCAATGGCCCTTATTGTTGGCACTTTGTTGTTTCTTGGCCGAGGCTTTCTTAGGCGATGCGCGGGTGCAGACCCGCGAGTGGAAGGGCCGGTTCGCCTAATGGGTGTGCTATGGCTCCTTGTGGGGATTTGGTGGGTCGTCTGCGGAGCGACGGTGGGCGATCCGGTCGCCAGCAAAAGCACTGCGGCGTTGGAGCACTACCAGCACGGCGAGTACGATCAGGCCCTACAACTCTACCGCGACGCGCTCATTGAGCGGCCCGACGCGCCCGAGCTGCACTTCAACGTTGGCACCGCGCTTTTCAAGCGCGGCGAGTACGATCAGGCCCAGCGCGAATTCGAGCGGGTGCTCAATGCCGCGGCGGAGAAAATCGAGGCACAGGCCCATTACAACATGGGCAACAGCTTCTTTCAGCAGCAGCAGTTTGAACAGGCTGTCGCAGCCTATAAGCAGGCGCTGGAGCTAGACGCGGCCGACGAGGATGCCAAGGTGAACTTGGAATTGGCACTGGAGAAATTGCAGGAGCAGCAAGATCAACAGGACGATTCGGAGCAAGAGGAACAGGACGATTCGGAGCAAGATCAACAGGACGATTCAGAGCAACAGCAGCCGGACGATTCGGAGCAAGATCAGCAGCAGCAACAGAATCAACAAAACCAACAGCAGCCGGACGATTCAGAGCAAGAGGAACAACAACAGGGGGAGTCGGATCAACAGCAACAACAGCAGCCCTCTGAGCCGCGAGTCATTAGTCCCGAGGAAGCCCAGCAGCTTATGGACGCCCTCAAAAACCGCGAGTTGGAAGCGCAACAGCGCCGGTTCCGCGCCACCGGCCAAGCTCAGGCTAGAGACTGGTGAGCGCACGTCTGGCCATCTCGCTCGTGCTGTGGTTGCTGGCGGCGTCGGGTGTTGCAGCAGCGACGATTCAGTTCGAGGCGTCGGTCGATCGTACGCGCGCTCGTCAGACCGAGCCAATCCGCCTGACGCTCCGCATCACCTCCGACGAGCAATTGGGGCAGGTGACGCCGGCGTTTGATCTAAAGGATTTCCAGGTTGAGGGACCAGCCACTAGTACGCGGATGGAGATGAGAAACACCAACGTCACCTTCTCGCGCGAGCTAACCTACGTCCTCTATGCCAAGCAGCCCGGCACCTTCACCATCGGCCCGCTCCAGCTAGAAATGGAGGGCGAGTACTATCAGACTAAGCCCATTACTGTTGAGATCGTCCGCGGCGCTAGCCGCCCGCAAGCCGACCAAGCCGCTGATCCCATCTTCGTGTTGGCGCGGGCCGACCACGAGCGGGCTTACGTGGGGCAGCAAGTCACCGTGTCGTACGACCTGTTCTACCGCATCCAACCGCGCAACGTCAGCTTCAACAAGCTGCCGACCTTTGTCGGGTTCTGGACCGAAGACCTCTTTGTCGCCCAACAGCTAGCTTCGCATCAGGAGGTGCGCGGCGGCGTGTCCTACCATGTCGCGCCGCTGCGGCGCGTAGCCCTTTTTCCCACCAGCGCCGGGGCCCATACTGTCGGCGCGTTGGCCGTTTCCTGTGACATCCCGCAACAGCGTACGCGGCGCGGCGGCGTGCTCGACGATTTCTTCGCCGGCGATCCGTTTTTTGGCCGCTCGCGCTCGGTACTCCTGCAAAGCGAGGCCTTGCAAATCGAGGTGCTACCGCTGCCCGATAAGGGCCGCCCGGCAGAATTTACCGGCGCAGTGGGGCGCTTCCAACTCAGCGTCGAGGCCCAGCCGACCCAAGTTGCGGTCGGGGATCCGGTAACGCTGCGCGTACTCGTCGAGGGGGAGGGCAACATGGCCGCGGTGCAGCCTTTACAAGTTGATGCGGCCGCTGACGTCAAACTTTACGACCCCAAGGTCGAAGAACAAGAGCGGATTACCAACGGCGTGTACGGGGGGCACCGCCTCTTTGAATACATCTTGATTCCCGAGCAGGGCGGCACCCTGAACATCCCGCCGCTGCGCTTTGCGTACTTCGATCCACACCAAGCGCGCTACGAAGTGCTCCAATCAGCACCCATCGCCATTCACAGCGAGGGGAGTGCCGAAGAGGAGGGGGTGACCTATGGGCTGAGCCGCCGCGACATCGAGGCCGTCGGCGAGGATATTCGCTACATCAAGCCCGACGTCGAGGTCCTCGGCGCGGGTTCCATGTTGCACAACAGCTATTGGTTTTGGACCCTGCAAGGGGTGCTGCCGCTGGCCTTTTTTGCTCTACTGTTGTGGCAACGCCACCAGCGGCGTTTGCAAGGCGATGTGGCGTACGCACGGCAGCGCCGGGCCAAAGGCGAAGCCGGCCGCCGCCTTGCTCGCGCCGATGCCTTGCTTGAGACTGGCAGCGAGGCCGAGTTCTACGGCGCGGTCCGCGCTGCGGTGCTGGAGTTCGTAGCCGACCGCCTCAACCTTGCTGCGGCTGGCTTGACCATTGAGGTCTGTACTGAAGTCTTGGCGGCGCGCCACGTTGAAGCCGCGACGATTGCCTCCTTGCGCGACCTGCTGACCCGCTGCGACTTTGCGCGCTTTGCACCGGCGGGCGGTGCGCCGACGGATAGGGCGGCCGCGCGACGCTTGGCCGGAGCAGTGATAGCAGATTTGGAGAAGCGGATATGATGCGTACGCTAGCACTGTTGCTCTTGTTGGGCACCCAACTCCAAGCCGCGGCCGCGGCTGGTCAGTACAACGAGGCCAACGCGCTCTATCGGGACGGGGATTTTGCCGCGGCGCGACGCAGCTACTTGGCGGTGGTGGACGCCGGGGTACGAGACGCCCGGCTCTACTACAACTTAGGCAATGCCTGCTTTAAGTCCGGCAAGCTGGGCGAAGCAATTCTCTGGTATGAGCGGGCGCGGCGCTTGCTACCGCACGACGAGGACATTGAGGCCAACCTGCGCTTTGCCAACCTAGTCAAGAAAGACCGCGACCCGCAAACGGAGGATGGCCTCGGCGCGTTGGTCGTCGCGCTGGTGGCCGCTTATTTTTGGCCGACGTTTAACCAACTCAGCCTGCTGTTCGCCGCGGCGTTTTTCGCGGTCTTTGTCTTGGGGGTGCGGTGGTTGTTCGCCCAGCCGCGTCCCGGGGTGCTGTGGCTAGTCGGGCTATTGCTGTGTGCCGGGCTGAGCGTTGGGTCCGCGCTGTGGCTGGGGACGCGCCTGCGCCATCAGGCGCAGACGAGCGAAGCCATCGTCACTGTTGCTGCGGCCCATGCGCACTCTGGTCCCGACCTTGAGCAGACTGAGGTTTTTGTCGCGCACGAAGGGACCAAGGTGCGCTTGCTGCGGCAGGAGGGCGGGTGGATGCTGGTGCGGCTGGCCAATGGCCTCGGCGGGTGGATGCCGGCCGAAGCCCTGACGCAGATCTGATTTTTCGCGTAGATCAAACCACAACCAAGAACAAGGATAAGCCATGAGTACGCTCAAAGTAGGTATCGTCGGCGTTGGCGGCATCGCCCGTACGCACATTCCCGGCTGGGAGGCTTCTAGCCAAGCTGAGTTGATCGCTGGCAGCGACATTAGCGAGGAGGCACTGAAGTGCTTTGGCGCAGAAAACGGGGTCTCCAAGCTGCACACAGACCCGGAGGCGCTGTTCAGCGACCCGGATATCGATATTATCGACATCTGCACGCCCAACATGTATCACGCCCCTTTGGCCATTGCCGCGCTGTCGGCGGGCAAGCACGTGATCTGCGAAAAGCCGTTGGCGCCCGCCCCCGAGGATGTTCGCCAGATGATCGCGGCGCGCGATGCTGCGGGCAAGGAGCTGATGACCGCGCAGCACTTTCGCTTTCAGGGGGCGTCGCGGGCGCTGAAAGCTGAGATAGACACGGGTGCGCTCGGCGACATCTACCACGCTCGTAGCTGGATGCTGCGCCGGGCTGGGGCGCCGGTTGGCGGTGGGTTTATTCTCAAGGAGCACAGCGGCGGTGGCCCCTGCATCGATATTGGAGTTCACATTCTCGACCTGACCTTGTGGTTTATGGGGCATCCCGAGCCGGTGGCTGTTTCGGGCGTGGCCCGCGCTGCCTTGGCGCATCAAGAAGGGGCTTTCAGTCAGTGGGGCCGCCAGCCGATCCCACCCCACTACGATGTCGAGGACTTTGCCGCGGCTTTTGTGCGCTTTGACAACGGCGCCACGCTCGTCTTGGAGGTGAGCTGGCTCTTGCATCACCCGACTCAAGGCGAGGACATGCAGATGTGGCTCTACGGCACCCGCGGCGGGGCGCATTGGCCCCAGTGCGCGATTTGCGAGAGCAACAACCAGACTCGCCAACAGTACGATCGCAAGCTCATGCTGATGTACGACGGGCTCGAAGCCCACGCGCAGGAATGCGTGGAGTTCGCCGCCGCGATTGCCCAAGGGCGGCCCTCGCCGGTGCCGCCGGAACAATCTTTACAGGTGATGAAGATTCTCGATGGGATCTATCGCAGCCAAGAGGCGGGGGAGGAGATACGGCTGGGCTGAGGAGGAGACAGTGATACGGGAGCACTATTAATTAGGTAGCTGATATGGCATCGAGAAAGAAGTCGCCCGTTAAGCGTCCGATTGAATCGTACGATCATCGGGACAAGGAGCGCGTGAACAATCCTCCTATCGGCTTGGTCACGCCGGATACGGACAAGGACGATAGTAAGAATACCTACGCCTACGATCCGCACTTGGATCCGCAGCTCGATTGGGCGGGCAAGGCCGAGCATACCTCGTTTGAGGTGCCGACAGTGTCGCTGCACGTCCATGAGCGGATTGACCCGCGCAGCATCATTGAGGCGACTAGGAAGTACGACGGCACAGAGCCGCAACTATCGCTGTTTGCCGCGCCGGACGAGAATCCGCCTATTCGGCAGGCTATTGAGTTTTACAAGCACCGACACAATTGGACCAACCGGCTGATTGCTGGTGACAGTCTATTGGTGATGAACAGCTTGTTGGAGAAGGAGGGGCTTGGGGGACAGGTGCAGATGGTATATATCGACCCGCCTTACGGGATCAAGTACGGCTCCAACTTCCAGCCTTTTGTCAACAAACGCGACGTGACCGACGGCAAGGATGCCGACCTGACTGCTGAGCCGCCGCCTTACCATTATGCTCAACATGACCAAAGTAGTGCAGCATATATGGGAGGCGATCCGATTTGAAAACACCGAAGCCTTGACTCTAGTCTTTGACCGGAATCGCCCAATCCGCTCAACCAGCGATATGATGACTTGGTACACTGGAAAGCCCTGCGAATACACGACCCGGAGCCATATCAATTGTTGCGTCTTCGATAGTGCTTGGGAAGCATCCGAAGCCTTTGCACTAGACCACAGTCCCCACGTCGCCGCTTGGGTCAAAAACGACCATCTCGACTTTAAGGTGCAGTACATTTATCGAGGCGTCGTAAAAAGATATGTACCCGACTTTCTCATTCGCTTCAAATCGGGGAATTATTTGATTTTGGAGACGAAGGGCCAAGACAGTGAGCAGGATCGTACCAAACGCCATTTTCTCGGCCAGTGGGTGAAGGCCGTCAACGCACACGGTAGTTTTGGCCGCTGGTCTTGGGATGTGTCGAAGGAACCGGGTGATGTCGAGTATATCCTAGCCCGACACACCGCATCTGAAGTTGTCTCCGGGCCCTAAATATCGACGTTGTTCGTCTCCCTAGAATTGCTCCAAGCCTCACGGCCCTGCCAGCCAAGCGACGAAAGCCGCTGGCGACTCGACTACCACGCGCCCGTTGAGCGACTCGTGTGCAAAGCCACACATCTGGTCGCCGACAAAGGGGAATGCGCCGGTGGTCTGGGGGGTAAAAGCCAGTGAAAAGGTCAAATCGGGCACGGCCACTTGCCGCAGGTCGAGATGCGGCAGGGCAAAAGTGTAGATGTAATCCCGACTCGTCAGCTCGAGTTCGGCCGCTACCCCGAGCGGCAGGTGTAACTCCTGCCCCGGCTTGACGATATCGTCGGCAGTGTGCAGTACGCCGTCGGGGCCTGAGTAGCGGAACTGCCAAGTGAATTCTTCGCCGCTGATGTGGATGTGCAGCGGCTCTGGGGGCAGCGTGGGCGTACACTCGGCCACACCCAACAGGACCAGCCCCCAGAGCAAGAACCGAACGTGGCTGTGCATGGTGCTACCCCTTTCCCAATCAGCGATTTTCCGCTGTCGGCGCAAATAAACCCGCCTCATTCGACTTGGTCAAGCTGCTTTTATGCTGAAACGCCCCTTACCAAGCCGGGCGTAAGCCGACATATTGGTAGTTATTCTCGTGCTGGGCGTGGCTGTTTTATACGCGCTCACTCTAACAACCTTCTCAGGAGCACGGACATGCCCGCCATAACCGCCAATATCCCGCTCAACGCGCCGGCCCATTGGGCTGTGTGGCAGCGCCGCCTCTTCGACGCCTTAGACCAAGCGGTGCCGCCCTTTCTCGACCACTTCACCCGCGAGGACGGCGAATTTATCTGGCAGGACGAGTGGGGCGGCGGTAGCCCGGATGATTTCTACGAGCCTTTTTTTAATTGGCCGCTCGTCTATCTGATGGGCGGCGGCGAGCACCTGTTGCATTTGGCCGACCGCCAGTGGGAGGCCATCACGCGCCAACTGACTCGCTTGGGCACAGTCAGCAAGGAATACGGCATCCGCGAAGACCAGATGCACCAAGCCGAAAGCGATGTCTGCTTTTATCACTTGTGCCTAGCCCACCCCAAGGCCCCGCGGCGCGTTGAACGGGCCTGTCGCTTTGCTGGTTTTTACCTCAACGAAGACCCGGAAGCACAAAACTACGACCCCGAGCACAAAATCCTGCGCTCGGGCCTCAACGGCAGCCACGGTCCTTACTTCGCCCCGCTGGCCGAGCGCGACCAACAAAGCTACAACCCCTTGGGCAGCAGCATGGAAGTGTACGATCTGCCCTTTTTCGACTTGCCTGGCATCACTGGTGTGCAGGACTTGGCCGACCCGGCCAAAGCCCGCCTGATGGGACAGACCTTGTTCGACCGCTGGCGTCAGGGCGACACGCCGACCAATTTGGCCGTCACCTCGTTGGCGACCAACGCCTTCCTGATCACCGGCGACGAAAAATACCGCGCTTGGGCGGTGGAATACACCGACGCTTGGGTGGAACGGGCCCAAGCCAATGGCGGCCTGTTGCCGGACAACGTCGGTCTTTCCGGCCAAGTGGGCGAGTACTGCGCTGGCAACTGGTATGGCGGGCGCTACGGCTGGACTTTTCCGCACGGTTTTTTGACGTTGCAAAAGGCCACCCTCGACGCGGCGGCCAACGCCTACCTGTTGACCCGCGACCGCGCCTATCTCGACCTGCCGCGCCAGCAGATGGACCGCATCTTGGAACAAGGGCGGATGGAGGATATCCGCGACCAGTACATGAGCGTGGCCGAGCGCTGGGCGAGCCAGTTTGCCGCCATGGGCGCAAAGCGCGAAACCTTTTTAGTGCCCTACCGCTACGGCGATGCCGGTTGGTTCGACTGGCAGCCTATGAGTCCGGTGTACCCGGTGACGCTGTGGAACCTGTCTATGGACGACGGCGACTGGGAGCGCATGGAGGCCCTTCGGCACAAAGAAGCGTTCGACTGGGCCGCGGTGTTTCCCTTTCACAACAAAGAGGACTCGGGCCACGAGGCTCCTTGGGTGCGCTTTTTGGCCGGGGCCAACCCGACCTATCCAGAGCAAATGCTACAGGCCACCTACCAAGTGGCAGGCCGACGCTTGGCTCAACTGCGTGCCGACCAAGACGTGGGCACCCGCCATCACGTCCACCACTGGCAATGGGGCAATCCCGTCTCCTCTGAAGCGCTCATCCAACTCACTATGGGCGGTCCGCAACCCATCTACAACGGCGGCCTGCTGCACACGCGCCTGCGCTACTTTGACGCCCAGGGCCGCCGCCCCGGCCTGCCCGCAGACGTCGGGGCCTTGGTGGAAAAGCTCGAAGCGAGCCGCACGGTCGTGCGCTTGGTCAATTTGAACCACAACGAGGGCCGGGAACTGGTCATTCAGGGCGGTGCTTTTGGCGAGCACCGCTTTGGCCGGGCTGCGTATCAAAGCCGCACTAGTGAGTACCCGGGCTGGCTGGGCGGCTATGCTGGCACGTATGCGGCACCGCCCTTGGCGACTGAGGAGTGCCAAATAGCTGTCGATAGCAAGCACCTAAGCATCGCCTTACCGCCCCATTGCGAAATCACCCTCGATTTGGAGACCCAGCGCTACTTCAATGAGCCGTCGCACCATGCCGGGCCGTTTTAGGCCATTGATCCGCTATTTTTGACAGATTTACGATAGAATCGTAAATTCGCTAGATGATTAGGCGCATCCTACAACAGTATCTTTTGCGCGATGCCCGCTTGTATCCGGTGCTTACCCTCACCGGCCCGCGCCAGTCTGGAAAGACGACCTTAGCCAGAACGACCTTTCCCCAGCATAGCTACTACTCCTTGGAAGATCCCGACCAACGCATCTTTGCCCTAGAGGATCCCCGAGGGTTTCTCGACCAACTTGACGGCCCGGTCATTTTGGATGAAGTCCAACGGGTGCCCGAATTGTTTTCCTACATCCAGAGCAGTGTTGACGTGGACGATAGCACGGGCCGGTTTGTGCTAACTGGTTCGCAGAATTTTCTGCTCATGGATCGCATTGTGCAGACGTTGGCCGGCCGTTGCGCCGTCCTGTACCTGCTGCCGTTTTCGCGTACCGAACTCGAAGGTCAAGCCCAGCCAGCCCCCGAAACTCCTGCGACGTTATTTGCCAGTCGCAAGACTCAGCTCCAGCTATGGCAGGTCCTCTACACCGGCTTCTATCCGCGGATTCACGATCAGCGCATCCCGCCGGCGATATGGCTTCCTGACTATGTACAAACCTATCTCGAACGCGATGTGCGTTCGCTGGTCAATATCGGCAATCTAGATACTTTTGAGCGCTTTTTGGCTTTGTGCGCCGGTCGGGTCGGGCAGGTACTCAATTGCGCGGCGCTAGCCAGCGATTGCGGCATCGCCGTAGATACG
Organism: Candidatus Latescibacterota bacterium; assembly: GCA_007571365.1. GTDB lineage: Bacteria > Latescibacterota > UBA2968 > UBA8231 > UBA8231. Next base: position 18,693 of record RKRN01000192.1, read on the forward strand.
GCGCGGCGTTGGATATCCGTTTTGAAAACTAGTTTTGTCGTCTTTCTGTTGCCGCCGCACCACCGCAACTTCAATAAGCGGCTGATCAAAAGTCCCAAGCTGTACTTCTACGACACCGGTCTCGCCTGTTATTTGCTGGGCATAAAAGACCCCCAAGTGCTGCCCACTCATCCATTGCGCGGTCCCCTTTTTGAAAATTACCAAGTAGCCGAAGTGGCTAAGGCCTTCCACCATCACCGCCAGAAGCCCCCGCTGTATTTTTGGCGCGACCGCACCGGCCACGAGGTTGATCTACTGGTGGAACAGGGATCGACGCTCTATCCGATTGAGATCAAGTCTGGACAAACGGTCGGCTCTGATGCGTTCGCCGCGCTTATATGGTGGAGCCGCACTGCCGGACAGGATATTGCGAATGCCTCGTTGATCTACGGCGGCGACCGTGCGTACCGGCGCAATGGAGTGGCGGTGCGCCCGTGGTTTGCTGTTTGATGCTTGGCACCGCGTCGCAAGCAATTCCCCTACAAAGCGGCTAGGACGGCGGCGACCTGTTCTTCAGTGGGCGTGCTGCCGTCGAGGATCAAATCTGCGTAGTGGGCAGTGGGCTGGATGTGGCGGCGGTACATGGGGCGGACCTGATTTTGGTATTGGGCGCGGATCGAAGCGGGAGAACGGCCGCGCTCGACGCGATCGCGGGCGAGGCGGCGTTCCAAGCAGAGCGCGTCGCTGGCAGTGACGAAGAGGCGCAGGTGGTAGAGGGCGTTGATGTCGGGCCAGTAGAGGGCAAAGAGGCCCTCGACGAGCAGGAAATCGGTGGGGGTGAGGCTGTGTTGGTTGGCTTGGCGCGTGTGGGTGACAAAGTCGTACACCGGGATTTTGACGCAGTGGCCAGCGGCGAGTTGGCGGAGATCTTCGGTGAGACGCTGGTGATCGAGCGCCGCGGGGGCGTCGAAGTTGACGCCGGCTCTCGCGGCTGGGGCGAGGGCGGCTAAGTCGCGGTAGTACGCATCGAGGGACAGCACGGTGGCTGGGCCGGGCAGGCGAGTCTGGAGGGCGCGGGCGAGCGTGGTCTTGCCCGCACCAGAGGGGCCGGCTAAGCCGATGATTTTGGCATGGGGCTGCATTCTTGACTCGTGAGATGCCATTTATAAGTTCAAAAAGACAGGACTGCGGTGCAATTCCCCGCTCAGTCCTATTGGGGTCAAAAAATATGCAGAAAGGAAGAGCCAATGAACCGAATCGGACCTTTTCCAATCAATAAAACCCACGAAGGCGACTGTTTAGACCTGATCCCGCAGCTTCCAGACGAGTCCATACATATAGTTGTGACGAGTCCGCCCTATTGGGGGCAAAGGCACTCAGAAGGGATCGGTATCGAAAAAGACCCGAGGGATTACCTGCGGTTTCTCACGCAAGCCTTTGTAGAAGTTTTACCCAAGCTGAGGCCGGAAGGGATTCTTTGGATCAATCCGCAGTTCACTTCCAGCTTTGGGTAAAGTCTAAGCGAGCATACTCTCTTTCGACCTGCTCAGGCTTAAGTCGGGCCTCTTGGCGAAATGTTTGTAGTCGCCGAAAAAGCTGTGGGAGGTAATCGCTACGGGTCATATCAGCGGCGGAACCAAGCGGCAATGGCTGGGCGGCTGAGCGCGTTGGGGATGTCGGCCGCGCGCAGCCAGCCCTTGCGGGCGATGCCGATGCCGTAGCCGAGATGGTCTAGGCCGGCGATGCTGTGGGCGTCGGTGTTGACGGCGATTTGCACGCCGTGGTCGCGCGCTTTTTTGACGTGCCGCCAGTCGAGGTCGAGCCGCGCTGGATGGGCGTTGATTTCGAGGGCGACTCCACAGCGGGCGGCCGCTTCGATGATCGAGTCGATATCGACGGCGTAACCGGCGCGGTTGAGGAGCAAGCGCCCGGTGGGATGGCCGACGATGGTGGCGGCTGGGTGTTCGATGGCGCGGACGATGCGAGCGGTCATAGCGTCGCGGCTCAGGTTGAACTGCGAATGAACCGAGATGACCACGAAATCGAACTGGGCAAGCAGGCTGTCGTCGTAGTCGAGCGAGCCGTCGCCGAGGATATCCGACTCAATGCCCTTGAAGATGCGGAAGGGGGCCAATTCCTCGTTGAGCCGGTCGATTTCTTCCCACTGGCGCTGGACTTGGGCAACGCCAAGCCCACCGGCGTAGGCCGCAGTCTGACTGTGGTCGGCAATGCCCAGGTACTCAAAGCCGCGTTCTTGCACGGCGCGAGCCATGGCCTCTAGACTGTCGGCTCCATCCGAATAGGTCGAATGCACGTGGAGCATACCGCGCATGTCGGCGGCCGTTACTAGCTCGGGCAGCGCAGCGGCGGCGGCCTCGATCTCACCTTGGTTTTCGCGCAACTCCGGCGGGATGTAGGCAAGGCCCAAGGCGGCGAACAAAGCCGCTTCATCCGCGCATTCAATGCGTTCATCGTTGCGCCAGAGTCCGCGTTGGTTGAGGACTAGGCCGCATTCGGCGGCCTTGGCGCACAGGGCGGCGCGGTGTGCCTCGCTGCCTGTGTAGTAGTGTAGAGCCGCCGCGAAGGCACCTTCTGAGACTACATGCAGGTTGGCTTGCAGCCCGTTGGTCAGCCGTCCGGCGTACGGCGCGATGACTTCGGCTATATCCGGGTGAGCCGCAAAAGCCGCCGTCGCGGCCGCGGTGTCGGGAGTGCTGATTGCGAAGTCGAGCTGTTGGACTGTCTCGCGCGCTCGGCGCAACGCTCCGGCGACGGCGAGGTACTGCGCGTAGGGGCGCAAGACGGCGAGCAAGCTTTGGGCGCTTTGGTGGGCAGTATCGACGCGACAATGCCCGGCGTGGGCGCGAATGAACTCGACGCCCTTGAGAATGTTAGCTTGCGTTTTGGCGCCGAAGCCCTTGAGAGTGGCGAGTTGGCCGTTGCGACAGGCTTGTTCGAGGGCGGCGAGGGTTTCAATGCCGAGGGCCTTGCGGATGGCGACGATCTTGCGCGGCCCCAAGCCCGGGACCCGCAGCATGTCGAGCAGGCCCTCGGGCGTTGCGGCCCGCAGCTTTTCATAGGCTTGGGCCGTGCCGGTGTTAGCGAACTCGATCACTAGTTCAGCCACGCTGTCGCCGATGCCTTTGACCGAGGTCAGGGCCCCGGCGGCGAGCAGTTCGTCGAGGGGGGTGGTTAGGGTTTCGAGGGCGCGCACGGCGTTGGCGTAGGCGCGCACCCGAAAGGAGGAAGCACCGCTGAGTTCGAGGAGGGTGGCGTACTCTGCGACAAAATCTGCTGCGTTGCGGGCCGTTATCATGGTTTTTGCTCGTGCATCAGGTGGAGAATGTGCGCCACCAGCGAGGCGTTGCCAGCGGCGAGTCCGCCGGGGATGAGGGGGTCGGCTTGGTTATAGGTGCGCACGTGGCGGTCGCAGGTGTGCATGAGGCCGCCGGCCTCGCGCACCAGCAGGTCGCCCGCGCAAACGTCCCACTCGTTTTTGTCTTGGATGCTAAAGTTGAGATCGCAGGCCCCGGCCGCTACTAAGGCCAGTTTGTAGGCGACGCTGCCGACCGGGCGGATTGCGCCGAGGTGCGAGCAAAAAGGGTCAATCCCACCGCGTTTGGTCTCGCTGCGGCTGACGACGGCCGTGGCTTGACTGAGGGATTGGACCTCGCTGCAAAATACGCGCTGACCATTGCGAAAAGTGCCGCTGCCAGAGACGGCGGCAAAGACTTCGGCCCGAGCGGGATTAAAAATAACCGCTAGGGTCGGCTCGCCTACTTCGACCAAGGCCACGGCGACCACGTATTCGGGAATGCCGGCGACGAACTCGCGGGTCCCGTCGATGGGATCGACGATCCACACGGCTTCTTTTTTGAGACGTTGGCGGTCGTCAACGGTCTCTTCGGAGAGCCAGCCGCAGTCTGGGCGCAGATCGCGCAGGGCTTGCTTGAGGTAGGCGTCGGCTTGGAGATCGGCCGCGGTCAGCGGATCGTTCCGGTCTTTGTAGGTGACCTCAAGGGGGCCGCCGAAATAGTGCAAGGTCAGTGCCCCGGCTTCGCGGGTGGCTGCTATGGCTTGTTGGAGTTGGGTCTGCATGAGAAAATTTGAAAATAGGGGTTAAAGTTAGGAAAGCAATGGGCCGCATTTGACAAGGCGAAGCGGCGTCGGGTAGATTGAGAAGGCGGAATTGACAACTTCAGATGAGGTGGGACATGCGTTGGATACTATGGATTTGGCTGCCGGCGATCCTGCTGGTGGTACGCGGGACCGAAGCGGCCATGGCGGCCGAACAAGTGCGGAGCCTGCTGCAAGAGATGCAGGCCGAAGCGGCGTGGGGCGAAGCCGTGTTTACCGATGGCCGGGTGCGCTCGTTGCGCGTGCAGGAGCTTGCGGCGGATTCGGTGGCGGTCGTCGAGGTCGTCGGTGCCTTGCAGGAGCGGGAAGCCGCGTATGCGCTGGCCGAAATTCGCTCGTTGCGTACGCTGGGGCCGCAGCGCATTCAGGTGCGCCACGCCGCGTACCAGCAGCCCAAGTCCGGGCTGTTGGCCTTCCTGCTGGAGATTCCCGTGCCGGGCGCGGGCTATTTCTACATCGGCGAGCACAAACAGGGGCTCGCGCTCATGGGGTTGACGGTCGCGGCGATAGGGACGGCCTCTCTGACGGGGGCGGATACCGCGGCTGGTTGGGTGCCGCTGTCGGCGTGGGTAAAGATCGCGTCGTTGGCCCACCTGCGCGACCAAGTCCAGGCTATCAACATGTTGGCCAAGAACGTGGAACTGGGGGCTCTACCCGGGCGCGAAGCCGCCGTCCCCGCCTTGCGGCTGAAGCTAGATTTTTAGTCGCCGAAACTATCCGCTCAACTCCGACCGATGCTTTTAGAATACCGGCCTCTGCGGAGGCCGGTATTTTTATATTCTCTCCGTCCTCCCAACGCGGCCCAGCCAAGCCCTTAGATCCATGGCCAAGCTGAGGAAGGTGGGCACTAGGAAGAGGGTGAATAGCGTAGATAGCAGCAGGCCGCCAATGACGACGCTGCCCAAGCCGCGGTAGAGTTCGGAGCCAGCACCGGGGAAGATGACCAATGGCAGCATCCCAAGGGCACTGGTAATCATGGACATGAAAATCGGCCGCACGCGGCTGAAAACCGCGTCGCGGATGGCCTCTTTGACGGGCGTTTCGGGCGCGTCGCGCAGGATATTGAGCGTCTGGTGGACGATGAGGATGGCGTTGTTGACCACCACGCCGATGAGGATGACAAAACCGAGCATGGTGAGGATGTCGAGCGGCTGATAGGTCAGCGCGAGGTTGACAACCTCTAGGCCGAGAATGCCGCCAGCCAGCGCCGGCGGTACGCTGAGCATGATGACGAATGGGTAGAGAAAACTCTCGAAGAGCGCGGCCATCAGCAGGTAGGTGATCACCAAGGCCAACAGAAAGTTCCACTGGAGTGCTTGGCGGGTGCGCCGCAGGTCGTCGGCCGAACCGGAAAGCTGGATCTGGTAGGGCGGAGCTAGCTCGCCCGAATCGACGAGGGGTTGGACGATCTGGGCTTGGATATCATCGAGCACCGTCTCTAGGGCGATGGTCTCCGGTGGGATGACTTGGACGGTGATGGCCCGGCTGCGCTCGATGTGGTTGATCTGCTCGGGGCCGGTGGTGACTTCGACGCGGGCCACGGCGCTGAGCGGCACTAGTTGCCCGTGTGGGGTGTAGATGGGTAGGGCCTCAATGTCTTGGGTGCGGAACCAATCCTCCTCACCCCGCAGCACCAAGTCGATCTCCTCGCCTTGGTACTGATAGCCGTCGACGAGAGCACCGTCTAATAGCGCGTTGACCGCCAAGCCGATGTCCTGGGCCGAAAGCCCCAAGTCGGCGGCGCGCACGCGGTCGGGGAGGATGCGGACTTCTGGATTGCCCAAGTCGAGGCTGGGAATCGGACGAGATTGAGCACCGGGCACGACTTGGCGGACTTGGCCGAAGATCCGGCCGCCCAGCCCAATGAGGCGGCTCAGATCGGGCCCGGTGATCTCGATGTCAATGGAGCGCCCGCTGCTGCCGCCGCGTTGGAAGAGACTGGATTGCTGCACGATGGCGAAGGTGCCCGGTACGCCGCCGAAGACCGGCCCTTGGATGACTGGGATAAGCTCGCGCACTCGCGCCGGATCGGCCGAGCGTGCGCCCATGAAGGCCGAGCGGCCAAAAGCGACGAAGAACATGTTGTCAATCGGCGGCCCGGGTAGTGCTTGAGCTTGGGGGCTGTCGGGGGCGGCGGCGGCCTCCCAGTGGGGCCGCAAGACGTCCTCGATGGTCTGGCCCACTTGGATTAGCTCGTCGAGGTTGTAACCGGGCGGCGGTAAGATGATGCCGAAGACCAGGTTGCGATTGCCAGTGGGCAGGTACTCGGATTTGGGCAGCAAGGTCCAAGCGATGGCCAGCGAGAAGCCGATCAGCCCGGTGATGACTCCCAAGCGCAATACCGTGCTGCCGCTGATGCGAAAGACGCTTTGCGCGATAAAGGTGCGCACCCGGTCGCCCCAAGCGGCTAGCGGGTCCCGGCGCTGCTTGTCGCCGCCGAGAATTTTGTTGGCCAAGCTGGGGATGACGGAGATGGCCACGAGCAAGCTGAGCACCACCGAGCAGGAAACCGCAATGGCGATGTCGCGAAAGAGCTGACCGGCCTCGTCCTCGACAAAGACGATCGGCAGGAAGATGGCCACTGTGGTCAAGGTGCTGGCTAGGAGTGCCCCCCAGACCTCTGAGGCTCCGTCCAAGGCCGCGCGGCCGCGGCTTTTGCCCAGCTGCTGGTGGCGGAAAATGTTTTCGAGCGCGACGATGGCGTTGTCGATGACCATGCCCACCGCAAAGCTCATCCCAGCGAGGCTAATGACGTTGATGTTGCGGCCCAAAAGCCACATCGCTAAAAAGGTGCCGACAATTGAAATCGGGATGGCGGTGGCGATGATTGCCACCGAGCTGATGCTGCGCAAAAAGATAAAGAGCACCGTCACCGCTAGTGCGCCGCCGATGATGATGTTGGAGCGCACCAAGCTGATGGCACTCTCGATGTAGTCGGTCTCGTCGTACACCTGCGTGAGCAAGAGGCCCTCGCGGGCCAGCGGCCCCTCGTTGAGCTGCCGGATGGTGCGGCGGATGCCGTCCATGACTTCGAGGACGTTGGCCCCGGTCTCGCGCTGGGCGTTGATGGCAATGGCGGGTCGGCCCTTTTGCCGCACGGCCGCCACATTGCGGACATAGCCAAGGCGGGTTCGGGCTATTTCGCCGACGGTGACCCGGGTGCCGTCGGCCGAGCGGACGACGACCTGCTCAATGTCGCTGGGCTGCTGGTACTGGCCGACGGTGCGCACGATGTAGCGGCGTTTGCCCTCGTCAAAGGCGCCGGCGCTGGTATTGGCGTTTTCGCGGGTGAGGGCTTGGGCTAGGTCTTGCACGGTGAGTTGGCGGGCGGCCATAGCCTGCGGATCGACGATGACTTGGAGTTGGCGGTCGTAGCCGCCGTAAATATCGCTTCGGGACACGCCGGGCACGCGCTCTAGGGCGGTTTTGACGACGTCCTCGGCGTAGTCGCGGTAGCGCTCGATATCCAGATCGTCGCGGCCTGGTAGAAGTTCGAGTATGATCCACGTGATAGCCCCGCTTGGGCCGCTGCCGCCGGCCGAGATCACGGGCCGCTCGGCGTCGAGCGGATAACCGAAGACTTGATTGAGCTTGTTGGAGACCAACAGCAGCACCGCGTCTGGATCGACGCCGACGTTGAACTCGAGCGTGACGACCCCGCGGCTGTCGTTGCTCTCGCTGGTCATCAGCACTAGGCCCTCGACGCTTTTGAGCTGTTCCTCTTGGCGCTGGACGATCTCTTGCTCGACTTCTTCGGGGCTAGCGCCCGGCCATACGGTAGAGACCGTGACGATGGGCCGATCGACGTCCGGGGTGAGCTGAACCGGAATGCGGAAGAGCGATATCAGGCCGAAGAGCGCGACGAACAACACGCCGACGATCGCGCTGACGGGCCGCTTGATGGCGGTATTGACGAGACGCATGACGGGCTAGGGCTGCCGCCGGATGATGCGCACGGCTTGGCCGTCGGCCAACCGCTCGTTGCCGCGCACTACCACCAAGTCGCCGAGCGCCAGCTCGCCGGTAACGGCTACGTAGCCCTTGTGCGCTAGTCCGGTCTTGACGGGGCGGCTGACGGCTTGGCCGTCGCGGGCGAGGTACACGACTGGTCCTTGCGGCCCGGAGACTAGGGCGTCCTTATGCACTAGCAGGGATGACGGGGCCTGCGCGATCTGGAAGCGCACGCGGGCGGACATATTGCTGCGCATCCGGCCGTCTGGGTTGAGTGCCCCGACGACGACCGGGAAGGTGTGGGAGGAGGCGTAGCCCTCGGCGGAAATGACGGCCACGAGGCCGGCAATGGGGTCGCCGCCGAGGGCATCAACGACGATGTCGGCGCGGTCGCCCAAAGTTAGCTGCGACACGTAGCGTTCGGGCACATCGACGTACACGCGGATCGTGTCGATGGAGATTACTTGGGCAATTTCGCCACCGCGCCCGACCCATTGGCCGACCTCGGTAAAGGTCTGGATGATGTGCCCGGAGAACGGGGCGCGGACAAAGAGATCGGCTACCTGCGCTTGGAGGCCGGCTAGCTTGGCTTGGGCGCGGGCTAGCTCGTAGGCGTCGTTGCGCAGGTCTTGCTCGGACGCCGCGTCGGTGGCGCGCAACTGGCGGCTGCGGTCGTAGTTGAACTGGCGCAGTGCAACATCGGCTTGGGCTTCGCCTAGCGAGGCTTGGAGCGGATCGTTGGCTAGTTCAAAGAGAGGATCGCCGCCGCGCACGGCTTGGCCGGCTTCTTTGAAGCGCCGGATTACTCGCCCCTCGGTCTCGGCGGCGACGCGGCTGGAGCGCATGGGCTGGATGCGCCCGACAAAGGTGAGGTCTTCGACGAGCGGTTGTTCGAGGACCTCGGCGACAATGACCGGCGTCGGCGGGCGCTCTTGGCTCAAGAGGGCGTCCGGCCGCAAGAGCAAAAAAAGGAGAAAGACGAGGGGCATTTAGATTTCCTTGGAGACGTGAAAAATCTGACCAATAAAGTAGGGGTTGAATTGAGCCGCGACAATGGACGGGTGCGGTGCTGCTGGACGCTTGGTCGACCGGAAAATCCGCATCCGGTGCCTAGACAACCGGTCCGCGCTGGACTGGATTCTCGCCCCGCGTCGGATCAGGGGTGCCGTTCTTGTGCGGGGCGGACCCACCCTCTTGGGTGCGGAGGCCTCTGGCCCGCCCTGGATTCCCGCGAAAGCGGCAAGGACGCCGGGGCCGACGATAACCAGCGACTGCGTAACACTAGTGCCGCAGGACGGCGGTCTCGCGCACAAACCGCGCCCGATAGTTCTGGCCGCCGCTGGCTCCGTACTGGTCAATCAGGTGCTCAATGCGGCGGATCCGCTCATCGGTAGGCGGATGGCTGGCGAAGAGCCTTGCTAGGTCGGAGCGGCGGTGCGCTTCGAGCTTTTTTAGTTTTGCAAAAAAGCGCAACAGGCCGTGTGGATCGTAGCCGGCGGCAATGGCGTAGCGGACGCCGAAGGCATCGGCTTGGCGCTCGTCGTCGCGGCTGAAGCGAGTGCTGGCGAGTTGGGCGGCGAGTTGGCCGATCTGATGTGGGTCTTTGCCAAACGCTAGCTCCTTGAGGACATCGAGGCCGAAACGGCCGACGAGCTGGTTGACCGAGTGGCGGCCGACAATGTGGCCGATCTCGTGGGCGAGGACTCCAGCTAGTTCGGCTTCGTCTTCCATAGCTAACAGTAAGCCGCTATAGACGTAGAGATAGCCGCCGATGACGGCAAAGGCATTCACCTGCTTGGGATCGTCTAAGACCTTCACTCGGTAGCGGACACCCGATCGGGTAGGCAGGTTGAGTGGGGCGGCGTTGGAGATGGATTGGGCGTACTCGCTACCTTCGGGGCCGTCGGTGCGCCCGCGGGCAAAGCTGCGCTCGTCTGCGAGGCCATCGGCGTGGGGTGCTTTGAGCAAGGCTTCCGCGACGCGCTGGACATAAGCTTGCAGCGGTGCTGAGGGATGGACGCGCTGGTCTTGCTCAATTTGGGCGGCGACTTGTGCTCCGAGTTGGAATTCGATTTGGTCCGGGACGAGCGTGCGCCCTAGGTCGCGGCGGACCGTGGCGCAGCCCGAAGAGAGGATGCAGGTGGCGACGAGCAGGGCGAGGTGGGTGCGTTGGAGCATGGCTGTTGGCTTTCTTGCGACAAATGTATCAGAGTGGTTGGGCCGCGCTAACCACTCGCCACTTAAACCCTCGACTGCCCATCCCCGCTACTTTTTTGGCCAAAATCGATCACCTTTTTTTGCGGCGAGAGGTTGATCTCGTCGAGCACCGTGCCGGCGCGCATAGTCAGGGCTTGGACGATGACTGCGGCGACGTCGGCCGGTAAGATGTGATTGTCGGGTGCTGGGCCGGGCCGAAAGTCTAATTCGTCGAAGAAAGGCGACTGGACCATGCCGGGGTTGACCAACGTAACGCGAACGCCAGTGCGGGCGCACTCGGCGCGCAGGGCTTGGGCGAAGCCGCGCAGGGCGAACTTGGCGGCGCAGTACAAGCTGCCTTGGGCCGTGCCGGCGAGTGCTGCTTCCGAGCCTATAAAGACCAAGTGTCCGCGACCCGCCTTTTTGAGAGTCGGCAAAAAGGCGCGGGCGACGAAGACGTGACTGGTGAGATTGAGGTCAATTAGGGCGCGGATCTGGCCGTAAGAGAATTGCTCTAGGGTGCCGAAGCGGCCGACGCCAGCATTGAGGACTAGGGCGTCGAGGGCTGGATGGGCGGCGACGAGGTTCTGGAGCTGAGTGGGGAGTCGGTCGAGGTCGGCGAGGTCGATTGGGTGCGCCTCGAAGCGGCGGTCCTCGCCGGGGAATTTGCCGAAGTCGCGGGCAAGGCCGATGGTGCGATGGCCGTCGGCGAGTAGCCTTTCGCAGACGGCGCGGCCAATGCCAGAGCTGGCACCCGTGACTAAGACGCGCATATCAGGCCTGTAGGGTGGTGGAGGGGCAGGGGAAGAAACGCTCGGCGGGAATGTATTGGAGCACTTGATCGGTGCAAAAGTCGTGTAGCCGTTTGGCCAAGGTGGGCCGATAGGAAACCATGCCGTCTTTTTCCGCCAAGCCATAGGCGAGGAGCTTCTCGTCTGGATAGAGCTTGTGCATAGTTTTGTACATGCCTTGCGGCAGGCGAAACTGGCCCAAGCTGACCGAGTGCAGGCGGTCGCGGCGGACTTGCGAGAACGAGAGGGCGAACAGGTCGCGGTAGCGCTGCTCGTAGGCGCGGTCGTAAAGCAGCGGGTCAAAGCGCAGCCCAATGGGCCAGCCGCGCTCCTGCAAAGCGACGATGGCCTCTAAGCGCCGGGCCACCGGCGGCGCGCCGACCTCGAATTGGTCGGCGAGTGCCGGCGGGGTCATGCTGAAGGCGACGACGCAGTTGGGCAGCGGCTCGGTGGCGAGTAGGGTTTTGATGCGCACGCTTTTGGTGCGGAGTTCAAAGTACGCCTGTGGGTGGTCGGCAAAGAAGGGGAGGAACTCGGCTGTAAAGTGGGTAATGCCCTCTAGCGCGAGGCTGTCGCAGTCGTAGCCAGAAAAGAAATAGGGCGCATCCGGGGTATCCGCTGCGATGTGTGCGGCGATGTCGCGTTGGAAGTCTTCGTAGTTGACAAAAAGGACCAAGTGCGCCGAGCGGTACAGACCTTGGAGGAAGCAGTAGCGGCAGTCGTAGGGGCAGTTGAGTAGGTGCGAGAAGTAGTAATTGCGCTCGCCGCCGATGCCGTAGCCAGCAGGGGCGGGGAGGACGCGCCGGCCGGTCTTGTGGGCGAGAATGAGCGCGGGGCGGCGCTTTTGCAGGCGGAAGTTTTGCGCCGTGCGGTTGAAAACCTCGCCGTAGCGGGCGCAGGGAACTCGCTGAGCGCGGGGGAAGCGGGCCAGCAGGGCGCGGGTGCGCCGGTGGTTGAGGATGGACTCTTCGGCGTAGATGAAATCGAACATGGTCGCGTCAAAAAGCGTCGCAGAGATGGTAAGTTAAATTGCCGGGCGGCGCCGAGTTGGGTTTATTTGCCAGCGCCCAAAATTGCAACTAAAACTAAAACCTAAATACAAATATACATACGGGGAAAGAAGCCCTCGCGCCCTTTACGCGCCGCTGAGAAAGGGATCGGCAGGATGGGGGTAGGGATACTGTGTATGCTGGGCGTGTTCGCGTTGTGGAGCGTCATCCCGGTGCTGGTGAAACAGCTATTTTCCGTTTTCGATCCGTTCACGATCGCCTTTCTCCGGTTGCTGCAAGGCGCGGCGGTCGTATCGGTCGCCTTTTTCGCCCGCGGCCATAACCTACGGGACATTCAGTGGTCTTGGTGGCATCTGATCGGAGGGATGGGCATGAGCTTGAACTTCTCGCTCTATGCGCTGGCGTTGAGTTATACCACGGCCAGTGCTGGCTCGTTGGTCGTCCAGGTGCAATACGTCGCGCTGACAGTGCTGGCTGTCGCCGTGCTGCGCGAGCGGTTGGGTGCCGGGAAAATGGCAGGTATGGCACTGGTGCTGGCTGGAGTCGCCGTGATCGTGGGAGTGCGCGAGGATGTGAGCCGCCTATTTGCGCCGCGCTATGTCTTGGGCAATGTGCTGATGCTGTTGGCGGGGCTGGGTTGGGGGATCTACGCGCTTGCCAACAAGGTGCTTGCACCGCGGGTGGGGACTGCGGCGATACTGGCTCCAATGATGGCGCTGGGCGTGTTGGTCACGGGCGCACTCGCTGCGACCCATTTTCAACGGTACTCGGAGCCGACCGTGGCCACGTGGATTGCGGTGCTCGTGCTGGGCGTGTTGGCCACTGGCTGTGCGTTTGTGTTGGTTTCGGAGGGCATGAAGCGGCTCAGTGCCGTGCTGGTCGGTACGCTGACCGCTACGGCCCCCATCGGGCAGATCGCGTTGGCCCACTGGGTCTTGGGAGAGCCGGTGACTTGGAGCCTGACCGGCGGTGGAGTTTTGATTTTGGCCGGCGTACTCGGCATGGTGTATGCCGAGCGATTCCAAGCCCAACGGCGAGCTCGCGGTTAATATCTAACGTTGCGCTGTCCGCTTTCATGGCGTCGTGCCTTTCGACAGGCTCAGGGCACCCAAGCATGAGCTAACCGCCGCGTAATGTCGTTTAACAACTCTCGTCTCTAGTCCTCAGCCACTAGGTGCGCTCGTTCAGGCCGCAGCAGTGCTCCTAGTTTCATATCGTATGTTCGCTTGGTCGTCGCCTGATTTTCGGGCAGGCCGATGGCGACTCCGGCCGCCGTATAGGTCATAACCAGTACTTTGCGCGGCGCGGCGTCTATATTGGTGGAGCCGCCGTGGACCATCGACGTCGTCAGCACAGTCACTTGTCCCGCTCGTGCCAAAACCGGCTGCGGCGCGGCGTATGGCGGTGGCAGGTTCGCCATTTTGATGCCTTGGACTGCCGGCATTGCGTCTTTCAGCAGCGGATCGGCCGAGCGTGCGGCGGCTACTAGGCGGTGGCTGCCGGGCCGGTACATCATCGGCGCCCGCCGCTGATTGACATCGGTCAACCATAAGAAAAAGCTACATACGACCCGCCGTGGCGTCGCGGCCCAATCCGCTAGGCTGTACTGGATATCGGTGTGCTGGTCGTAGCTGAACTCGCTTTCCGGCTGGGGATAAGAAGCCAGAATCGCCGTCTGGAAGAAGCGGATCGCATCGGCTCGCAGCACTCGTTGGGCGATCGCTTCAAAGAAGGGATGCTGGATCAGATCGAGTAGGGCCGGTTCGTAGTAATTGCAGGTTGCCCCGTAGCGAAAACGCGGTGCTTGACCTGATTCGACTCCTTGAAAAGGCAGCAGTGCGTCGACGGCGGCCGCGGCCGTGGCGATTTCTGCGGTCGTCAAAGGCGTGTCGATGGTGACAGCACCTTGTTCCTCAAAGATCCTTAATTGTTCGACGCTGATCACAGTTCATCCCTTGCTAAAGCGGCACATGGCTAGGTCAAAAAGGCGTAACCACCCGCCCACAGACCAAACGCTTAAGGCGTTAGCAAAAGCTCCACATCGTCTAGCCGCCGCTTGAGATAGACCAATACTTCGTCGCGGCGTTGCAAGGCTAGCAAGTCGTCGGCGACCGCCGGGGCCGCCGGTAGCAGCGTCTGCCAGCGCACGAGCAAGCCACGCAACTGATGCTGTTGCGTAGCGGTAAATTGCCAGCGAGCGGTTAGCTCGGCAAGGCCGGGTGGGTCGGCGTGGAGCGCGTGGAGCTGCTGGCTGAGCACTTGCAGGGATTCGCCGACTTGGGCAATCGCATTGAGTTGAGCGGCTATTAACGCCTCTATTTTTTTTGCGTTGAGTGCTTGATAGGGCGATTGCGGGTTGTCGGAGACGACCTTGAGGCAGTGAATCCGCTCGCTGGTGGCAAAGCGCTGTGCGGCCGCGCAAAAGCCGCTGGCTTCCATGTCGTACGCAGCGTCGCCAACAGGTGGCTGTGCGCGATCGACGGTGTGTAGCAAGGTGGTGCGGCAGAGTGGTGAAGCGGTGAAGGTGGGGTAAAAGGGCTGGCCGCTGGCTGCGTCCACGACCTTGTGTGCCAGCAGGGCCGTGCCCACCGCTTGGCTGCCGTGGCCGGCAATGCCGACGTTGAGCCAAGCCGTCGGCGCATCCCCGACCAGTGCCCGCAAATACGCCGTGGCGGCGGCGGCGGCCACCTTGCCTATGCCAGAGACAATCAGGTTCGTCTGTGCGCTCGCGCAGATGCGATAGGGATGGCCGTTCACGCCGCGGAGGCGGTGGAAGTCCAACAGGGGCCGCGCCTCGGCCGCGAGGGCGACGACTAGGCACAACATGATGGCACTTAATACTTAAAACGACGGGTTTGTTCCAAAGTGGGGAGAGCCATAATGTCAATGCCGCATGAGTGAACACGAGGTGTCTATGTCATGTTAAGGCTACCACACGGAGACTTGAGAAAGAGTGATCTCCATAAGTGATCTTTCGGCGGTGGTACGCTGATCGCTATGATGTCCATAAATCCACCACTTTTATCGGATCCTTTGGCTGAAGATACTGGTCCCGCATATAGCTGGGACTTGCATAGAGGGACGATCCCTGATTCCTCTTCAGGCTCGGGAGCTTTCCCATATCCAAAGGACAATATGTTTACCTCATCTGAGGTGCTACTGATGAATCGTTGGAGATCTAGGCCGGTCGAAGAAGAAATATATTCTGCTAAAGCATCCTGTACAATCCAAATAGTTTTCCCACCCCAAGCCAAACTAACTTGTGATTTTACAATAAGTTGACTGACCATTCGCGCCCATACTTGTCTATAGTTGATACCAGGACCTTCGTGGTCGTCTCCTTTCAGAATTGCATCTTCAAAAGCCATTCCTATCTGAGTCCTATTATTTTTGTTTCCTCCAGAGGTGGACGAGGTCATAACCTCGACTATTACTACTGGATTAGCAGGGAAATCGACTACCCAGTGCTCTCCTGCACATCTTTCTAGAGTAAAGTTGTTTTGGATTGCAATACGCTCACAGACTCTCTCGCTCTTTTCGACGAGTTCTGCTATTTCACTAAGTGGTTTTCTGCCTCTTCCTGCCAAAACATAGTCGAAGGTATAGTCAAATGATTTCTCTTCTTTTGTTGAGAATTTTATTTTTACCTCAGACCATGCCCGGTATTCAGTTGCTCTAGGTAATCCGCTATAGTGAACTAGGTCCTCCCTAACTCTTGCTTGAAGCTGAGAACGATTAGAATCCCGCAGGGCGAATAAGCGCCTAGGGCAGACAATCCAAGGCTTTTCACGTACCAAAAGCGAGCAAACACCTACATGAACAGTCTTTTTTTTAGGAAATTGCTGAACTAGTTGTGGGTGGTCCTGCAGCTGCAAAGTAGAGAGATGTCTATTACCTCCACCATCACATTCATTTTCCATGAATGGGCACCAAGCCCTCGTGCGACAATCAATCGCGTCAGAATGATTCGAGGTTAATGGGTGGCCAAATATTTCAAAAATTTTACTCATGTAAGTAATCGAAAATTTTGCTTGCTAGAGCCTCTGCGAGGGGAGGTGGAACTGAATTTGCAACCTGTCGATGCTGGTCTAGGTTTTTCACAGTGCCTGTTCTACTGCGTATAGGTCCTTTTAGGATATACGAATCGGGATAGCCGTGAATTCTCATATATTCCCGCGGAGTGAGATACCTATCTTCGATGGGATGGTAGAAAATTTCTCCACACCGTAATGTATTGGCCGGTCTATCTCTATGCAATCTCAAGTACTTTGTGGTGTCTTTTGATTTAAGTCCTCTAAGCAGTTTTTGACCTAAATGAATCTGAGCGGCTAGGTATGACCCTTCGGGAACTTGTGCGATGCGTTCCCTATCTCTATCTGGCGTTACATCGACGTGGCTGTCCTCGCGGTCGTAGAAGGTAGTTCCTTTTATTTTTAGCGCAGGTATTCCTATATTTTCAATTGCGGAACCGATACCACGATGAGGTTTGTACGAAAACAGTCCGTTACATTCTTCTAGCGGAGCATATGTTCGTTCTGGAAAGGAAAAGCCATTTTTCTCTAGTGTAGCTATCACGAATAGTCGTTCTCGCAGTTGAGGTACGCCATAATCTGCAGCTAAGATAACTCTCCATTTGGAGGAGTAACCAGCGTTTTCTAAGGCTGTTAAAAATTTTTCAAAAATTTCGCCTTTTCGCTGTTTTGATCCTTTTGCTGAAAGAAGCCCTTTTACTTGCTCAACTAAAATCACCTTTGGTTCGAACTCTTCAGCAAACCGAACCATCTCGAATAATAACATGCCTCTCTCGTCCTTTAAGCCAAGTTGCTTTCCTGCTAAGGAAAAGGATTGACATGGGGGGCCTCCAAAAAGAAGATCGAGTTCGCCTTTCTCTAGGTGTAGGCCTTTGCGAAATTCGGTTGGATCGATCGCTCTAATATCTGACTCAACAATTTTAGTATCCCTTTTTTCGCGTTCTCTTGCCGTACGTAGTGTGTTGCAGCAGTGTTTATCTATTTCTATCTGTGCTAGAATATTGAATCCCGCATCCTGTACGCCTATATCCATTCCTCCGGCTCCAGAGAAAAGACTTAGTGCCTTATATCTTGGGGAACTATTCATACTGATTCCACTCCTCCATCCTCAACAAGTCAAGGTGAACTCCATATCGGATAGCTACCGCTGAAGATAACGTAGCTCCTCGTCTCGACTTTGCAAGGCTAGCAAGTCGTCGTTGACGGCAGAGTCGCCGGTACCAGCGTCTGCCAGCGTACGAGCAAGCCGCATGACTAGTGTTGTTGCGTGGCGGTGAACTGCCAGTGGGGAGGTCGGCGTGGAGCGCGTGAGGCTGCTGACTGAGTACGCGCAAAGGGCGATAGGGAGCCAATAGGGGCCGCGCCTTGGCCGCGAGGGCGACGACTAAGCACAACATGAAGGCTAATATACCGGCTGGCCGCCCCTCGGCAACTTGATTTACACGACATCTGCTCTCAATGCACGTCTTCTCTCGTGCCCCTAGGGAGTGCGGGCCTCTGGCCCGCCATTGAGGGTTTTAAGACCCGCTTCAAAGCGGGACATCCCTAGGGCCTGTCAGGGAAAAGCGTCCCTTTTAGTGCCTCGGCGTAAGTTTGCGACTGCCCGGAGTGGTCGCCGCCGAGCCAGCGATAGGCCCGCGGATAGAGCGCGAGCGAGCGGTCGGCGAGCGGCAGGTCGAGCGGCACGTTGCCCCACAGCGCCGAGTACTTGGCGGCGATGGCCACTTCGAGCGATTGCCGCAAGTCGTGGCCAGAGATGGCCAGCTCACCGCCGTTTTCTACGACATCCAAAAACGACAGCACCGAAGTGCCCATGTAGGAAAAGCGGGGATATTCAAGTGGGGTATAGGGGCGGTTGATCTTGGTGCGGGGACGGCCTTGGAAAATCTCGGGCGGCCCCCAATCCCAGCGCACGAGCGCGTCGTCGGTCCACACTTCTACGCCGCGGCTGGGCGTGGGGTGGCCAAAGACCGGGCAGACGAGCCCGTTGCTAAGTGAAAATTGTCCGTTGACAATCAGGCCCTCGTCGTCGTCGCGGGCAAGGGCTTCCGGCGGCGTACCCCATGCGACTACTTGAGTCACCTCGGCTTGGGTGAACAGCCGCAAAACGGCGATGTGCTGACAGCCACCGCCGGAAATCTCGCCGCCCCAACCATGGACGCTGGCCCCGCGCAAAGGGCCGTACTCGCCGGCGCGTAGCCAACCGGCTGCTTCTTGCACTGCTCCCATAGCCCGTTGCAGGTTGCCGCCGGCAAAAACTACGCCGCGCGCTTGGCACTCGTCGACCATGGCATCGACATCCGACAGGCGGGCCTCAATGGGCTTGTCGGCAGAAACGCCCTTGACGCCGGCTTGGGCGGCGGCGATGACGGCCTCCTTGATGTACTGGCCGGGCAGTACGACTGCGGCAATATCGGGGACGACGTGCCGGAAAAGGTCCGGTGCATCCCGATAGAGGGCGCGGATGCCGAAGCGCTCGCCGACGGCTTGGCGGCGCTCGGGGTTGTATTCGGCGATGGCGACCAGTTCGGTGTTGGGCAGGGTTTGATAGACTTCGGCGTAGTGCTGGCCGAGGCGGCCACAGCCGATGATGGCGACCGCGTGTTGTTCATTCATGGAAAACTCCTTTGGGTTGATCCGATCCAAGTAGCTACATGCCCCATACCTCAATCCCCACCCCGCCATCCGCCATCCGCCGGTCGTGAAACAGCTTGTCCGCCCAACGCCGACCTTGGCGCCGGTCGAAAATCACCAGATGGCCCGCTTCCGCACCGCAGCGGTCTATGTACTCGGCCGTCTGTTCCACGCCCTCGGCGATGGTTTGCTCTACGCTCTTGTGTAGCACCTTGCACTCGACGACGAACCGGCGCGTCTGCTCGCCCTGTGGCCACACAATCAGC
>RKRN01000273.1 GCA_007571365.1 Candidatus Latescibacterota bacterium
CGCGTGCAGGCTCCGCGGCGCGCCGACGCTGGGCGGGAGGGGGCGCAAATGGTGGTGCGGCTGGAGCTGAAGTTGTTGGCGGATGTGGGGCTAGTGGGCTTGCCCAATGCGGGTAAATCTACACTGCTGGCACGGCTTTCTGCGGCCCGTCCCAAAATTGCCGACTATCCCTTTACGACTTTGGAGCCGAACTTGGGGATTGTGCAGTGGGCCGAGGGCGAGAGTTTTGTGTTGGCCGACTTGCCTGGGCTGATTGAGGGGGCGCACCAAGGCAAGGGCTTGGGTACGCGGTTTTTGCGCCACATTGAGCGTACGCGCATCCTGCTGTTTGCCATTGACTGCATCAGCCCGGACCCGCGCGGCGAGTTGGAGGCGCTCCGCCGCGAGTTGGATGCTTTCGACGCCGGGATGCGGCACAAGCCTGCTGGTATTGCGCTGACCAAGGCCGATTTGCTGGGGCCGGACGCCGAGTTCGAAGACCCTTTTGCCGACCTGCGGGTGCCGCGCTTTTTAGTGTCGGCCGTCAGTGGTCGCGGGATACCTGAGATGCTGCGTGGGGTGGGGCTGGCGGTGAAGAAGTTGCGCGCTGACGAAGCGGGATGAGACAACCCACGAGGAATTTTGTGATCGCCCATACCAAGAGGTTGTTCCATGCACTACCTGACGGACTTCAAAGGGTTCAAACACGTTGGTATCAATCTCCTGCGGCCGTTCACGTTGCTGATTGGACCAAACGGATCGGGGAAGACCAACGTTATTGAAGCAATTGAGTTGCTTTCCTTTGTCGCACGGGGCCAGCCTCTGTATGAGATTGGCGATGTGGGGCGCACCGCGACCGGCCTACAAGTTCGGGGCGGCCTACAGGCTTGCGGGCGCAACGGTGGGGATACTTTTGCGCTCCGCTTCGAGGCTTTGGCAAAGCTCGACGATGAGTTCAAGCCCGTTGCCTACTCACTCGGCATTTGCACCAAACCGCACCCTCAGATACTGAGCGAGAGATTGGAATTCGATGGCCGCACGATTTACGAAACGCTGCCTAGGGCAGCCAGTTCTACGTCGCGCGACTTAGCGGTGATATACGACAACTTTGCCCGCGGTGGCAGAAAGCCCCAAACAACGGCTTCATCCGAGCGTTCAGTCCTCTCGCAGTATCGAGAGATCGCCCAGAAAAATCGCCACATCAAGCAGTGCGTGCGGTTGGTACATATTATTATGCACCACTTGCAGGCTTCCTTTGTCTTTGATCCAAACCCAAAATTAATGCACGGCTACGAGCGTATCGGCAACAGCGTTCTCTCTAGGGATGGAGCAAATCTGTCGGCGGTGTTGTACGCACTTTCTGTTGGCGACAAAACTCAGCAAGAGTCGTTGGTACGGCTGTTGAGACAAATAAGTCAGCTCCCGGACGAGCCATACGCAAAATTCAGTTTTACCACTACGAATATTGGCGACGTGATTTTCGGGCTGCGCGAAAAAGCGGGGTACATGGTGGATGCCCGATCGCTGTCGGATGGCACCTTGCGGACGCTGGCCATCCTGACGGCGATAGAGACGGTCCAAGAAGGCTCGCGGGTTGTGCTCGAAGAGCTAGATAATGGGCTGCATCCAAGCCGAGTAGGTATTCTAACCGCTGCCTTAAGAGAAGCCGCTGAACGACGCAACCTACACGTTTTGGTCACAACGCATAATCCCGCTACCATGAACAACTTGACTGCTGAGCAGATGCAGGGAGTCGTTTTGTGTACTTGGAGCGACGCCAAGAAAGCCGCCGATCTCATCGAGCTGGCTAGCTTGCCGAGAGCCGATGAGTTGCTCGAGCGCGGGCAGTTGGGTGATCTGGTGTCGCGCCGCGTCATTGAGCACTATCTCGCGCCGCAGTTTGAGGAACAGCGACGACGCAAGATGCGGGAGTGGGTTGAGGCTCTACCATGAACGCGGTGCCGGTGTACGTGATCGACACAAGCTACTTATTGGAACTATTTGCCGTTCCGGGGCGATCGACCAGACGAGCCGTCGTGGAGATAAGAGGTCGCGTTGCCCAAGCGGTCGGTAAAGGCGCACGGCTGTACGTTGCGGTTCCGTCTATATACGAATTAGCCAATCACATCGCTGATGTCACTGATGGCAACAAACGGCTGTCGCTGGCTCGGCAGGTGCGAGATGCTGTTTGCTCTAGTCTCGATGAAGGAGTGCCGTGGACTATTGTTCCTTCCCAACAGCCTACGGCCTTTAGAGAATTGGTTGAGAGTTTTGTCGATAATCACATCCGCGAAGGCATTGACTTAAGCGACAGCACCTTAATTGACGAGGCCCATAGACTCAAGGGTAGCAGCTATCGAGGACCGGAGTGGCGAGTGCATATATGGACCAAAGACCGGAAACTGAAAGCGCGCGAACCGGACGGCGAATCGCAGGCGTACTTGGGGTGAATGGTACAATAGCCTTTGGAGCAGGTTCGAGCGGAATTCACTTTCCCGGCGCATCAATCACTCAAAACCAAGAAAGCGTCGCGCCGTCTCGCCCATGATGAGCCGGTGCTGCTCGCGGCTCAGGTCGGGTAGCAGGTGGTCGAGCACCTCGACGTACGCACCGTAGCCGGGGTCGGCGACAATCCACGGAAAATCCGAAGCCCATAGCAGGCGTTCGGCGCCAAAGGCAGACAGCAGGCTGCGGTGCCAAGCGGCCAAGTCGCGGTAGGGATAGGCGGCCTTGCTCATGGCGTATTGGCCCGACAGATGGACGCAGACGTTGGGCGAATCAGGGGCGAGGCCGAAAAACCCGGTCGGCGGCGGCATTTCCACGTCGACTTGCGGGCGGCCCTTGGCATCCCAAGTGAAGCGATTTTCGCACGGACAGACCATGAGGTGGTTGACCACGACGCGCACTTGGGGAAAGTCTGTGAGGAATTGGGGCAGCAGCGCGGCCGAGGTGGCGCGCAGGTAGAGCCAGAGCACGTAGCCTTGGCGGGCGGCGTGTTCCCAGATAGGGCGGGAGAAGTCGCCGAGCGAGCGGAGCCGGAAGCCGATGATCGAGCCGTCTTCAGCGAGGCGATCCATCTGGTCGACGGGTGTGGGCGCGTTGGGCGGGAGCAAACCGATGCCCAAGAAGCGGTCGGGATAGGTGCGCAGACAGTGTTGTAAATAGGCGTGATGCGCCAAGCTGGTGCCGCCGGTTTGCACGAGCACGGCCTTGTCGATGGCGTGGTCGGCCATGTGCGCCAAGAGATCCTCGACGGGAGCTTCGCGCTCGGCGGGCATGCTCGGGGTGATCTCGCGCGGAAACTCGGCGCTGGGGCGGGCAAAGACATGCAGATGCGAGTCAATACGCATAGTTTTATTGAGTTGGTATGAGGTTTAGGGTTAAATAAAAATGGCTAAGAGAACTGCTGCGGACAAGGCGGCCGCGCCGTCGGTCAAGCAGGTGCGGGTGCGCGCACCGGCTACGTCGGCGAATTTAGGAGCGGGCTTTGACTGCTTGGGACTCGCCCTAGAATTGTACATGGATTTGACGGCGGAAGAGGGCGAGGGCGAGGGCTTGGAGATTGTTTCTACGGGTGAGGGCCGTGGGCGTGTGCCTTTGGACGAGCGCAACGCCGTGTATCAGGGAATGATGTGCGCCTATGCGCGAGCCGGCAAGGCGCCCGGGCGGCTGCGCTTGGCGCAG
>RKRN01000286.1 GCA_007571365.1 Candidatus Latescibacterota bacterium
AGCCGATATAAGTTAATCATGACTTTCGTCTTTCTCTTTGCTGTATGTAATACTGAGACCAACTGCGTCATCAAGTAATACTGAAGCGCGGCTGCCTCCCAACGGTGCCCAAAACTCGTCTTGCCAATACACCTCTCACCTCAGTATCCCCCGACTCCTGCAACAGTTGGGGAGAAAAATTTTTCGCCCCGCCGCCTCAGTACACCCCCACCACCACCGACTCCTGCAACTGGGTCAATAAGCGCAAATTTTTAACGCCGTCCCAAGGATAGGCCGCAATCGGCGCGGCGCGTTCGGCTTCGTCGCGCTCGAGGAAGCGGGGCATGAAAAATTCCTTAGTCAGGGTGGTGAGCATGACTTGGCCGGTCTCGCCGTAGCCGACCTTGCGCGAAGAGTCTTGGGGATCGACCAGCTCGATGACGGCGCGAGGCTGCGGAGGGTAGTAGGTAATAGCGTACTCGTCGGCCGGGTCAAAGGGCTTAGGGCAGGCCAGGCCCATTAGGGTGTTGCCGTAGGTGGGCACAAAGGCGAGGCCAGGCACCAACTCCTCGCGGGCGAAGCGGTGGAACTGGGCGTTCATTTCCGTGCCGCCGCAGAAGATGCCCTTAATGCCGAGTTTGGGCAGGGAGACTTTTTCGCAAAGGGCTTCGAGGAGCCGGGGCGTGGTGAAGATGCACTGCACGTTGTCGTGGGCCTTGAGGATTTTGAGTGCCTGATTGACGACGTGGGCTTTGTAGGCTTCCAACGCGCGCATCTGGCCGGCGCGAATGAGTTCGTTGACCCAGCGCGGGTCGAGATCTACTAAAAAGCACAAGCCGCCGCGCAGTTGGGCTAGGTATTCAATGGCTAGGCGCAAGCGGCGCGGCCCCGAAGGCCCCAGCATCAGCCAGTCGGCGCCCTTGGGAAAACCCGCCGCGGGCAGGCTCTCGCTGTAGAGCGCGTAGTCGGTTTGGAAGTCGCGGATGTTGATGCGGTATTTGGGCAAGCCGGTCGAGCCGCCGGTCTCAAAGACATAGACCGGCTCGTCGGCGTAGGCTTTGGGCAGCCACTGGCGCACTGGGCCGCCGCGCAGCCACTCGTCCTCAAAGTGGCCGAGCAGGCCCAAGTCGTCGTAGGAGCGGATTTGCTCGCGGGGGTCGAAGTCGAGTTGTTGCGCGTAGGACAGCCAAAACGGACAGCCGGTCTCGGGGCTGAAGTGCCACTCGACGATGGCCCGGACCTGGGCGTCGAGGGCAGCGCGGGCGGCGGCGATTTTGTCTGACGAGACGCTCATGGGCTTTCTTCCGCGATGGCGAAGAGGGTGTTGCGGGAAGCGATGTAGAGGACGCCGTCGCGGGCGACCGGCGTGGTGTACACCGCGCTGCCCAGATTGGTTTCGTGTAGCACTGCGAGCGTTTTACCGGCCTTGAGTACATCGACATCGCCGTCCTCGTCGCCGATGTAGATCTTGCCGTCGGCGACAAAGGGCGAGCCCCAAATCGCGGCGAACGTGTCGTGAGTCCAGTGGTGAGTGCCGGTCTTGGCGTCGAGGCAATAGACGAAGCCGCTTAGGTCGGCGGCGTAGAGCAGGCCGTCGGCAATGGCGACGGTGGAGATGGTGCGGTTGTAGTCTTGGCCGCCGAAGTGCCAGATTGCGCCCGTGGCGGTGATGTCGCCAGTGCCGCTGGCGTCAATGGCCCACAGGTGGCCTTGGCCTTCGCCGTGCTCGGGATCTTGACCGACGCCGATATAGACCACGCCGTCGTGAAAAACGGGCGTGGAGACGAGGTTGTTGCGAGTACCGCGACCGCCCAATTCCCACACCGAATCCTTGGGATTGCAGTCGAATTTCCAGATTAGGTCGCCGGTGTCGGGCGCGAGGGCATAGACCCAGCCGTCGCCGCCGGGGAAGATCACCTGCTGGCGGCCACCGGCCTCGCCATAAGCGGGATTGGCCCACTGGCCGTGCAAAATCTGGTCGCCGGGTAAATCGCTGTCCCAGAGGAGGCTGCCAGTCTGCATGTCGAGGGCGATAAAGCTAGGGGCAAAGGGGGCCGGGATGTGGACGTGGCCCTCATCGACGCCGTTGCTGGTCAGGGCGAAGAGCCGGCCATTGACGCCTAACGGCGAACTGGTGGCGAGGTTGTGGGGAAAGACATCCAACTCGGCGATCATGTCGAATTTCCAGATCAGGTCCGCGTTGGTAGGCGCCGTGGCGGTCTCGTCGGTGATGGGGCCGTCGTTCTCGCCGTCGCGGAAGCCTTCGGTGTCGAGGCAGACGACTTCGGCGCGGTTGGAGACGTAGTAGAGGCGGTCGCCTTCGACATAAGGGGTGGAGCAGACGCCCTGCTGGGGCCAGTCGTTGACGCGGCCAGCCGGTAGCTTGGGATGGGCAATTTGCCAGAGGAAGGCGCCGTCGTCTAAGGAGAAGGCCATCACCACCCCGCGGTCGCCCTGGTGGCTGGGATCGCGCTCGGCTTGGTTGTTGGTGCCGACGAAAATTTTGTCGCCAGCGATCAGAGGGCCAGCGTAGGTCTGCGAGCCGAGCGTGGCGCGCCACTTGACGTTTGCGCCGGTGGCGATGTCCCAGGTGGTGGGCAGGTTTTGCTCGCCCGAGACTTGGTTGCGCCCGGGCGAGCCGCCCCACATGGCAGTTTGAGCACCAACGGAAGCGGCTAGGGCGAGGATGAGGCTGCAAATGGTTAGAGTCATTGCCAAACTTTCAGGTTGTCGTAGTAGATTTCAGCGGGGGAATAGCCGTAGAGCCCGGGGCTGCCGCTGCGGTTGGGCCGGGGATCGGCTGCTTGGATGCTCCACGTGGCTGGCTCCGGCTCGTCGCGGGGCCAGACTTTGCCGCGAATATGGGCCTTATCGCCCGCGATTTCTACCTGCATCTTCATGGTGTACCAGACGCCGGGTTCCCAGGCGAAGGGCACGGTGTGGGCCATCCGCAGTTCGGCGGCCCAAGTGCGGATCTGCAACTGCTGGTGGTAGCCCATCAGGTCGAGGGTGTAGCGATGAGAAATCAGGCCCATGTCCGGGATGGCGCGGCGCTTCTTGGTGCCGAGCAGGTCGGCTTGGATGGTGTAGCCGGTCCTGTCGGGTGCGCCGAGATAGGTGTTGGCGCGGTGCAGGCCACGGGCGGCGGGCGGCTTGACCAGCACCTTGTTGCCTTCTATGGCGCGCACCTTGAACTTGCTGCCCGTGCCGACCCAAGCCGGTGAGGTATCAACGGCGAAAGCCTCGAAGTCTTCGCTGTAGGTCGGTGGGGGTAACACGGCGATGCGCGCCTCAGCGGTCAACTCGCCAGCACGGGCGACGATTTTGCCGCTGCCGGGGGCGTCGGCGAGGACGAGCGTATGGCCGTTGAGTTGGCCGACCGGACCGGCGAGGGTCCAGGCGGCTGCGACCGGGCCGATTGGCCGACCGGCTGCGTCGAAGGCGCGGGCGCGGAACGGCACGCTGGCTCCGGGCTGGGCTACTACTTCGGCGGGAGTGATTTGCAGATGCGTCGGTATGGCGCCGGCCGGAGCTTGCTCGCGTGGATAGTCGGCTGCGGTTGCAACGACCTCAAACGGTGCCGCTGGGTCGCCGAGGCAGTACACGCCCGCTTCGGTGGAAAGGTAGATGCGACCGTAGGCTACGGCCGGCGAGCCGAACAGTTCGGCCGGGCGTTGGTCGGGCATTGCGATCTCGGCGATCTCGAGCGTCTGGGCGGCGTCCGGGCCGGGGGCGACGATGGCGAAGCGGCCGTTGACCTCGGGCACGTAGAGCCGACCATCGGCCAGTACGGGCGATCCCTTGCCGACGGTGCCGATGTTGTGGAGCCAGTGTACTTGGCCGGTCTCAGCATCGAGCGCGTGGATGTTGGCCGAGTTGTCGAGGATGTACAAGCGGCCACCGTGGATGACCGGGCTGCTATAGCCGGCAAAGACGCCGTCGTAGCGCCAGACCTCGTGCGTGTCCGTAACGTCGCCTTGGCCGGTCGCGTTGATGCACACCACGCGGCCGAGGGCGGTGTTGTCGAGGTTTTCCTCGCTGTGCGCCGCGTACACCTTGTCGCCAGCGACGACGACCGAAGAGTTGATGCCGCGCCGACTGAGCTTGAAGCCCCAGACACTTTCGCCGGTGCGGATTTTCAGGGCGTAGATGGCACCGTCGGCGTTGCCGCCAATGAGCAGGCGGACGCCGTTGATGGTGGCGACGACGGGCACCGAGTACGTGGTGTCGAGCGGGCGGCCCCCCGGAGTGGCGATCCAGACGACTGCGCCACTGCGCTTGTCAAAGGCGAAGTAGCGGTGGCGGCCCGCCGTGTGACTGCCCCAATTGGAGCTGAGATAGCTGATGATGACGAGGTCTTCGTCGACGACGGGCGTGTGGACGCGGCCGCCGTAGCCGGAGATGCGCCCGAATTCCTCGGTCAGCGAGCGCGACCAGATGACCGTGCCGTCGCGGTCGAAGCAAAGGAACAGTCCGCTGACGGTATGGGCGTAGATGTAGCCGGTTTCTGGGTCGCCGGCGAGGCTGGCCCAGCCGACGCGGTTGAAGGGGATGGTGGTGTGAAAGATGTTGTAGGCGTGTTCCCAGAGCAGAGTGCCGTCTTGAGCGTCAAAGGCGGCGACGACGCCCTCGTGCGCGATCCCCTCGCCGCGGCGACCTATGGCGAATACTCGTCCGTCGAGGACGATGGGGGTTGAGCGGCCGGTGAAGTCGGCGTGCCAAACAGGCGACCAAG
Organism: Candidatus Latescibacterota bacterium; assembly: GCA_007571365.1. GTDB lineage: Bacteria > Latescibacterota > UBA2968 > UBA8231 > UBA8231. The sequence goes on from RKRN01000286.1 coordinate 4,715, forward strand.
ATGCGACGAGGCCGGTTTCCGCGGAGACGCCGTTTTGCGCTGGGCCGCGCCAAGCGGGCCAGTCGGCTGGGTGGGCACTGGAAACGGCGAGCAGGAGGCCGAGAAAAGCAGCGGGAAGTTGGAGGCAGAGGTTGGACACGGCTAGTCCTTGGTAGGAAAGTGGAGGTTGATCGTTTATTTATTAGAGTACATAAAGAGTGCCGCCAATTCTTGTCAATCGGCGGCTCGATGTGCAATTTGTCCAAGTCCATTCACAAGCCACAAGCGGGAGAAGCTATGAGCAATCAACAAGACTATACGGTCCGCGCCACCCACTGTAGCCACCAAGCGTCGCTCGACGAAATCTACGACAGACTGGTGGCAATCACGGCGCCGTTGAGCCGGTCGTGGGCCAAAATTGAAAAGGCGCGGCGGATCGGTATCAAGATCAACATGCAGATGCGCACCAATAATATCCGCCGAATCGGCGGGCGGCGGCAGGAACTGGTGGACGACGATGTGATGCGGGCCGTGCTGCGGCTTTTGCGAGAGCGCAGCGACGCGGATATTTTCGCGCTCGACAGCAGCTTCGCGCCGCCGGGCGAGCGTCCGGGGGATGATTTCAACGCCAGGGCGATCTTGGCGGAATTCGGCGTCGAATACGTCGAGGCCGGCGATCCACCTTTGGCGCGCTACAAGGTGCCGGGCGGCGGAATCATGTTTTCCGAGTACCAGCTTGCGGCGGCCTTGGGCGAGGCCGATGCGTTCGTCTCCCTAGCCAAGATGAAAAATCACGGTTTTATGGGCATTACCCTGTGCCTGAAAAACCTCTTCGGCCTGCCGCCCATCCCGCCGCACGGTCGCTTGCGCACGTACTTCCACCACGTCATCCGCCTTTCCTATGTCCTGCCCGACTTGGGGCTGATTGCCCAACCTTGCCTCAACATTATCGACGGACTGACCGGTCAGGCGCGCATGGAGTGGGGGGGCGAGGGCCGGATCGCCGACTGCTTAGTCGCCGGGGACCACGTCATTGCCACGGACGCCTGTGGCTCGTACCTGATGGGCACCGATCCTCGGCTCGATTGGCCGACGCCGCCCTTCCGCCGCGACCGCAGTCCGGTGGCGGTGGCGGCCGAGCATGGCTTTGGGACGGTGGATTTGGACCAGATAGACTTTGTCATGGAGGATCTGACGCCGCCCGTGGCGGAATTCGATTCGGCGGAAGCCGAGCCACCAGAGCAGATCGCACGGCTGCGGCAGACGGCCAGCGAACAAGCGCTTTTTTACCGCGATCACTGCGAGCGGATTTGGCACGCCCACGCTGGCCAGTACGTCTTTTTGCAGGATGGCGAGGTGATTTGGAGTGGACTCAAGCCCGAAGAAGCAGGAGCCGTACAGCACGTCGCCGCGGGCAAGAAGGATCAGGCAGTCTGGCTCAAGCTAGCCGATCCGGCCGAGTGCGAGGGCGAGCGGATGGAGGTGTACGAGAAAATTCTGGCGGCTTAGCAAGGACGGGTGATTTATATGAATTATCAAAGCGGCTTGCGCGATAACTACTTTAGAGGCAGTGCTGGTTACACGGGAAGATGTATCGCGTCCAGAATGGCGAAGTGGCCCATGCCTTGCTGGGAAGCTCCAACAATCGAAGATATGGCTGATGATAAAATTTCCACGCTGCGCGACATTTTTGAGCGACTATTTAACAAAAAACATCCCGTGCGGAAGAACCTTTTCTTTCGCAATAGTTTGAAATCCATTCGCATTATTGAGGGCCAGGCATGAGAATAATACCTCAAGCCGATGGGTATTTCGCAAAGTGCCATGGCGCGTGCTATCGGGGTTGTTCCACAGACGATCAACGAAATCGTGCATGGCCGGTGCTCCATTACGCCGGCCATGTCGATTCGCTTTGGTGCTTTCTTTGATCAGTCAGACCAATTCTGGCATGGAATCCAAGTGGAGTGCGACTTTCGCAAGCTCGCAAGGGACAAGCATCATCTTACCGTCGGAATCCAACCAGCTACGACTATGAAAATCAAGGAGTTATGACAATGAAGGGATATAGCTATTCCTTGGATTCGCGTCCTATTTAATAAGAAGCCGTCCGAAACTCACCTAGGGTTGCGTTGCACCGCGGCCGGTCATTCCCGCGCAAGCGGGAATCTAGGGGTAGTACGAAGAATGGACGTAGTGCAAAAGGCGTCAAGTGGGGGCGGGGGAACAAGAGACGGCACTCAGCGTTTATAGACAGCCTCTGAGCAGTTCCAGAGTTTTCACTCACCTAGGAGACAGAAATATGAACGATCATTTTTACAAGCAACTCACAATCGAAAATTTCCGCGGCATCAAGTCGCTGGAGATTGACGACCTCGCCCGGGTCAATCTGTTTGTCGGCCGGAACACGTGCGGCAAAACATCAGTGTTAGAAGCGGCGTTTTTGCTAACCGGCATGTCAAATCCTACCTTGCTTTTTATGATGGAAAAGCAAAGGGGCGTAGCTATAAGAGACAGCTCCGATCTGAAAAATTTCTTTTATAATAAAAAACACAGTGAAAAATTTAGATTATCGGGAAGTCATAGAACAGAAAACAGAGAACTTGAGGTCGATTTGGTGTATGGAATTTTAGATGTCGATCGGATAACTGCCATCTCAACAAATGGTTCGCGTAACGGCGAGGGGAAACGCCCGACGCAATCCGATCCTTTTAGTGCTGCATTTGACAAGGTAGTGGCGGGATTAAGTTTTGATTTTACGTATTCGAGATCGAGGCGAAAAAATAGTCAATTTAACGCGACTATATATCTGGTGGAACCGGGGGATGAACCACAGTTTATTCTTGAGAAAAGAGATGAATATAAAGACCCTATATCAGCTCTGTTCCAACACCACTCATTCGATGTGAATTCGGTCGATAAGATGCTGGGAGAAAAGCACCAAGACATGATCTTGAGCTATCTTCAACTCGTAGAGCCTAAAGTACAGAATATAAAGATAGATTTGAATAGAGGCGTGATGGTCGATATTGGACGGGACAACTTCCTGCCAATCAGGCATCTTGGCGGAGGAATAGTAAGGATTCTAGCGACACTTTCCAACATCTATAGAGCTGAAAATGGAATTGTGATGATCGACGAAATAGAAAACGGACTCCACGCCGCTTCAATAAAACAGATGTGGGAGATGGTGCTGAAGGCTTCGCGGCAAAACCACACCCAGATATTTATGACGACGCACAGCAGCGACGTCATAGAGGGTCTGAGTATGGCCTTGCAGGACAAATCGGATTCGGTCGCCTGTTTCTGGCTACATAAACTTGCTGACGATCGGCTCAAAGCCCATAGATATTCGCCTGACGCGCTAAGAGATGCCTTGGACTTAGGGGTAGATATCCGCCATTAGCTATGACTGATGTTGTCAAAGGCGAAGAGACAAAACCCGAGGAGAGAAAACATGAAAATCGCGGAGATTCGGACGTTTTTGGTGGGCCGGTTTTTGTTGGTGCGGGTCTATACGGATGAGGGAATCGTCGGCAATGGCGAGGCTGGGTTATGGGCGCATCACCGGGTGGTGAAAGAGGCGCTGGGGGAGTTGAGCGATTACTACGTGGGCAAAGACCCGCTCCGCATAGAGCACCACTATCAGGTGGTGTCGCGGTCGGCGCATTTTATGGGCGCGGCACTGAGTGCGGCGCTGAGTGCGATAGACATCGCGCTGTGGGATATTATGGGGAAGGTGTTGGGGATGCCCGTGTACCAGCTACTGGGCGGCAAGTGCCGCGACAAGGTAAAGGTGTACGAGAATATCGGCGGACAGACGCCCGAGGCAGTGCGGGAGAGCGCGCAGGCGCGGGTGGAGCAGGGGTTTACGTCGTTTCGGCTAACGCCGTTTGTCAGCGGGTTTGAGCAGCGCACTAGCACGGCCAATATCTCGACCGCCGTGGAATTGGTGGCGGCAGCGCGGGAGGCGATTGGAGACGAGATGGATTTGGGACTGGAGATCCACCGGAACTTGCGGCCGGAGGAGGCGATTGCCCTGGCGACCGAGTTGGTGCCGTTCAAAATACTGTACTACGAGGATCCGCTGCCGCCGCAGAGCTTGGAGGCGCTAGAGTACGTCGCTCGGCACATCAACATCCCCATCGCTACCGGCGAGCGGTGCTACGACATTTTTCAGTTTAAGGATCTGATCGACCGCCAGATCGTCAGCTTGATTCGGCCAGACGTGTCGCTGGCCGGCGGATTCACGCAGGTGAAGAAAATTGCCGCGCTGGCCGAGGCGGCTTTCGTGGGCATTTTCCCGCATCTGATGGGCAGCCCCATCAACAACGCGGCTTTCGCCCAATTCGCCGCGGCCATTCCCAACTACACGCACACCGAGCACAACCCCCTCAACGGGCCGCTGGCCGAGATCGTCGATGAGCCGCTACGGGTTGAGGGCGGCTACCGGCTGCTGACCGATCGGCCGGGAATTGGGGTTGAAATAGTCGAGGATGCGCTGGCGAAATACCCGTATGAGCGCTGGGCGATTAAGGGCCACTTCCACGCCGACGGCTCGGTGGCGCACTAGGCGAGTTGAGTTCAAGGGGCTAATTTTAGATTGAATTCTTGATTAGCAAAGTAAATAGGAGAACATGGATGATTGACCCGGCCTTGCGCGATCAGCTAAGGGATGTCCACGCCTACGCGCTGACCATTTATCAGCGCGATGCCCTCTACACACTCGACTTGGAGGGGTTTGCGCGCAATGTGGCGTGGGCTACCGACCGGGGAGTGCGGGTTTTTGTGGTGGCCGGCGGGACCGGTGAAAACGACGCCTTGACGCCGCCCGAGCGCGTGGCGCTGGCCGAGTGTGCGTTGGCGACGGTGGGTGAGCGGGCGTTGGTGGTGCCGACTTTGCCCGGCAACTTGGGCGAGGCCGCGGACTTAGCACTGCGCTACGAGGCACTGGGGTTGCGCGTAGCACTGGCGATGGCACCCTACACGCGCCACCAAGTGCCCGAAGATCCCGAAGGCGTGTATCGATACTACGAAGTGCTGGGAACGCGGTCGGGGCTAGCGCTGATGCCCTACAATACGCAGGGTTGGTCGGCCCAACTGTTCGAGCGGCTGGCCGAGGTGCCGCAGATCGTTGCGATCAAAGACCCTTGTGTTGAGCCGCACCACCTCTTCCGCGCCATCAAGCGGCTCGGCGATCGCTTCGTCTGGATTGGCAACAAGCGCCACGATCCGGGCGTATTGCACTTCCGCTTCCAAGCTGGGATTGAGGGCTTTACCGCTGGTTTTGTCAACTTCGCCCCGCAGCTAGAGCTGGCCCTTTTTGCGGCGGCACAACAACAGGATTGGCCGCAGATGATCGAGTTGCAGGAGCAGTTGGCCCCCTTAGAGCAGTTGCGCGCGCGCTTTGACGACGCCGGTATGCTCAAGGCGACGATGGAGCTCATGGGGCTGGCGGGCGGTGCCGTGCGCCCGCCGCGGCTCGACGTGCCGCCGGCCGGCCGGGCGGCGATCCAACAGGAGCTGCAACGCTTGGGGGTTTTGGCGGCGTAGGCCAGGTGGACGATCGCGCCGGGCGAAAGCCAATGTTGCCCTTGCTTCCCATTACCTTGCTGGCAGTGGCCGTCGATCTGTGGCTGCGGCCGACGCTCGACTTGCGTTTGATGCAGTGGGCGTGGTGGGGGCTGTCGGTGGCGTTTTCGCTGGTTATGTGGCAGGGCCTTTTTGCGCTTAGCAGCCGGTTGCGGCCGCGCTGGCAAGCCGCGTTAGTCCTTGGCGGCGGCGTGGTCGTCGCCGCGCTGGCGATGGTGTGGCTCAACTTCCACGCGGTGTTTTACTGCTGGCCGACGGCCTATGCGCTCGTGCATTCGGCGGCCCAGCCCCGCGAGGCCTGGGGGTATATCCGCAACGAAGCCGATTGGGGGGACGCGGTGGTATTTGTGGTGGTGGTGGTATTTGTGGTGGGCTGGTGGTGCTACAAGCTGCGCTCGGGTCGCCAGCCGGTGCCCGGCCGCATGTTGGCCGCGCTGTGCTTGGCCGGGGTGGTGGCTTTGGGCGCGGTGCATCGCCATGCGAGCATCATGGTGCCGGATGCCGCGGCCGCGAAGCTGGCCCTTGACTGGGCGGTCCACTCGCTCGTCGGCGGGGTACATGGCCGTTTGTCGCAAGCAAGCCGCCCGGCCGCGCCCGCCATCTACAGCGGCGCCCCCGTGGCGGCGAGTGCGCCCAATCTCATCGTGGTGCTCGGAGAAAGCGTCGCGCTTAGCCGCATGGCGCTCTACGGATACGAGCGGCCGACCACGCCGCGGCTGGCGGCATTGCGCCAGGCGCGGCCAGCGGATTGGGTGCAGATGGAGAAAGCCGTGTCGAATGCCACCGCGACCAAGGTGGCGCTGCCGGCTATGCTGACCGGGCTTTTTCCGTCGCGGGCACCGGTGGAGCAGCACACTTTCCCGCTGCTGTGGCACTACGCCCACGCGGCTGGCTACCAGACTGCGCTGATCTCGGCGCAGAGCTACGCATGGAACAATCTCGAAGGCTTTTTCATCGACGATGCGCTGGATTACGTGTTTACGCTCGAGCGCTCGGACGCCGAGATCGTCAACGCCGAAGGCATGGACGACCGCCGGATGATGGCCGAGACCTTGGCAACCATCGACCGCTTTGCCGTGCGCGGCCCGTTTGTGGTGGCACTGCAATTCAATTGCACGCATTATCCGGGCTACGCGCCGCCGGATTGGCAGGCGTGGCCGGACGTGCGCTACGATAATGCGATGGCCTATATGGACCACCTGCTCGGGCAGCTGTTCGACCACCTCGGCGCAACCGGGCTAGCGGCGAATACGGTGGTGCTGTTTGCCGCCGACCACGGCGAAGACCTCGACCGTATTCACAAACTCCACCGCACGGATTCGTATTACCAGACTGCGATTGCCACCCCGTTTTTTGCCGTCGTGCCCGAGCGGCCGCGGCAGCGGTTGGGAGCAGGTTGGGAGCAGTTGCGTCAAAACGCCCGGGAGCGCGTGGCGCTGACGGACTTGGTGCCGACCGCGCTGGACCTCCTAGGGCTGTCCGCGGATTCGCTAGTCGCTGCGTGGCAGCAGCGACTCGATGGCCAGTCGCTGCTGCGTCCGCTAGTGCCCGACCGCCTGATCGTGGTGGTCAACACAGACGAACACGTGCAGTGGTCGCGCAAAGGCTATGCGGTTGTGGCCGACGATTGGAAGTACATCAACTATAGCTGGCGCGGCTCCATGTTGTTCGACTTGGCGACCGATGCGCTAGAGCAACGCGATTTGCTGGCAAAGGGCGAGTCTGCGCTGAGCCGAGCTGGGCAGCGTCATCTGCGTCGCGTCCGCGCCTTGGTCGCGGCAACGCCCGCGTTGGCCGACATCCACGTGGAGTATTGACGTTTGCGGCGCTTGATTCCCGCTACCTTTGCCGACCACCTCGAAGCCCGTCCGCAAACGCTGAAGCTGGCGGGACACGCGGGCATCACTTGGCGCGGCTTTTGGACGGGTGCCTTTCTGAGCTTCTTTTTGGCCATAGGTGCGCCGTATGCCAATACGGCCATGCACGCGACCTTTATGGCGTGGGATTTTAATACCCCGGGGGCCATTTTTTTATTTTTAGTGCTCATCGGCCTGCTGAATGTCCTCTTCAAGGTGGCGGCGCGGAATGGGGGTTGGGCGCTGGGGATAGCTGGGGTCGCGC
>RKRN01000096.1 GCA_007571365.1 Candidatus Latescibacterota bacterium
CCGGGGCCAATCCCAACTCAACCGCCCGCCCCGGGGACTTATTGAGCCCGGCGACTAGGCGATGCTGGGCATTGCGAATAGCGATCCGACCGGCGAGGGCCTCGTCTAGCAACAAACCCGCGGCGTTGCGGCGCACTTGGGTCATCACCACGCCGCCGGTGCCGCGCATCTGGCCCTCGTAAGCCGGGTGCTGAGTGCCCCCAACCGTGCCAAGAGTCCGCGCCCGCGTCTCTTCAAAGGCGAACTGGTAGGCCTCGTGCAGGGTCACTCGGCCATCGCCGGTAACATCGGCTGCGCCGCGCATCCCGGAAATTAGATAGTGCGTGAAAAAGGACGCCTCGAGCCGATCGGACTCTTGGGCCGCCTCATCGGCTGAGCTCGACGTGAGGAAGGCGTAGCCCCGCATGTCAAAGGACTCATCAACCAAAAAGGGCGGTTTGGTCTTGCCGCCCTTGATGCGGGTTATGCTCCCGGAATTGCAGGCGTCGAGGACGGCGATGCGGACCGCGGCCTTGGCCGTTTTCAGCGAGTCGAGCAACTGCTGATAGCCGAGATGGTCGCCCGCCAACAGCAGCCCCGCTTCGTCGGCGTGGCCCGAGTAGTATAGCAGTACTTCTAAGCGGTCTCCCCGCCGACTGGCGGCTCTTACCCGCCGACCTAGCTCGGCCAGCCCCTGCTCAAAGGCGGCCAAGTCTGGATCGCGCAGCAGCAATACATCGGCTGGGTCCAAGCCGCCCAGCTCCTGCAAGACCGCGACGAATTGCTCGGCGTCTGAGACAGCGTAGCGCAGCAGTTGGCGATCCACCCCGCCGTTGTTGGCTCCCGCAGCCAGTATCAACCGGCGCACTTCCGCCTCCACCGGCTGGGACAGCCCCCCCGCCACGACAAGGGCGATTAGCGCACTTAGCCTCGACAACATTAGACGTTAGATTTTTGCCTTCTGTACGTCCACCGGGTGCTCAGACGCAGAGGCCCGCACAGAGATCGTATGTAGAGATTTTGCCTAAAGGGAACGACTACCAGAGCTCGCTAAGCTGCAACACAAACCCCGGCAAGGTGCAATCGGCTGATAGGGCATTGAGGTTTTGCCGCACTGCAACAGGTAGTTGCGGCCGGTAGATCCAGACGGCTTTTTGCTCTGGGACCACGAGCCAGCCGAGTTCTGCACCGTTGTCAATGTATGTTTCCATTTTTTGTTGCAACGACCGCAAAGAATCCGCCGGAGACTTGAGTTCAAGGACGAACTCTGGGCACAGGGGCAGAAAGCGTTCCTTTTGCGCTCCGGTTAGGGCATCGTACCGCCACCGCGCAACCCACGCGCCATCCGGCGAGCGAACAGAGCGGTCAGGTAACACAAACCCGGTTGAGGAATCAAAAGCCACGCCGCCGCCATCTCGTTTGGCCCACAAGCGCAACTGCATGGTGATTTCTGCATGCCGCTCGCCTGTGGCTCCGCCCGTTGGTGGCATAATGAGTACTGCTCCTTTTGCATCGCGCTCAATACGCACGGCGCGATTGAGCTGGCAAAACTCAAAAAACTGATCTTCCGTCAGATCGATAACGGGCTGAAAGTTCAGTACGGTTTCCATAGTTACTCCGGCTTGCGTAGCGTAAAAATAAAAAGGCCCATATCATCGCCCAACGCCACAGTGCCAGCCGCCAGCTTGGCCTTGATAGCTGCCAAGCCAAAGCGGCGGTCGGCCGCTACCAGATAAAACCGCTCCCAATGAGGCGCGTCGTCCAGCTCGTAGGCCACGTCGAGCGTGTCCTGCGCCGCCAGCGGCACGGCCTCTGCCCCAGTCGCGGGCAGGTGCTGGGTTACAATACTGCGTCCATCGACGGACAGGATCGCCCCGTACTGCAAGCCACCGGCTCGATAGGCGAGCTGCACTAAGTCGCCGTTGCGCGCCAGGGCTCCGTCTTGCAGGCGCTCCGCACCACTGGCCAGTTTGCGGAAGACCAACAAGTGCGGCCCCTGTTCGCCGCCCTTAATCCTCAGCGCCGGTGCTTCGGAATGCTCCTGATTAAAAAGAGTGGGCACCGCCACCACCGCTAGGATTAGGGCCACAGCCGGCACGGCCCAAAGGCGATACCCACGCCACGTTCGTTGGACGCCCCGGCTTTGCGCCCGCTTGAGTTTTAGCTCGATCTGGCCGCGCATCCATTCGGGTGGGTAGCGCCGCTGCAAATCCTCGTTAGAGCGCTTTAAGTCCGCTAGCCGCTGCGCGAGTGCTGGATCGTCTGCTAACCGGCGTTCCAAATCCGCCAACTCGTCGTCGGAGCCTTCGCGCAGTAGATAGCGCTCTAGCTGGTAGTCGCTTATGGGACGCTTGCCTTGCTGGTTCATGGCTTCTCCATCTCTTGCAGCGATGCGCGCAGGCCGAGCAACCGCTTGCGTACGCCCGACACGGACATGCCCACTTCTTTGGCGACCTCCGCCAAGGTCATGCCATCTACGTAGTACAAAACGGCCATCGTGCGCGTTGACTCAAGCTGTTGACCAAAGAGCTTGGCGAGCGCGGTGCGTGCATCTATCTGCCCCTCGGCGTCCTGCCAACAAGCTATCTGCTCCAACAGCGTCGAATCGGTCGTGGTCTTCCGCCGCCGGGCATCGCGGATGCGATTGAGGCAGAGGTTGGTGGCCATGCGATACAGCAGACTAGAGGGCGCGTCGTCCCGCAGGCGGTCGCGCCGCGTCAACAGCCGCACAAACACATCCTGAGTGGCGTCGAGCGCCTGATCTTCGTCGCGCAAAAGCTGTCGACAACGACGCATGACCATCGGCCCGTAGCGACGGTACAGTGTATCTACGTCCATGTATTTCCTAGCGGTGTATCACTCAAACACCTACAGCTACTGCTGCTGCACCCAAAAATTAGGTCTCGGCGTATTCGATCTACAAGAGGCTGCTTACAGACGTCATTAAACAATAAGAGCCGACGGTCCATGGCCGTCGGCCGGATCCTGGGTGCGCGGGCCTCTGGTCCGCAATGGATTCCTGGGTGCGCGGAAAGGACACCGAGGTTCTACGTGCGCTCACCCCGGTTGGCCTGGATTCCCGCCCCGTGTCGGGACACGGAGTGACGTTTTTGCGCGGGAAGGACGCCGGGGGCACAAGGGGCCGCCGGTAACCAGCGACTGCGTAACGTCAGTTATTTTCCCCGATAGCCGCGAGCAACTCGGCGGCCCGCTGGCGCTTGTCGGAGTCTTTGTCGCGGGCGACGATGCGCTGGAGGGCCGAGACCGCTAGCGGATCACCTTGCTCGCCCAACGCTATGGCCTGGCGGTCGCGCTCTTGGTGATAGCTGTGGTCGTATTCAACCACGTCCAGTTCGTACTGACGCCAGTAGTACTGCCAGCGGTCGTCGGGCCAGTCGGCGTAGATGGCCTCCCAAGTATTGGGCTGGCTGTGCGGCAGCAGGCTACCTGGGGCGATGGGGTCGGCCACGCGCTGATAGCGCGCGTCAATGGACAGGCGCAGTTGCTCACCGATGTTGGGAACGCCGCGATGGGGCATCATGCTGTGAAAGAACAGCACATCCCCTTGGGCGAAGAGGCCGCCGGTCCACGTATCTGCAAAGGAGTCGGTGATCGCCCGACTCCTTTGCAGATACGTGGACCGGCGGCCTCTTCGCCCAAGGGG
>RKRN01000214.1 GCA_007571365.1 Candidatus Latescibacterota bacterium
GTTGGCGCAACTTGGGGCTGGGGTTGGCCGTCTGTTGGGTCTTTGGGTTGGCGGCCAACAGCTACCTAGCACCGATGGACATGGCCGGGGATGCGGCCATCCACTACAATCTGGGCAACGCCTATGCCGAGGCCGGCGACAAAGAGCGAGCACGAGCGGCGTTTGCGCGGGCCGTAGCCGCGGATCCCGAGTACTGGCAGGCGTGGTTGAATCTGGGGGGCGTCAAGGCGGCGTTGGGCGATCTGGAAGGGGGTGAGGCGATTTTTGCGCGGGTGGCGCAAAAGGCCCCGCGGCAAGTCGAGCCGTGGATGAACTTGGCGCACGTGCGGATCATGCAGCGAGACCTAGAAGGCGCCTTTAGCTATTACGAGTCCGCGCTCGCGGCTAATCCCAAGCTCCTACCAGCCTACGTGGAGATGCTCCACCTCTACGGGCAGATGGGCGATCTAGCCCGCGCAGCCCGCGTCCTCCAACGAGCAGTCGATCACTTGCCCGCCGAGCGCGAGCACTTAGAGCGGCTGTACGGTCAGTTGCTCAACGCGGCTGGGCGACCTTGAGTTAGGCATAACGGACGACCGCGGAAGTTTCGCGCTCTTGGTCGTCTATCTCAAGGCAAAGCTCAATGATGACTTCCAACTGCCGCCGGACTTCCGCTGGCGTATCTCCGTGACAACAGTTCCCTCCGGCCATGTGAGCATAGCCGATAAAGCACTCGTCTTCGTCTGACCAGTAGATGCGATAGGGATATTCTCGTCCCTTTTTTTGGCATATATCTTCTTCAATAGTCGCTGGAAGATTGGGAATTTTATTCATCTTTGACCTTCCTGAGATTTAGTTTGACTTCTCTTTCTTGATACGGTTTGGCATCCGCTCCTCGTTTACCAGAAAGGGTCAGGACAACTCCTTTTGAATGTTTATAGACTCGGTGACTGCCTTTACTTCTTTGAAGGACAAAACCGGCCCGCTCTAGGGTGGCGATGAGCTCGCGTATCTTTTGAGGCATTGAATTCTATCACGCCCTATCACGCCGATCTGAGTACTCTCAATGTACTCTATCACAGCATACTCGGAAAGTCAAACTCAACGCGGCTGGGCGACCTTGAGCACTTGGTTAGCGGCGACCTGCTCTAAAGTTTGCTGCGTTCCATCCGGCCAGCGGATTGCCACTTGGGCCCTGGTAGCCGCGCCTAGCCCGAAGTGCAGGCGCGGGTCGTGGCTGGCCAGATAGCTGCCGCCCGATTGGCGCTCCTGCGCTTGGCGTACTCCGTCGGCGACCACCTCTACTCGCGCACCGAGGGCATCGCCCACCAACAGGATTTGTAGCCAGTGGCGGGCATTGCCGCCGTCGTTGCGCAGCAGCCGCGGCCGGGCTGCTACTGTAGTTACCAAGAGGTCGAGGTCGCCGTCGTCGTCGTAGTCGGCCACAGCCGTGGCGCGGCCGGCGTTGGCCCTTTGGAAATCGGGTCCCATCGCGGCCGAGACGTCGGCAAAGCGTTGGCCCGCATCGTTGCGGAATATCTGGTTGGGCTGCCGATAGGTCTGGCTCGAATCCACTTCCGCAATGCGGTCAATGACGTGGCCGTTGGCCGCGAAGAGGTCGAGGTCGCCGTCGTTGTCGTAGTCAAAAAACTTGGTGCCAAAGCCGAGGGGGCGGTACGAGGGATCGGCCAGGCCTAAGCGCTGGGTGGCGACGGCGAATTGGCCTTGGCCGTCGTTGCGGTAGAGGGCATGGGTTTCAAAGGCGAAGTTGGTGACAAAAAGGTCGGCATCGCCGTCGCGGTCGTAGTCGCCAAAGTCGACGCCCATGCCGGCGTCGGCGTGCCCGTGCTCGTTGTAGCGCGTACCAGCGATCAAGCCTACTTCGGCAAAGGTGCTGTGCTGGTTGGCGTAGAGGAAGTTCATGGTCCCGTCGTTGGCCACGTAGATGTCGGTGTCGCCGTCGCGGTCGTGGTCGGCTAGTGCGACGCCCAGCCCCTTGCCCTTGAGCGTGATGCCGACAGCCGCGGTGACGTCCGCGAAAGTAGAGCCATCGTTGCGGTAGAGGAGGTCGCCGGTGGGGTCGTACACGCTGGGCTCGCAGTACGAGCGCACCGGCCCCTGCTGGCAGACGGCTTCGTCGGCGAGAGCGTAGCGCACGTAGTTGGCGACGAACAGGTCGATGTCGCCATCGAGGTCGTAGTCGAGGAAGCCGGCACTGGTGCCCCAGCGCGGGTCGGCTAGGCCGGCCGGCATTTTGGCAAAGGTGCCTTGGTCGTTGCGGTAGAGGGCGTTGGGGCCGTAGTTGGCGACGAACAGGTCGGCGTCGCCGTCGGCATCGTAGTCGGCGGCGGCCACGCCAAAACCGTAGCCGGGGTCGGCACTGCCGCTGTGGGCGGTGACGTCGGCGAAGGTGCCCGCGCCTACGTTGCGATAGAGTCGGTTGACTGGCGGTGGGTCTGGGGGATGGCCAGTTAGGTAAGTGCCGTTGACGAGGTAGAGGTCGAGGCGGCCATCGGCGTCGTAGTCGAAGAAGGCGGCCCCAGCACCAAAGGTTTCGACGTAGTAGTATTGGCCGGAAAAGCCGTTGTAGTGAACGAAGTCGATGCCCGCAGCGGCTCCGGCATCGGCAAAATGCACGGGGGGTGCTGGGGGGTCTTGGGGAGTGCAGGCGCAGAGGGCGCTGGCGAGGGCGAAGCCCCATACCTTGCTATTCACCGCGCTAGACGATGCAGCGCGTCTTATCGAACAGTTCTGCGCTGTCTGCACCACAGTAGTCGCAAATCACAAGGTTGCTCTCCAAGCCGTCATAAAAACCAGTTCCTCGTAGGCTTGATTGGCAACAATATACTCATTGGCGCACATTTTGTCGCGCATCTGGTGGAGGATGTGGTCGCGCATTGCCTGCGATCTCGCTGAAAGATACCGATCGCCGCAGTTGCCGGCGGCTGGGCCTTGCGCGATGGGGTGGCGGCTTATTTTTAATAGAGCATTACTAAACCCTAAACAGGAGCATGGACCATGCCATTTATCAACGTGAAGATGCTCGCCGGGCGTTCCGCCGAGCAGAAGCGAGCCTTAGTCGAAGCCCTGACTCAAGCCATGGTGGACACCTGCAACGCGCCCCGGGAGGGGACGACGGTGGTGCTCGAAGAATGCGAGCGCGAGCACTGGGCCATCGGCGGGGTGCTGGTGGCCGATCGCCCGGAATAAAGCGGCTACAGGACGCCGACAGTGGATCTTCAACTAGATGCGCGGGCCATCGGCCCGTGCATCCGGGGGTACTAGAGTAGGTATCGTGTACCTAGAGAAAATTCTTTAGTACGCGATTAATCAGACTAATTGTTCAATGGCGATTTCTACTAGAGCCCGCGTCGCGAACAGGCTGCTTTCCTCATAAAGTGCTATGAGGATCCTTTCGGCTTCTAAGTAGGCCAACATTCCTTCTTTATAACCTCTGACGACTATGCCCAACGATCCTACCGGTCGTATGCCTAGTCGCCTAGCCGCCTTCCGCACGGCCAAGTCGTCGGTCAGTAGAACGGGAATATCTAGTTGGTTACAGAGACAGAGGCATTCCCGCTCGCCTACGTGTAAATCGCTCAGTGAATACTCTTGGACGAAATGATCAACATCGCCAGCGAAAATGGTGTAGCGTCGTATGTTTTTGAGGTTCAGTGGGGGTCTATTGGTTCTATCAACACTCTCGGCCCACACGGCACCGGGTATGCAGAGGACCCTAAATAAATCCAGTAGATTGGATTGTCCCACCTCGCGTAGGTGTATCAAAGGGCCTGCATCAGCTACAGCGTCTATTGGCTCACGGCCCACTCGAGATCCTCCATCATAGCTTGATGCTGGTGCTCGGCCAACTCCACCCAATCTACGCCTACCCCTTCTATGGCCTCGTCGCGGGTGATTTCTCGTCGCAGGTAGCGTCCGAGGATTCGTTCCCGCCACAGTTGCTGGACTCCTTTCTGAAACGCCAAGGTCATTACTTCAGACTCGGATTTTTCGGTTTCTCGCGCCAAAGTCTTTAAATAAGAGAACGTTTTGTCCATTTAGTGGCTCCTGTGATTTACTTGGCTTGCTGCCGTCCTGGATGGTGTGATTTGATAGAATATACTCTTTTCTTGCTGCATCGCCGGGGTGCTGGTGGCCGATCGCCCGGAATAAAGCAGCTACGGCACGCGGGCTAAAGCAGCGGCGAGGAGCAGGCCAAAGAAAACCCAGCCTAGCAGGGCCTCGACGACAGCGAGGAGTTTGAGCTTGCCGGTTGCGGCCCAAGCGCGGGAGTTGACGTGGACGAAGGTGTAGAGGCTGAAGGCGATGCAGTCGGCGAGGGTGGGCCGGCTGGCGCCAGAGGCCGGGCGCATGGAGTGCGCCGCCATGCGGTAGGCCAAGCCGCAGAGGAGCACGACGGCGAACATGAGGGCGAGCACTCGCTGGGGAGCCGTGCCGTAATCGGCACTCAGACGCCACAGTTCCAAGCCCCAGCGCGTTGGCTCGTGCCAAGCGCGGTCCAGGCGCTGGCGGTCCAGGCGTTCGGCGCGGCAGGCCGCGGCGTCGCCGTTTAGTCCTTGGCCGAGGAGTTGGTGGTACAGGGCGGCATAGGTTGGGTCCAGCGAATGGGCCGAGTCGGCGGCGGCCAAATGGCCCGCTAGCTGGGGCCAGCGCACTTGCAAGCGGCCCAAGCGCGGTTGGTGCCAGTAGAGTCGGCTACCAGCCGCAAAGGTCGAATCCGCTCCGCGCGGCCGCAGGTCAATTAGGGCAAAGGCGGCGCGGCTCAGGTCGAGGGAATGGTTGAAGAACGCACCGAGGCGGAGGACGCGGCCCTCGCTCGCGCTGAAGTCGGCCTCTTGGCGGAAATAAGCGCCATCAAAGCGGGCCTGGCCAAAAGTCGCAGCGCGGAAGCGAGCCGCCCGGGCGAAGGTGAAGTCGGCAAAGGATGCCGCACCGCTGAACCGCGCTCGGTCGAAAGCGAGCTCTCCATCGGCACGCCCGCTGTCAAAGGACCCTTGCGCGGCAAAGTGGGCATCCCAAAACAGGGCCCGGTCGGCGAAGCGCACCCCAGCGAAGGATGAGGGCTGCGCCCAAGTGGTCTCCTTGAAAGAAGCGATGCCGGCGAAAGTGGCGTCGGTGAAGGTGGCTGGCGCGGCAAAGGCCGCCTGCTCGAAATAGGCGGCTTCGTCGAATTGGGCTTGAGCGAAGCGAGCGTGCTGGCCGGCAAAGCGTGCGCCGACGAACGAAGCAACGCCGGCGAAGCGGCTGGCGGTTAGGTCGGCACTGCCGCGGAAGTGGGTCTTTTGAAAAGTGGCGTGCTTGGCCAGATGGCTGGCGTACAGAGCCAAGGGGGCGGTACAATGCGCTTCGGTCAAGGACAGGCCGCCGGCGAAGTGGGTGCGTTCAAAGCGCACCGGAGCGAGAAACGCGACTCGGCTGAAGGACACCTCGTCGTGAAAGTACACGTCCTCCAAGTCGAGTGGGACGCGCACGGTGTCGATTCCCGCTGAGGGCGCAAACAGGCGGCCTTGGAAGGCGACTTGCCGGTGGACGATGGGTGGACCGTTGGCGGGCCGTTGTAGCTGGGCGATGAGCGTGTCTATGGGGAGTACCCTAGCGGGCGGCTGGGCGGTCAAAGCGGTGCTCGAAAAGAGCAAGACTAAAAGAAAGAGCTTGGGCAGCATAGGGCTGGGCGGTCAAAAGCGCAACGTGGCAACGGCTGACAAGTGTCCGCTAGAGTTGGGCACTAAACCGATGGAAACGCGGCTGGCTTTGGGCGGCTACCGGTGCCAGTGCCGGCAGCTAGCTTGCGGACAACCCGTTTGCCGCGGTCCATGTTGTCCAGGCTTGCTGCTTGCCCGTCTTGGAATACGCGACTGACACCGAGCGAATCGACCTGCGTACTGTCGCTGGCGGCATGGCTGTCCGCCGCCATGAAAGCGGCGAATAGGATCTTTACGATTACAACTTTCATGGATAGCCTTCGAGTGTTGCGTTCAAAAGCGCAGTGCGGCAGTGCCTCTCCAGTGCCGCCACTAACTATAATGGAATGGTCGTCCGTATAGAACCCCCAAAAGGCCACCTCCAATTTCTTGCCTACCCGCTGGCCGTTTGGTGCATTGAATTCTTGACAACTCCGGCGAAAAAGCGTAACAAACAGCCATGCAATATCCCCTTCTGTGCGCCGTTCTCATGGCCGCTTTGTGCAGCCTGCCCGCCACAGCCGACACCATCGTCGTCGGCGCGAGCGGACTAGGCTGGCGCAGTGGGGGCGGCGCCATCCAAGCCAAAGTCATTCGCAGTGCCCAAAGCGTTGAAAACACCAATGCCCCCGGCGGCGTCATCGACTTTGCACCCGCTAATTTTGCGGACTGGATTTTTCCCCAGCGCGCCGATACCACGCTCAACATCGCCCTCGGCGCCAACACCGAATCGCGCGGCGGTTCGATTACGTCGCCCAACAACCTCAACGTCCGCGGCGAGCTGGCCAAGCTCATCGACGACGATGGCCAAAGCGGACTCGATCTGCGCTTGAGTGCCGGGGCCAAAAGTGCCCAAGTCTTGGGGCTGATTATCGACTTGGACTTGGGGGCGCGCTTTGGCGTCAATCGCTTCCGCTTTTTTCCGCGCAATGCCGCGCCCGAATTTCCCGCGCCGAATTTTCCCTTCCAAAACGACTTTATGCGCAGCTTTGAAATTTTTATCAACGACGGTACGCCCGACACCCAGCGCGAAGGGGTGCCTATCCGCACGAGCGTGGCACTGGAAGGCCAAAACGAAGCGGCCGTCGTCGACATCCGCATCCCGCCGCAATACGTGCGCTTCGTGCGGCTCAAGTCCCTGACGGCGTTGGGCTTTGACATCGCCGAATTCCAAGTCTTCGGCACGGGCTTTGTGCCCGAGGCCGTCTATATCTCCAATATCTTCGACTTTGGCGATCTGGCCCTGCTGGGCAACCTGCGCTGGGTGCAGGAGCAGGTCGGCGATCCGCCGCTTTCGCGGGTCGCGGTGCGCACGCGCACGGGCATCGATCCCGAACCGGTGGAATTCAACAAGGTGCGGCCCGGCGAGCAGATCTTCCGCGTCGGCGGGGGCAATGTTGGGTTGCAGTCCGATGGGGCCGGCGTCAGCAGCGGCAGCGGAATCAGCAGCGGCCTGCGCTCGAACGAGGTTGGGGTGCCGTGGAAGTTCGCCAACGACGTGGAAGATGAGGCCCTGCAAGCGCTGGTGGCGGAAATACTCGACAACGAGGAAGTGGATTTGCGCGATGCGGTACAGGCCTTTAATGCGCTATCGCCAGAGGAACGGGAGCTGGTGATATTGAGCGAGGCCGACTACAAAAAACTCCCGCGCGGCGACCGGGCGACAATCCGCAACGACGTGAGCAACTGGAGCGCGTGGTCGCCGCCCTATCCGGCCAGCAGCATCGTCTCCCCGGCAGACTTGGGCACTGAAGGCGCGGGCGGGCCTGTGGTCTCGCCAAGCCCGAGGCGCTACTTCCAGTTTATGATCGAGTTCTTCAGCGGCGATTTTGCAGCGGCCACGGGCGTCGGCGGCCTTTCCTTTGACGTACTGCCATCGCCCTTAGCTGAGGAATTGATCGCCGAGATCGGCCCGCGCCGTGCGGCCTTGGGCGAGCAGACGGACTTCACCTACGCCGTGCGGAGCAAGTTCCGCAGCGGTCAAGATCGGGGTTTTAATCGCTTGCGGATCGCCACCCCGCTGCGGGTGGAACAGGTCGGCGCGGTGCAGATAAGGCCGCCCGCAGGCGACGTGCTGGAAGCCGATTTTAGCGGCGCGGTGCTCAGTGAGTTGCCCGTGGTGCGCGGCGACTTTGCGGTGGTAGAGGTGGCCGACGACGCCTTTGTCATTGAGTTTCCGACGGTGAGCGCGGACGACACCGAGTTGCGGGTGAGTTTTGCCAACGCGGTTTTGCGCTTCGGCACCACGTTTAGCGGCCAAGTGTTTAACACCGCATCCGCGGGCCGGTTGGGTCAGAGCGTGGTGGCTGGCAATGCGGCCGATTTGGGGGCGGGCGACCCGGACACACAGACGCTAGGTACGCCTTTTGCGGGCAATCTGTCGGTGCAAGTACCCATCTCCGGCGAGCTGCTGATCAACGTGCGCGCCCAGCCGCCGGTCTTTACGCCCAACGGGGACGGCGTCAACGATCGGGCCGCGCTGCAATACGATCTGACTAATGTGGGGCGTCCCACGCCGCTGCGGGTGGTGATTTTCGATTTGGCCGGGCGGCCGCTGCGGCATCTGTACGACGCGCTAGACCAGAGTGGGCGCTTTGCCCGGCCTTGGGATGGGCGCGACGACGCGGGCCAGTTAGTGCCGCCGGGCCACTGCGTGTTCAGCGTCTCGCTGGACGCCAAGACAGGGCGAGCTAGCGCGGTCGCTGCGGTTGTAGTGGCCTACTGAGCGGCACTAAGATACGCCGGGCCATACGGTCCAGGGGCTGTGCATGGATAGGGCCGTCCGGTCAATCCCTTGGGGTGTGTTCAGAGCTTAATGACGGCGATGAGGACGCTGGTGATGGCGACCAAGGTAGTCATGATCCAAATGAAATGGGTATCCATGCGTTTATTGGTCTCGTTGATGCGGTGATGCACAGCTTGGATCTGCGCACCGAGCGAGCGGTTGGTCTCGTCGATGCGTTTATTCGTCTCATCGATGCGTTTATTCGTCTCGTCAATGCGCTCGCCCAAGGAGCGGTTGGTCTCGTCAATGCGCTCGCCCAAGGAGCGGTTGGTCTCGTCAATGCGCTTATTCGTCTCGTCAATGCGCTTATTCGTCTCGTCAATGCGGTGGTGCATGGCCCCCACTTGATTGCGCAGGTCTTGAATATCCTCGCGCAGATAGCTGATGCCCCAGTGCAGATCTTGGGGGACGGGTTGGGATAGAGAAGTGGGATTTTCGGTCATGGCAAGTTCCTCGGGGCTATGGGTAATATGGCGGCTCAAGGGTAGCCAAGCAACATACATGCCAGTGTCGAGCCTTGAGTAAGCACGGCGGTCTGTTGGATCAAACTGTGTGCGCGAGCACACGCGGATGGATTCTTTGCGACACACTGAGGTGAACGATGAATAACGCGGCGACGCGGGTAGGCTGGCAGCTTCATTGGACTAAGGTTAGCGGCCTAGCGAAAACATGCTTCGTCATCTTAGGACTGGTGCCAGGGGTTAGTGTCCCGGCCTGGGGGCAGGCCGATGTCCAGCGCACCTTTGCGCCGACCGGCCCGGGCGTACTCTTTGGGGCGCTCGATCCGGCGGTCAAAAAATGGTACGTGCCGCAGGAACTCTTCTTCGACTACGGCTGGCGTCAGTGGCAGTACTCCAACTACGCCCGCACTTCATACGAACGCTACGTCAACACCACCCGCGAGGGCGACTACTTCTACGATGTGTACGGCAACTTCACTACGCGCGGCTGGCTGATCTACGACTGGCGTCAGTTCCAGCCGCAGCCTTTGGGCAGCGGCATCTTCCAGAGTACGCGCTTCAACCGCTGGTTCAACGCAGTGACCATCAGCGGCGACTCGCAGGGGCAGTACCACTACGCGATCACCGTGGGCGACCGGATTCGCACCACGCTGACGCCGATGACGTTTTCCAAGCCAGACTTCAACGGGGTGCAGATCGACTTTGCCGCGGACAAGTATCAGGCGACTATTCTCGCCTCGCGCATCAGCGAGCCGATCCGCGGTTCCACCCAGCTTTCGGGCGGGATTACCGAGCCGGTGACGCAGACCAATATCACCTCGTTATTCGGCGGGCGGGCGACCTTTCAGGTCGGTGATTTTGTCGAGATCGGAGCCCAAGTGATGGACGCTAGCAACGGCAATACGCTGCTCGACATGTTCAACGGCGACCTGATCGCCGGCAGCCTCACCGCCGGGCAGAGCACGGCCCCGCTGACGGCAATTGCCGTGATTTTGAGCGACGACTCGCCCGAAGACGGCGAAGGGGGCGCGGCCCTATTCAGCCACGACGTGCGGATCACCAGCCGCGACTTCGACACCGGCAAGGAGACGGTTTTTACGTTGCCGGAGGTGGTCCGGCCCGGCTCGCAGTGGCCGGTGATCTTCGGCGGGTTCCGGCGTCCGGGCTTTTTGGCCGCCGACGGCCCGGAGCGGATCATCGTCAACTACGACTTCAACGACCCGGCCTATGTCGGCCCCGATCCGACGACGATTGTCGGCGTAGATTTCAGCTACGTACTGGCCAACGACTTCAAGGTCGAGATGTGGTCCGACCGCCAGACGGGCCTGCGCGGCGCACCGCCCGCGCCGCTGACCGCCGAGGTGATCGACGCCGCACAACCAGCGTTAATGGCGGTGCGGCGCGCCGAGGGCCAGGTCGCCGACATTACCAACTTGCAGCGAGTTGAGTTCTCGTATGGCCTGCCGACGGCCAATCTGGTCGGCGGCTTTACCATTGAGGGCACCGGAGTCCTCGGCTTTGACTTTTACGGCGAGTGGGACCGCAACAAGCGCTATTTTCAGTTTCCCAATGCCGCGCTGTTCAACGAAGGCGAAGAACACGCGATTTCCGCCGCGGGGTCCGATGCTTGGTACTGCAACGTCTCGCGCAATGTGTTCCCCTACTTTTTTTACGGCGAAGCCTATGCTATAGACGAAGCCTATTCGACGACCGCCTTCTTGGTTAGTGCGACCGGCGATGTGCAATACGACAATACCCAGCGGCACTTCTACGAGTTCGTCGATGACAACGACGACCAAGACCGCTTCCCCGACTGGATTCGCTTTGGCTCGACCAACGACCGGGCGATTTTTCCCGGCTGGGACCAAAACAACGACTTCATCTCCGACTTCAATCAAAACGACAACGCCACCGCCGCTAACATCATCCCGGATTACGACGAGCCGTTTCTGCGCTACAACGTCGATCGGCCGGAGTTTCTCTTTGGCATTGATTTGAATAACAACAATTGGATCGACCGTTTTGAGGACGACGATCTGCCCGATTATCCGTACAAGCCAGATCGGCGGGGATACAATGTTTTCGGCGGGATCCACCTCGCGCCCGATATGCGGCTGACTATTGGCCGGACCGACGAGCAATCGCCGGCGACCGACGCCTTCAACCAGACCAATTACGCGATGTTCACGCTGGAGCGGGACTGGGCGGGCTTGGGGCACTTGCGGGTTTTCAACATGCTCAAGCAGGCCCGAGACACCATTCCCGATGCCCGGCGCGAGCCGACCCCCTTTGTCGGTGCGCCGATCCAGCCGGTGGTGCGCGACATCTTGGCCGCGCAGGACACTTGGGTCAACACCGCGTACGCGCAGTTCGATTATCAGGGCCTTGAGGGGCTGAACGTGGTCAACAAATTCAAGTGGGAACGTTTCCAGCAAAACGCCGCGGACCCACGCGACAGCATGGGCCGCCCGCTGGACAGTACCGCGAGTTTCCTAGGGCTAATTAACAAGGTGGACTACAGGTACGACCTCGGACGCTTTGACTTGCAGCCGCGGTGCAAGAGCGAGTTTTTGCGGCAGACGCCGTTTGTCGCCGTCGAGGAGCGGCGCGAGGAATGGGCGCTGACCGTGCAGTTGCTCGCCCGCTTGCCGGTTATGCGGCGCACGGTTATCGAATCCGGCGTGGAGCAGTTGTGGTTTAGCGACCGGGTGCAGGACGAAGATGCGCTGCGGGCGGCCGGGCTTTTGCAGGACACCGGGGATTGGCGCTCGACTCATATTGCGCTGCAACTGGCGACGACTTCCGACTACCAAGGCTACCGGCTGACCACGCAAGCGGGCCTGCGCTTTGGGCGCATCCTGAGCGAACGGGTAATTGAAGACAGCAGCCGGCCGGGCACTTTCACAACCGACGACAAGGGCAAGAATGAGACCACGACCTTTATTACGGTATTCGCCGGCCTCGAGTGAGGCCGGGCTGCGCTTTTGCTTGCTCGTATTGGCAGCCCTCGGTTGCGCCCAAGAGCCTGAGAAGTTGGTGCTGGCTCAAGTGGATGGCGAGCCGATTACCGCGTCCGAGTTCAGGGAATTCGACGCGCGGATTCCCGCGGGGATGAAAGAGGGCGGGCCGCGCCAAGTGCTCGAAAGCCTGATCGACAAAAAGCTGCTCCTGCGCGAAGCAGATGCCGCCAAGATGGCTGAAGACCGTTGGTTCAAAGGCGAACTGGCCCGCTTCAAACGCGCTCGGCTGATGGCCCTGTACCTAGAGCGCGAGGTCGTCGCCAAGATCGATCTTACGCCCGAGGAAATAGAGCGGTACTACCGACACAGCGGCCGGCACCGCGCCCTGCGCTTGGGCGGCATCATGGTCGAGAGCGCAGAGCAAGCACGCGCAATCACCGATCAACTCGCGACCGGGGCCGATTTCCACCAACTGGCCAGCGCGCACTCGGTTCACGAGCGGACTGCCGGGCGGGGTGGCGACACCGGCATCTACCAGACGCGCGATCAGATGTCGGCGGCGACGGTTGAGCAGGTGCTCGGGTTGGCCATAGGGGGCGTTTCTGCGCCAGTGCGCGAACTATTTGGCCACGACGACTTTTACGTGATCTACAAAGTCCTCGACGAGATTCCAGCACCGCTGAGCGCGTCCGAGCAGATCATCGTCGAGGAGCTGACGGTGCAAAAGCGCGAGGAGCGGTTGCAGGCCCTGCGCGATTCGCTGGTGCAAGCGTACGCACCCGTGCCGCGCCCGGCGGCGATCCAGCGGTTGGTCGAGGACGGGGTTATGGCCGATCAAGCCGAAGTGCTTTGCGCGTATCGCGGCGGCGAACTCACCGTCAGCGACTTTTTGGCCGCGTACGAGCTGCTTACCGGCCGGAGTTTGCCGGCGGCCGACAGCGCACAGGTGGCTGAGTTTTTGCACCACCGGGTGCTGCCCGACCTGTTCGTGCGTACTGAGATTGAGGCGGCCGGCTTAGCAGAGGACGAGCGTTTCAAAGAGACCTTGGCGTCTAAGCGCGAGGAGTTGCTGCTCAGCGCGTTGCGCCGGCGCGAGGTCGATCAGTACGTGCGTGTAACCGAAGAAGAAACGCGCGACTTCTACGACGCGCAGCCGGAAAAATTTACCCAGCCCGAGCTCACGACCATCGTCGAGATTTTGGTGGCGTCGGATTCGCTGGCCCAGCGCTTGGCGGATGCGTTGCGCACCGGAGGCGATGCGGCCGCGTTGGCCCAGCGGTACACGCGGCGCACGGGCAGCTTGCACCACGGCGGCCAGCTACAGCTCAATGCCTACACCCAAGGACTGTTTCCCATACTGTCGGCGGCTGTGCAGGATGTGGCTGTCGGCGCGGTGGGCGGGCCGTTGAAAACCGAGCAGGGCTATTCGGTCTTCAAAGTGTTGGAGCGCACCCGCGAGCCCATCCCGTACAACGCCGAATCGCAGCGCCGCGCCCGCGCCTACGTGCGCATCGACAAGTCGAAAAGGGATTACGTGCGGTTCGTGCGCAATTTGCGGAATAAGTATCCGGTGGAAATGGTCGAAGGCAGTTTGGCAAAGCTATAAACCGTGCGTGGGCTAGCTAACATAGCGTTGGTCTTGGCACTGGCTTTACAGGCCGGCGCGCAGCAATTCAAGGCCCAAGGCCCAAGCGTGCTGACGGGCACTTTAGATCCCACGGTCATGCGCTGGTACATGCCGCAGGAGCTGTTCGACGAGTACGGCCGCCGCCAGTGGCACTACACCAACTACGCCACCGAGCCGTATCGGCGCTACATCGACCGCAATCAAGAGGGCACGTATTTCTACGACACCTACGGCCAGCTAATCTCGCGCGGCTGGTTGGTGTACGACTGGCGACAGACCCAAGCGCGCACGGTCGCCAGTAGCGAGTTGACCAAAGAGCGGCGCTACGCCACTTGGTTCAACCGGCTGATTATCTCCTCGGACGCCAGCGGCGACTACCACTACTCGCTGATGATCGGCGACGAGATATTCGCCACCCTGACGCCGATGACCTTCCGCAAAGTTGGTTTCAATGGGGTCGTGACGAGCTTTGACGCACGGCATCTGCGCTTCACGGGTTTGTTTTCGCGCCCGAGCCTGCCCATCGTCGAGATCGACCCGGATATTCCAACCGCGGCGCAGGACAACTTCACCAGTTTGATCGCCGGGCGGCTCGAAGCAGATTTGGGTGCTAATGCGACTTTGGGCCTGACGTTGGTCAATGCCCACAATGGGGCCGGCAACCGCGAGAGTTTCATCGGCAATCCGCTCAAAGGCGCGTTGACGACCGGGCAGCTGGGTAGAAGGCTCAACAAGCTGATCGTGCGGCTATCCGACGATTCGCCGGTTGATGGCGAGGGTGGGCCGGTGTTGTTCGGCACGGAGGTGGAGATCACGACCGCGCTCAGGCGGGCGGTGCCGGTTGCAGGCGGCGTGCGGATGGTCTTTAAGGACACCACCTTCACCGGCAGCACTATTGGCTTTGCGCCGGTGATAGCGGGGGGGCAGGAGCGCGGTGGGTTCTTGCGGGCCGACGGGGCGGAAAGCATTGTGTTGCAGTACGCGTTGGCGGCCGAAGAGGGCGAAAGCGAGGCGGGCACTTTGCGCTTGGCCTTGCAGCGGCACTTGGAGTTGGGCCTGGATGAAGCCGACGACGCCATCACGCGCATCAAAAACGTGCGCTTCCGCCTAGTGCTAGCCAACGACTACCGGATCGAAGTGGCCTCCGATCGGCAGAACAGCCGCATTGGCATCCCGCAGTTTTTGGTGGTGACGCGGGCGGCTGGCAATGTCAAGAATCAGCTCAATCCGCGCGAAGTCGTATTTGACTACGGCCTGCCAACCGCCGCGCAAATCGCGGGCGTCAGTGCCGAGGTGCGCGACTGGCAGGGCTTCGACTTCTACGGCGAATTCAACGTCAGTACTCAATACCGCCAATTCCCCTCGACGACGCGCTCATCACACCGCTCGTTTTCGGGGATCCAAGGCGACGAGCACGCGGTTGGTTGGCTGTTCAAACTGGTGCGACAGGCCGCCCCTTGGCGGTTTTCGCTTGAAGGCTTTGGCATGGACGACGCCTATGCCACCAGCTTCAAGCCGGTGGACAGTCGCGGCTTGGTCGATTACTCGGCGGAAGCCACCGACCGGCTCTACGATTTCGTCGAAGACAACGACGATCAGGACCGCCACCCGGACCAGAAGCGATTTTTCCAAGGCGGGTTGGTCCCGCCGCAATCGACTGCGCTGAGAGGCTTTCAGGTGCGCTCCGACGGCGTACCCGACCCGGCGGTTTTCCCCGGCTACGACGAAAACGGCGACTTCATTTCCGACTTCAATCAGAACCGGAATTTCTTCCCCGACTACGAAGAGCCTTTCCTGCGCCACCACTCAGACCGGCCGGCGTTTCTCTTTGGCATTGACCTCAACAACAACGGCTGGGCCGAACGCTTTGAAAACGACGATTTGCCCGACTATCCCTACAAGAAGGACCACTGGGGCTACAACGCCTACGCCCGGGTGGAGGTCAATCCCGAAATTCGCCTCACGGCCGGCTATTTGCGCCAGAACATGCGCCAGACCGACCGCAAAAATCACACGGCCTACGGGCTAGTTACCTTTGAACGGGATTGGCCCGGGCGCGGTCGGGTGCGGGTTTTCGACCTGCTAAAGAAGGCCGCCGACACCATTGCCGACCCGCTAGCCCAGTGGATCGTGCCGACGCTCGAATTCGGGGCGGCGGGGCAGACGAGCGGGCAGCACATTGCCGTGCCCGATTTGCTGGCGGCAGAGGACACTTGGATCAATACGTTTTACGCCGAGTGGCAACACGCTAGTCCGCGGCGCTGGACGACGAAGCACCGCTTTAAATGGGACTGGTGGCACCAGCGCGACGCGCAGCGCGGCAATGGTCGCGCGACTTCCGGTTTTGTGGGGTTGATCGACAAGATCGACGGCGTTTTCGCGTGGGGCGCAGTGGCCATTTTGCCCCGCTGCAAAAGCGAATTCCTCAGTCAATCGCCCTTTTCTTTGGCCGAGCGTCGCCGCCGTTCTTGGGATGGAATCGGGTCGCTGTTGGTCCGCTTTCCCGTACTGCGGGATTCAGAGCTCGAACTGGGGTTTGAGCAGCGGTTGTTCTTTGAGTTGCTGCGGGACGAAAAGGCTTTGGCGGAAAACGTGCTGACGGGCGATTTCCGCGGCGCGGTGTGGGCGGCGCAATTGAGCAATCAGCGGGAATATCTAGGCTACGAATTGACGACTCAACTTGGATTGCGCTTTGATCGGCGTTCTCTGGAAGTGATGGGGCGACAGCGCGAGACGCGGGCGGCGGGATTGGCGTTTTTGTCGATATTGGCGAGCCTTTAATGAAGTAGGATCGCCAAGCTAGCTTATTTGATTATAAATAGAGAATGTTCCGATTCAAGAGAGGGCTGAAGATGGCGCAGGAACTAGAGGCGAATGAACTATGAGTGAGAAGATTGCGTTTGAAAAGAGTTCGGGCAATGTGTTTGAAGATCTCGGCTTGCCAGATGCGGAGGAATTGTTTCTCAGGGCAACACTTGGGTTCAAAGTATTTCAGATTATAGAGAACCGGAAGCTGACCCAAGCAGAGGCCGCGAAAATTCTAGAGGTGAGGCAACCTAAAATATCCCGATTGAAGAAGGGCAAGTTCAACCATTACAGCGTCGAGCGGTTAATGACGTTTCTCAACCAACTGAATCTCGATATTGAGATCCACATTATTCCCGCAAAAAATAGAGAGGGGCAACAGCGAGTTGTTGCTGTTTAGTTCTTCCGGCTTCTTTAGCGCGTCATAGGATTATTGGATTATTACCGCCTATATCGCCAGAGGTCACATCACTCTCATGGCCACCACGAACCCGTACCCCCTCCACCTGCTCGCCTCACTTAAATCCGAAGCCGAAAAAGTGGCAGCAGCCGAGGGTGCGACGCTCGACCAATTTATCAATGTGGCCGTAGCAGAGAAGCTAGCGACCTTGCGAACCTCCCGTTACTTCCAAGACCGAGCCGCCGGTGCCGATTTGGCGGCTTTTGATCGTCTGCTGGCGACGGCGGGCGGTGAGCCACCGCGTCTTGGGGATGAGATATTACCGGCAGAAAGTGAATGTTCCGATTGACACGGGGTACTTTCCACCAATGCGCGATATTCACCCATGCCAAATTTCTTCGTGGGTGCGGAATTTCAACTGATTGGATTTTTTTCGTTCGAGAATGTCCTCCATATCCTTATAAAGAGGAGATTCCTCATCGAGGTAAAAAAATCCCTGTTCTTGTGTAGCAAACGCCATGAGTTCTTCGCGGACGACCTTGCGAATGACTTCTTCTAGCTGCTGGACGTTCACTGTTGCATCGTCGCTCATTTTTCGCATCCTCCGGCAAAACTGGCACATTGTCGCGAATCTAGGTATTAATAAGCAGCCTTGTCAACGACTGGGAATTCGACGCTTTGAGGTAGGCAATAGGAGTATAAGGTTATGCTAAAGATCTGGCTGGTGCTGGCACTTACTTGGCTGACTGGCGCGGCCGATGCGCTGACGATTTATCGGATCGGCGGTTCGTCGCTGCCGCCGCCGGAGTTGGCCGCGGGCGTGGAATTTGTCCAGCTCGATTGGCAAGAGGTGGAAGCGGCGCAGCACGGCCAGGCCGAATTGCTGACGATCGCTGCGGACTTTATTGAGCCAGAGCAACTAGATCCGTCGGTAAACCTGACGCCGCGCCTCAAAGAACGGGGGGGCCGGGTGCAGACGCTGGTCTGGCGGGGTTGGGAGCGAAGCGGCGACACCGAGGCCGTGCTCTGGGACCAAGACATCGAGACCGTCTTCTTGGGCGACGGACATTGGACGACCTCGGGCATTGGCGTACGCAACAAGAGCCTGATCTTCGAGTTCGGCGGCAACTTCACGGTCGAGCGCGTCAAGTTCTATCCACGCGAGCGCTTTGAGGAAGAGCGCTTCCTGCAGCGCTTTATCATCGGCATTAGCGACGGCAACCCGCTCAAGGAAGGTACGCGCGAGTACGCGGCCGGGACGCGCGGTTCCTTCTTCGACTTCGACCTCGTGCATCAGGCTACCGAGAACACGACCTCAGTAGTTGAGCTTGAACTGCCGCCGGTGCCGATCCGCCGCATGCTCTTTGAAGCCCCCGAAAACACCCAAGGCATCTGGGAGATCGCCGAGTTTGAAATTTACGGCAAGGGCTTTACGCCCACGGCGCGCTACGTGTCCAATGTCCTTGATTTGGGCGGGCGGGCGGCTTTGGGCGAACTAAGCTGGAGCAGCCAAGTCGAGCCCGGGGCGCAAATCGAGCTCAGTATGCGCGCCGGCGACGACAGCGACCCCAACACCTATTGGCGCAGCACGTTCCGCGGCGATGAGCGGACTCGGCTCGATACCCGCGGGCGGCCTTTGACGCGGCGATCGTACAACCGGCTGGAAAAGGCCCAGCAGGCTGGTATCTCACCCGATACGGAAAACTGGGAGGGCTGGAGTGCGGCCTACGACTTGACGCGGAGCAGCGCACCCATGCCGGGGACGCAACCGCGGCAATTCGTGCAGGTTAGGGCCAACTTCCGCTCCACGGTCGAAGCAGGTGGACGGCTGAACTTCGTGCAATTTGCCGTGTCTAGGCCGCCGATGGCTTCCTTGGTGTTGGCCGAAATCGCGCCGGTCTTGGCGACCACGGGCGTGGCGACCGAGTTTACCTACCTGCTGCTGCCGCGCCTAGCAGCCGGGGACTTGGGCTTTGACACCATTGCGATTGACACGCCGACTGAGGCGCAGGGCATTGACGCGGTGCGCTATAGCGGCGAAGAGGTGGCCTTTGCGGTGCGGCGGCTCGATGAGCGCGGTTTTGCGGTCGGCGTTCCGCGGATAGACCAAGCGCGCGATGGCGAATTGATAGAAGTGGTCTTCCGCTGCGAGGTGTTCAAGTTTGGCACCTTGTTTTCGGGCCGCGTGTACGACAGCACCCGGCCGCAGGAGGTGCGCCAAGTGGTGACCCCGGGCGAAGTGGTCGAGTTGGTCGAGGGCAATACGCTGAGCGTGGGGTTGACCCATATCGCTGGACAGGTAGTTGGCGCACTCAGGCTCGTACCAGCCGCGTTCACGCCCAATGGG
This sequence comes from Candidatus Latescibacterota bacterium, assembly GCA_007571365.1. Lineage (GTDB taxonomy): Bacteria > Latescibacterota > UBA2968 > UBA8231 > UBA8231. Next base: position 19,067 of record RKRN01000214.1, read on the forward strand.
GACCAAATCAACGATGCGGTGCGGATCGAATACGACTTGTTGAATGTGATTGGGAATGCCGAAGTAGCGGTGGTGCTCTACGACTTGCCGGGGACGCGGATCGGCGAGGTCTTTCGCGGCCCGGCGCAGAGCGGGCGGTTTGCCGCCGAGTGGGACGGTCGGGATGGAACGGGTGCCTTGCTCGCGCCTGGATTGTACGTGCTGCGTCTTGAGGTAAACACGGACGGCGGCACTAAGGCGCGTACGCGCGTCGTCTCGCTGGCGTACTAATAGTGGCCCCTAGCCTAGGGGTGCGGGGGACTGGCCTACAAGGAGAGGACTTATGCGCTACATGGCCGTCGTTTTGCTGTGGGCAGCCGCAGTTCATGCCCAAGGGAGCGGCTACCGGCTGACTGCGGATCAGCTCGTCATCGACCGCGCCGCGCACTGGCGCGCTTGGGAGTTTCCGGTGGGGACCTTGACGATTGAGGCAAGCGGTGCGGTGACGCCGTTTGCACTGCGCCGCAACACCGACGCCACCAAAGACATCGTCCACTTCTTGCGCCTGCATCCGCCCGAAGATCTGGCGCGGGAGAAGGCCGCCGAAGAAATCGCGCTCGCCGATGCTATAGAAGCGGGGTCTAACGCGCCCGGCGTCCTCCACCTACTTGATGGCGACTTGGCGACCTACTGGGAGCCTGAGCCGGTCGCCGATGCCATAGAGTTGGGTTCGCAGTGGTGGTTTACAATCGACCTAGGCCGGCTGGTCATTGCCAAGCGCATTGTACTCAAATTCGTCGCGGAAGGTTTAGGCGATCCCTTTCTGCAGTACGACGTGCTTATTTCCGACGGCGAGGTGCCGGAGAAGTTCATCGCTTCGGCGGAGCCGGAGTTCGATGTGGTGTGGCGCACGTTGAAGCCGAACAAGACCGAGCGGCGGCTGGAAGTTGTCCTCGGCGAGCGCACCGCGGCCCAAGAGCAGGAACTGTCGGATCAACCGATCAACGCTCCGCCGACTTCGGCGATTGCGGTGCCGCAGCGAGAATTTGCTGGCACCGGCGTGCGTCTGGTGCAGGTGGTGGTGCGCGGGTCGGACTTTGAGCGCGGGTTTGCGGTCAGCCAAGAAGAGTACGAAGCGCGGCCGGCGGCCGAGCAGGGCGCGGTCGTCTATTACAAGTTGCAGCGCGACGGGCGGCTAACCGAGGTCGCTGCGGCAGACTACGCCCAACTACCCGCCGACCAGCAGGGCGGAGTCTCCTACTACCGCTGGGAGCGGCCCCGGCTGGCCGAACTCGAAGTGTGGCACGAGGGCGACGACGCGATGATTGCGGCCTTGGCTCGGGGGGGCGACGTCTTTGCCTCGCAAGGGCTGCCGGTGGGGCGGACTATCGACGGCAACGTGCAGACCTACGTGGATCTGATCTTCTCCTTTGATCGCCAGACCATTCCCGGCCCCGAAGGCCATCTGAGCTTTGACTTGGGTTCGACGTACTGGATTGACACCTTCCGCATTGCCTACGGCGGTCAGGCGATCCGCGACCGCTTCAGCTTTCCCTCCTACCGCCTCGACGCCTCGGACGGCGCACTCAATGCCGACGGTAGCCTCAAGTGGACGACCGTAGCCAGCCGCCAGCAGTCGAGTACGCGCAAGGAGTATGAAGGCCACGACTTTGAACGGACCAAGACGCGCTTTTTCCGCTTGGCGTGGGAGCAAATCATCGTACCCGTCGGCGGGCACCGCGGCTTCCCGGCTTCGGTGCAGCTCTACGGCTGGGGGTTTCAGCCCGAGGTCTGGCTCGAGTCGGGTTTGGTGCGGCTGGGCGGGCGGCGGAATCTGTTGTCGATAGCATGGGATGCCGATACGCCGCCGGGCACTAGCGTACTCGTGCAGACGCGCACCGGCAACCAGTTGAGCGAAGTGCTGCACTATTTCAAAAAGGACGGCACCGAGATTTCTGAGAAGGAATACAACAATCCGACGCTGTTGGACATCTTCAAGGGGCCGATCGTCGCCGAGGAGGTGGCAGGAGACGACTGGAGCGGCTGGAGCCAGCCTTACGAAGAGCCAACGGGCAGCGCGATTACTTCACCGAGTCCGCGCGAGTTCCTCAAGGTGCGGGCGACCCTGCTATCTGAGGACCCGGCTATCAGCGCCACCCTGCGCTCGCTGCGCCTCCATTTTACCAGTCCGGTGGCCCAAGGGCTGACGGGCGAGATTGCGCCGTTTCGGGTTGATTCGCTGGGCGTGAAGCGTCCCTTTTCCCTGTACGTGCGGCCGCAATTCGATCGCCGCGACCCGGGCTTCGATCAGTTGCTACTGGTCGCGCCAGCCGATATGGCACTCGGTTTTGCGGGGCTGTACGCGGGGCCGGCCGGGGACGAGCGCGCAGTGGCGGGCGTCGAGGTTATTCCTACAAGCGCGGACAGCCTACGCCTGTCCTTTGCCGAGATTCGGCCCAATACGGACCTAGAGGTCGTGCGCCTCGACTTCCGCACGGCACTCTTTGGCATGGGGGCGGTGTTGCGGGCATCCTTACAGCACAGTGCCGAGGGCGAAGGCACTTGGCAGCGGGTGGACCCGGGCAACGCGCTCGACGAGGTGGCGGGCAATACGACGACGCTGGTGGGTGATCCAACGCGCGGAGAGCTCTTGCTGGATGTGGAGGTGCGTCCGTCGGCGTTTACGCCCAATGGCGATGGCGTCAATGACCAAGCGATTTTTGCCTGCAAGGTTGTGCGCTTGGACGACGATGGCCCGTTGGTAGTTGCCATCTACGATCTGAGCGGTCGGCTGATGCGCCAACTCGCCGAGCAACGATCGTCGAGCACCGGCCAGTACGAGATCGCTTGGGACGGCACGGACGAGCAGGGCGGGCGCGTTCCGCCGGGAGTCTATTGCGCGTTACTTAGGGTGGTGGTTGACGCCGGGGGCTTGAGCGCGGAGCGCACCAAGGTGTTGCGCACGGTGGCGGTGGCTTATTGAAGATGAGCAATAGACCCAACATTCTCTTTCTAATGGCCGACCAGATGCAGGCCCGCGTGCTCAACCCCGATCACGTCTGTCAAACGCCGCACTTGGACCGGCTGGCCGGGGCCGGGGTGCGTTTTACCCGCGCCTATACGCCCAATAATATCTGCTCGCCGACCCGGGCGAGCTTGATGACCGGGCTGATGCCGCACAACCACGGGGTGCTGGAGGTGCTGTACCCCAAGGTCCCGGACTTACATGCGCTGCGCCCTGATAAGGTGCATTGGGCCGAGTGCTTGGTAGATGCTGGGTATCGCACCGGGTATTTCGGCAAGTGGCATATTGAGCGCGACAATGCCCTAGAGCGCTTTGGCTGGCAGGTCAACGGGGCTCGCGGTGGTGCGCTCTACAATGCTTGGGTCGCCGAGGTACTGGACGGCAAGCCGCTGCGGCCGGAGTGCGATCCAGCGCATTATCTCCAAGCACCGCACGGCTATGGCTCTCATCTGCTCTACGGGGTGACCGACCGGCCAGCCGCAGAGCGCAGCATGGGGCTGACGACGACGCTGGCGCTGCGCTATCTCAAGGAAGTGGCCCAAGGCGACGAGCCGTGGTGTGCTTTCATCAGCTTGGAGGAGCCGCACGATCCCTTCGTCGCTGGTCGCGCATGGTACGAACACTATGCCGAGCAAGAGCTGCTGCCGCCGCCCAATGCCGATGATGACTTAGCGGACCGACCGGGGCTTTATCGGCGGGCGCAGGGCATTTGGCGTCAACTGAACGAGGAGCACAAGCGCACGGCGCGGGCGTGTTATTTCGCGTCGATTAGCGAAATAGATGCCCAATTCGGGCGAGTGCTTGATTGGCTCAAAGAGACGGAGCAACTCGACGACACGATCATTGTAATGTGCGCCGACCACGGGGATTTGTTGGGAGCGCACGGTCTGTTCTTCAAGGATATATCCGCTTTTGAAGAAGTGTATCAGGTGCCGCTTATTGTGCGTGGGCCTGGGATTGCCCAAGGCGCTGTTTGCGAGGGCCGAGTTGGTTTGCACGATCTGTGCCCGACGTTGTTAGACTTGGCCAACTGCGAGCCTATTGCCGGGACCGACGCCCGCTCTTTTGCCGGGCTGTTGCGCGAGCCAACAGAGGTCGCTGACGAATGGACCCGAGGGTATGCCGAATACTTTGGCAATCGCCACCGACTGACCCAGCGGGTGGTGTGGGACGGGCCGTGGAAGTTTGTGTTTAATGGCTTTGATTTCGACGAGTTGTACCGGCTAGACGAAGACCCTTATGAAGTGAAGAATCTGGCGCCGGATCCCGCCTATGCCGCGCAGGTCAAAAAAATGACGCGGCTCTATTGGCGCTATGCCCGCGATACCGGCGACACCCCGCTTTTTGAAACGCTTTATCCCGCGCTGCGTTTGGCGGCGGTAGGGCCGCTGGCGGCGTCAGGACACGCTCTGGACGGCTGAGATCGCCCCTGCCCGTCTTCGCTCCATACGCTCCCCACCTGCCGCCCGGGGAGATGAGCCACGCATAAGCATACTACATTGACAACATAAGTGTCATTTGTTATGACTAACGACTGTGCTTACATCGGCGTAAAGGTAACCCCCATTCTAAGAAAGGGAGATAAGTTATGAGGAAACTATTGGCGCTAAGTGTGGCGGTATCGCTCTTGGGTTTGAGCGAGCCTTCTTCGGCGCATGTGCCCGAAGGGCTGATCTTGGGTGTCTGGCAGTGGCCCACGTCGCATCTGCCGGTGATGGACGGCGATATTTCCGAGTGGGACGTAGTGCCCGACAATTTGTGGCTCACCCCGTTCAGTGAGTTCAACGGCGAGCTTTTGCACGTGGTGGTGGCTGGCGAGGTTGGGGCTGAGGTCAATACCGCAGATCTAAACTTCCGCTGGACCTCGGGCTGGAACGACGAGTTAGACCGCCTCTACTTCGTCTACGACCGCTTCGACGATCTGTGGGATCGCGATGGCGGCGGCGTGGGTGGCGCCGGTGGCGACGATAGCTTTGAGATCAACCTCGACGCCAACCACGGCGGCGATGTCTCGTGGTTTGGCGCGGACGACTTCGACACCGAAGAAGAAGTGTTGCGCAACCGCGGCCGTCTCAACCAGATGAGTCACTACCGCTGGCCGCCGCTGGAGCCGATTGGTTGGAACTGGCTTTGGGCCTCTAGTGCCACTTGGCACGATGCCGATCCCTATTCGTGCTGCGGTAGCTCCTTCAATCTCAACGGCGCACACGCCACCGAGGCGACCTTTCAGGCCGAGTGGTGGACTGTGGGCTGGGACGACTTCGACCATGAGTCGCCCGAAAACAGCGTCCAGCACGACTTTGGCGAAAACGACATCATCGGTCTGGGCATTTCGATCATCGACAACGATGTAGGCACCGACAACGACACCGACCGCCGCTTTGCCGCTTGGCGCATGGGCGGCGCACGCTGCGGCAACGGCGACGGCAAGTGCATCACCGACTTCATTTTACTACCGGCGCAGATGGATCTTTTGCCGACCGCGGTCGAGAACGATAGCTGGGGCCACATCAAAGCTTCGTACATGCAGTAGCTAGCCCGGTTGCGGGTTTGACTCGGGGAGGTGGATCCACGGCGGTCCGCCTCCCTTATTTTTTGGTAGCTACTGACAAGCCGCTTCTCAGGATTCCATGACGCGAAAAAAAATTATCGCCCTGTTGGCGTTTTTCGCCGGCATCAGCACGGTGTATGCCCTCGCCGAGCGGCAGGCACAGCGGACGCAGGCGGCCGCGGCGGAACTGCGTATCGACTGGGATGCGGTCATTGATGACCCGGAGGAGCGGCTTGAAATCTCGTGGATGAGCATCCCGCGCTTTCCCACTGCGCGCGAAGGCACTTGGATCGAAAAGCGGCTCGAAGCGCGGTTCAACGTCGATTTCAAGCCGCTGTTTACGAGTCATTTTGCCTATATGCGGCGCCGACCGCTGGTCTTTGCTGGCGGCCATGTGCCCGATCTGTTCTACGCTGGCGATCCGGTGGTGGTGCAAAAGGACGCTCACCACGGCTATGCGTTGCCCATTCCCTACGAGGTCATCCAAAAACACGCACCCAACTACGTGCGCTATCTCAACGAGTACGCGCCCTCGACGTGGCTTTACGCCTACTGGCAGGGGGCCAACTACGGCATCCCCACTTGGGGCAGTAGTCTCGGCTATCCCGTGCCGGGGATTTGGCGGATGGACTGGCTGCGCAACGTCGGTATCGCCAAGGTGCCGTCGACGCTCGACGAGATGTACACAGCACTGTGGAAGTTTCGCCACGAAGACCCGGATGGCAATGGGATACAAGACACCTACGGCATGTGTCCCAACGCGCAGGCTTGGTTCAATGTGTTTGGCGAGGTATTTGGGGCCTACGGGATCGTGCCGCACGGTTGGATGCTGCGCGATGGCGAGGTGGTGTGGGGCGGGACCCGGCCCGAAGTCAAAGCGATCTTGGGCCTTTTGCACAAGTGGTACGCCGACGGACTGATCGACCCCGACTTTGCGATCGGCCAAATCAAGAGCAGCCCCATACCGTACCAGAAATTCGTCAGCGGCAAGACCGGATACCTCTTCAGCCACGGCGGCTATAACAGCTTTGACCAGTACAACAAGGCGTCGTTGGTATCGGTCATTGCTGAGTTGCAGCCGGGGGCCGAGGTAGTGGTCGGGCCGTTTCCGGCCGGGCCGCAAGGCATCCGCGGGGCGCGGGTGTGGAGCACGGCGGCCCATGTTTTTGTCTTTGGCAAGCAGGTGGCGGCCACACCGGAGAAGGTCGTGCGGATGCTAAAAATTTTCGAGGCGCTAGCGGTTGAGGAAGAGCTCTTTGTCGAGGTGCGGATGGGCCAGCGGGGCGTGCATTGGGAATTCGACGCCGAGCGCGGCCTGTACCATCTGCCGCCCTATGACGACCGCAACGTCGCCAGCAAGCATCTGACCGTATTGAACGTCGATGGGCCGGGCGGCTTTTTCGCGCCCTGCGGGGTCCGGCCCGCCATTGCCGACCAGTACCTGCCGACGGCGATGCTGCAACACCGCGCCCGCTATCAGCGCCCGGAGTGGGCGCAGGCCGGCCTGTTCGGCAAGCCCGACGTGGTGCCTTCGTCGATCAAGCATCTGCGCGATTTGCGCAATTTGCAGATGACGGTCTACGCCGAGATCGTGCGCGGCGAGCGCACCCTCGACTACTTCGACGATTTTGTCGCCGAGTGGATGGAGCGCGGCGGAGCCGAGATGACCCAAGAGGCGCGGGAAATCTACAAGGTGCGCGAGGAGATTTACAAGAAGGTAGGGGTGCGCTAGACTATGTGGCCGTATTCGCCAAAAGAAAGAAGATGTTTTATGACTACAGTTGACACTATAACGCCTGGATTGACCGCGGCCGAACGCGAAAAGTATGCCAAAGATGGGTTCTTTATTCGCGCAGCGGCCTTTGACATGTTTGAGATTGATGCACTGCGCGACAGAATCGAAGATCTCGTAGAACTCATCGAGACCGCTGACGTGTTGACCGCGCAACAACAGCAAGTAATTCTGAAACGCAATGTCAGAACCGACGAGGCCTCTGGACCTGCATCTTTAAACAGTATATGGCGGCTTCACACATTCAGTGCATTGGTGCGATCCCACATCCGCGACCCTCGGCGACTCGATGCGGTCGCCGCGATCGTAGGGCGCGATCTGTTCTGTCCAAACGATCTGTATTTTTTTAAACCGCCGGGCACGGGGCGGCCTATCGCGTGGCATCAGGACTCGTGGTATTTCCGCAATACTTATGTCAGTAGCCTAGGCGACGCCATAGACCAAGCGACCATTGGAACTTGGCTGGCCTTGGATGATGCAGACGAAAAGAACGGATGCTTGTGGGTGATCCCCGGTAGCCATCGCCTAGGTGTGCTAGATCACACCCAGGTCGAGAGCGATGATTATTTGTTGCAAAAAAGAGTGACCGTGTCCGACGAGATGGAACAACAGGCAATACCAGTAGAAGTGCCAAAGGGTGCCCTGATATTTTTTAATAATGCACTGTTGCACCGCAGCACACCTAACAGATCGGATCGGTTTCGGCGAGCCTATATCGTGCATTACATGAAAGCGACAATCCAGCATAGCGGGAACAGACAAAGGATTCCCGCCGGCACGGAGCACTGGGGCACGCCTGAGATGTACATCTGTGGACGGCAATGGCCCGGGTGCGTACAAACGACGCTTGAGCAAGACAGCATGGACTGGGACAGCGCATTGGGACGGACATTGACACAAGACGACATTCGGATTGCGGAGCCTTAGCAGCCGAGGCCGGGGTAGTCGCAGAAGGACTCTAAGAGGCTAATATCCTAGGGGTCAAATGAGGTCACTTGCAACGCCTTGGCGAGAGCGGCCAATACCTTGGCCGAGCCGGTGCGTTTGCCGGTTTCGATCTGGGAGAGATAGACCGCATTGATGCCGACGGCAGTAGCTAATTCATTCTGGGTCAGCCCCCGGTAGTTGCGATATACCCTGATTGGATTGTGTCCGGCCAAGAGTTGATCGACTACCTCAATGGGGAAGGACTCGCCGTTATCGGCTAGGGCGCGGTCGTATTGTTGTTCATCGCTCAGTATCGGCGCGCCCTCGCTTGTGAGACGCTCATAATCGCGCCAAGGAATCACGGCGAAGGCGGGTTGTCCGGTGTTGTCGAGAATAACCTGTGGCTCGTTCATGGTGCTCCTATCGCTTATAAGCCTGTCCTCGCGGGACGATCCGCAGCACGTCAATCACCCGAGTCTTATCGTCTCGCGCAAAAATGATCCGCCAGCCGCCAACGCGGAGGCGAAAACCGGGCCGTCCCGCCAAGCTGGCGACATCAACATCCCGTCGGTTGGGATGTTCGGCCAATCGGTCCAATTCGCGGCGAATGCGTTGGGCGTTATGACGAGGCATATTTTGCAGTGCTTTGATGGCTTGCCTCTTGACCGTCAGTTCGTACATCGCATTCGCCACTGCAAAGTATAGCGGTTAGCTTTATCAGTGTAAAGCTGACCGCTATATACTCATAAGGAAGTCAGCTATGGCTAGCCGACATGCCGACTGGTTAAAACAGGGCCAGCGGGATTTGGCCCACGGACGCCGCTCGCTCGACGCCGGCGACTATGAATGGGCCTGTTTTGCCGCCCAACAGGGCGCGGAAAAGGCCGTCAAGGCGGTTGTCGAGAAGATGGGCGGTGTCGCTTGGGGGCATTCTGTCACGGCCCTGCTGGAGTCCTTGCCCGAAACGCTCAGATTCGATCCGGAGCTGCTGGACGCTACCAAAGCATTGGATAAACACTATATTCCCGCTCGCTGCCCCAATTCGCATCCCCAAGGAGCCCCTTATGAATACTACACCCGTGCTGAGGCCGAGTGTGCGCTCGTCCACGCCGGCCAAGTCATCGACTTCTGTGAAGGTGTTTTGGCTGGACCGCCCGCAGATTCTAGCGCGTCTCAACTGTGCTGCCCAAGCGATGCGTAAACGGCACCCTGAAATCGAGAAGATCGTGTTGTTTGGTTCGCTGGCGCGGGGCGATGCCGTGCCGGGTAGCGATGCAGACCTGCTCATCGTGCTAAGCCATAGCACGGAGTCTTTTTTAGATCGGGCGGTGCGCTATCGACCGGCGGATGTGGGCGTGGGCGTCGATGTGGTGGCATACACACACGCGGAACTCGCCGCGCTGCGAAAGGCTGGCAATGCCTTTGTGCGACAGGCTCTGCACGAAGGGATGGTGCTGGTCGGCGATCCGGCTGTCGCACAAGTGGAACGCGAAAAAGCGGGTCTGACAGTGGAAACGTGTCACAGACGCGCAAGCAGATGAATGCGTTGCTGGCGATGATAACCGCTGAGAATCAGATGGCTTCTCGTCGTGGTCAGTAGGCTAGAATAGTCTTCATTGATGATCTCCGACTCCCCTGAGTCTCAAGCACATGCAAGGATTGGAAGACCGCCGTCTGGTCGTTTTTGGCGACCAAGTAAACGACTTGGATATGTTCAAGGCGGCTGACGAGGCCCTGGCCGTGGCCAATGCTATCCCCGCTCTCAAGCAACAGGCCACCGAAATTATTGACACCAATGAAGAAGACGGCGTGGCCCGGTATATAAGTACTCATTGGTGCGAATAAATGCATTTGAATCCGCCAAAACATATCGTCGCCGCTGGAATGCTCGTGGAACGGGGAGACGCGGTGCTGGTAACTTCAACAGCTTTTGTCATTTGATGGACGGGTTTTGTTTTTGTCGTACACGACACGTCCGTTTGCTATACGTGCTCAGAAGCCGTTTTAAAACCCTCAATGGGCCCTTTGTCTAGAGGAGAGTTGAAATCGTGAAAGCGGTTCTATTTGATTTGTTTGAAACGCTCGTGACACAGCAGTATGCGGATCGTCCCGCTGAGCAGTCGTTTGTCGATAAACTCGGGTTGAATTTGGATGATGTACGGGCGTGGTGGAAGAGTCACACCAGCGAACGGATGACAGGTGAGTTTGCTACCTATCAGGAGACGTTGTCGGCGTTGTGCGGTTCGCTGGGAGCCTCCATTGAAAGTGCGACCATTGAGGAAATCAGTCGAGATCGACTGCGGCGCAAGCGAGAATACTTGCTCGGCGTAGATGCTAAAATAGTGCAAGTGCTCTCGCAGCTTCGCTCGAATGACTGGACGATTGGAATTGTTAGCAACGCTACGCCAGACGAGGTGGCCAGTTGGCCCAAATGTCCACTCCGCAATATAGTGGATGATGCTGTTTTCTCGTGTCAAATAGGCTACGTGAAGCCCGATCCTGAAATATACCACTTGGCGTGCGAGCGTCTTGGCGTTGCGCCAACTAAAACCGTGTTCGTCGGAGATGGAGGATTTGATGAACTTCAGGGTGCTGCCGCCGTTGGAATGCGGCCGGTGCAAGCCCGGTGGTATTATGCGCGGAAAATCGAATGGAATGCCACGTCAGAATTAAGCGGCATCGACGATATAGACGATCTGTTCCATAGACTTGAGCATATAGAGAATCGAGGAGTTATGCTATGTACGAACAATTAGCCATACACTACGAAGGGCAGACGGAGTTCGTCGCCACCGACCAGCAGGCCAAACCCTTGCGGCTGTTCGTCACTTGTCCGGCGGGCTTGGAAGCGGGTGCCGACGTACGCGTTTCGGTCAGCACGTTCCATTCCTATTCCCGCCAGTGGACCCTGGCCGATCCTTTTGTCGAGGGCGGCGAGGGCGTAGTGGTGCTCGGGCATGGTCTGCCCGGCGACTGGACCGATATGACGCGGGGTGGCGACGGGCCAGCGGGCGGCGGGCTGGTAGGGCGGCCGCTCAACGAACTCTACTTGTGTACCATTCAGGTCACCAAATCGCTAAGTGCCGGGGCGCGGCTGGTCTTTCCCTTTGGCGTGGTGCCGTCGCCGTACGCGGATATAAGCGGTGCCCTGCAGGTGCGAGTGCGGCGCCCCGAAGCTGAGGTTTTCGAGAAGGTGGGAGCCCCCATTGCGCTGGGCAACGCCCCCGGCCCCCTAACGCGGCTAGAAGGGCGCGTCTCTGCTACGGCGGATGCTCAGGGCAAGCACCGGGCGGTAGTCTTTGCGACCGATGATCATCTCAATCCAATACCTAGCTACCGGGGGACGGTGACTTTGCAGGCCGACGGCGCGGTCGCCGGGCTGCCCGCTGAGGTAGCAATGGGTGCTGACGGGCGGGGCGTGGTCGAGGGCCTGGCCGTGCCGGGCGACGGTCCAGTCCGCATCACTGTGCGCGATGTAGAACGCGGTTTAGCAGCGCAGAGCGGTCCGACGCAAGCCGTCGGCGAGCGCGGCCACTATTTCGGCGGCATCCACTTCCACACGCGGCTTTCGGTGGATGGCGACCGGGAGCCGCGGGCGGCCTACGCCTATGCCCGCGACTTTCTCAACCTCGACGTAATCGCGATGACCGACCACGCGCCAATTGGCCCCGGCTGGGCCGAATGCTTGGCGGTCAATGAGGAATTTTACGAGCCGGGCCGCTTTGTGACGATTCCGGCGTGGGAAAGCTCCAATGCCTATGGGCACGCCAACCTCTATCTGCGGACGCCAGAAGTTGATGGCGGCACTTGGCACTGGCAACCGGAGCTATGCCCTGCGGAAGTGGTTTGGGACGAGGACGTGGTCATGGTGCCGCACCATCCCAACTGCGGCCAGCCCATCGAGTACGGCAAGCACCGCGAGGTCATGGGCAAGACGTTTTACTGGTCGCAATACCACTGGGAGTTCCCCAACAAGCGGGCCAGACTGGTAGAAATCGTCCAAGGGCGGGGCAATTTTGAAGCCGACGCGCTCGACGAGTACTGGGGTATCCGCTTAGGAGGGCTGGGGGCTGCGGTGCAGGACGCTTTTGCCCGCGGCTGGCGCTTGGGATTTGTGGCCGGCACCGACAATCATCAGGGACACCCGACCCAAAAGCCAGGCGGCTACGTGGGGATGACCTGTTTCCGGGCGACCGAGCTGACCCGCGAGGCCGTGTGGCAGGCGATGGACGAGCGTCGGACCTATGCGACTTCGGGTGTGCCGATTGTCTGCGACTATGCGGTCAACGGGGTGCGCTCGGGCGCGGAGGGTGCGTTGGCAGCCGGAGCAAAAGTGCATTTTTCCGCCAGCCTACACGGTACTGCGCCGATTGAGCGGGTGGAGATCATCGCCAACGGGCAATGCGTCTGGCAGGACGCGCCCAACGCTTGGGACGTAGAAATCAACGGGGCCGAGCTGCCGGTGCCAGCGGGCGCGTGGGCCTATTACTATCTGCGGCTGCGGCAGCAGGACGGGCATCGGGCGTGGTTGAGTCCAGTGTGGTTGGACCGAGCATGAACCCAACGCGCCGAGCCGATATAGAGCGCGGGATGCGCGTTGCCATCGTGCAGAAGCAAGACCAGCGCACCGGGCGGCTGACCGCAGGCGTCGTGCGGGATATTCTGACCAAGTCGGCGACGCATCCGCACGGGATTAAGGTGCGCTTGGAGACCGGCCAAGTTGGCCGGGTCAAGCAGGTGAGCGGTTAGCAGTTAGAAATAGTAGAACGAATAGACCAGCGACGAGCCGCCCACGCCGACGCACGCCCCCATGATAAACCCCAAAAAGAGCGGCCGTACTTTCCGGTAGAGCACGACTCCCCCGTAGCTAATCAGAATCGATTTAACGAGCCAAGCGAGGAACATCCCAAACCAGTCGCCGCGCACGGTATTGGTCAGGGCTACGGCCAGCCCTACCGGGTGCAGCGGCCAGCCGGCGAGGCGGTGCTGGGCGAAAGAGAGCAGCCCGGCGAGTCCAGCGCCAAAGCCGGTGAACAGGGTGGTCAGGTGCTGGGGCGGATGCGGGTTGTTGACTGTTTTGGCGACCCAGCCCCACTTGCTCAGTGGCGAGGCGATGTAGTACCAGCGGAAGCCGTGCATCATGCCGTGCTGATAGCCCAGCCAGATATAGACCGCGATGGTGGTAATTGCGCTGACGACGAGGGCCGAGGCGAGGAAGAACAGCAGCTTGCGGGCACTGATTTTTTCTTGGACCTCCTCGCAGACTTTGAAGGCGTGGGCTAGGGTGCCCATGAAAAACAGTTGCACGTCGGCGGCCCAAACCATGTTGAGCCCCATAGCGGTAAGCCCCTTATCGCCAAAATAGGCCGTGCCGAAGATGTTGGTAAAAAGCGGCGGGATGGAATGAGGCGCGCGCAGCCGCCCCAAGCCGGTCTGCACCAGCAAGCGCGCCGTGCCCAAAAAGACCAACAGGGCGACCAGCAGAAAGGCCAAGCTCCAGCCGAGGGACAAGCCGGTGGCGTGGAGGAAGTACGCCATGTAGCTCAGGCCGGCGACTCCCATCAGGGCCGAGGTGCGCGGCGCGGGCAGGGGCGAGTCCGGGCCTTTTGCGCCGCTGGCGATGATGCGCCACTGGTCTTTGAGGAAATCGCGCGACATCCACAGCGACGAGATGATCAGGAAGATGAGCGCCCCCATCTGCTGATGCGACATCAGCACTGAGACCTGTTGGTGCGGCTGGGCTGGGAGGTTGACCACAACACCCAAAAAGCCCAACAAGCCGTGTTCGAGATAGACGAGGATGTGAAAGAGCCAGACGCTCAAGAGCACATGGAGGTTGAGCAGATAGCCCAAGCCGACGACGAGGAAGTTGACGTTGAGCGCATAAGAAATGCCGAGGCGGCGCAAAAAGATGCGCGTGGAGGGGATGCCGAAGTTGTGGATGGTCTCAAAGTCGAACACTTGGTCGAGCATGTTGACGGTTGGGATGCTTGCGGCAATGAAAAAACCGGCCCAGAACAGCGGGTTCCTAAAGAGGCTTTTGGCCGGGTTTTCCACGCTTTCGACCATCGCCGTCGGCACTACGGCCAAGGGATAGACCAAGCGCTCGCCGCTGGCCCATTGGTGGTGGAGCAGGGCGATCAGCGAGAAGCTGACGAGGAAGAAGGCGACCATAAAAAGGCCCCAGAAGATAGAAGGGCCGAGCCAGGCCTCCCACGGCAGCGGCGCATCGGCGGGAGCCCCCTCGAAGAGGTTGCGAATCATCTCCAGGTCGCGCGGGGCGGCCCAGTCGGGAATGTAGTCCCAGAGGAGTTCGCGCCAGTTGTTTTCCGGGGTGGCGTAGTAGAACGCGCCGGCGAGCAGGGGGATAAAATAGCCGCCAAAGCCCATAGTCGGCAGGACGGTGGCCACCATCAGGGCGGCGTAGATGAGGGCAAAAGTCGAAGTCGGCAGCCGCAGCAAGGGCCGAATCAGCGCGAGTAGCAAGGCGGTAAGCGCAACCCAGAACAGGGCGAAGATGACGCCGACGGTATTGAAGTGATCGGCGTAGCCCGAGTAGTGGTCGAGCAGGATGTAGCTGCGCACCCCGATGAAGTTGTGGCCGACGCACAGCACCATGGCCAGCGTCCATTCGAGAGCCGGGCGCATCCCTTGCGAGCTCAGGTCGAAGCCTTGCGCCCGGCCTCCCAGTCGGCGTCGAGCATGTTGAGCAGCGCATCTACGTCGCGGTTGCCGGCTTGGATTTCCTGCATGATGCGGGCCAAGGTGAGCACGAAGCCGGTGGGGGGGTAGTCCTCAATCGAGATGAAGTAGCCGGGCGTCCAGCCCCAGTGGTCGAGGTTGGTGCTCATGCGCTCAAAGAGACGCTGAGTGGGGCCCCAAGTGCTTTTGGGGCCGTCGACGCCGGCGATTTGGGTGGCGTTGAGCAACATGCCCTCGGCGTTGAGATACGCCTGATAGACCGCTGGATGGTAGTAGGCTTCGAGCACGGCGAGGGCTTGGTCGTAGTAGGAACCTTGGGCACTAGCGGTCATGGCCCACCCGCGCTGCTGGTTGGACGTGTTGATGAAGAGGGGCTGGTGGCCGGTCATGGAGGGAATGGGCCAGTACTCGATTTCAAAGTCGACCTGTAGCGGCTCAACGTCGCCGCTCATCCAGCAGCCCATCATCCAAGTGGCGGCGTGCTCGTTGAAGAAGTCGCGCTGCTCTTCGTTGTACCCATCGCTCAGCGAGCCTTTCTCGACAAAGTTGTCGAGCAGCGCGATCATGTTGGCCATGATGGTGTGCATCAGCGGATCGGCAGCAAAGGTGATTTCGCCGCGGTCGCGGCGCACCGTCCAAGAAGGCTCGGCGGCCGGGCGGGTTGGGTCGTAGAGGTTGGTCTGAATGGCGTAGGAGAGGGGTACGCCGGCCGACCACTCGCGGCCTCCATAGACGAGGGGCTTGTACCCAGCGGCTTTTATCGCATGCAGGGCCGCGATAAAGGCGTCCCAAGTCTGTGGCGGCTCGGTGATACCGGCCTCGGCCCAGATGCGCTTGTTGACGGCGATGCCGGTGATCTGGCGGCCGACTTGGGCCGTGTAGTACTGGCCGTTGTGCAACGGTGGCAAGTTTTGGCCCACCCGGTCGTAGAGTGCGCGGGGAATGGGAAGCAAGTGTCCACCGTTGGCTAGGAATTTGGTGTAGTCGAGGGTCATTACCACGTGGGGCAGGTCGCCGGTGGCAATGGCGCGGCGGTAGTACGCGCCAGCGTCTTCGTTGCCCAAGTCAATCAGCTCCAGCGTCCAGCCGGGGTTCCGGCGCTCGAAGGTGGCCTTCCAGATGTCCCAGTGGACTTGGAAGCCGGGTCGGCCGCCGATGTTGCGGGTGACGCGTACGACGCGGGCATCTTCCTCGCTGGCGCAGGCCCCGAAGGCGAGGAAGGCGGCGAGGGCAAGGGTTGCGAATTTGGCAAGAGGCATGGTTGGTGGCCAGCCTAACGAATGGAGCCAGCGGTCAGTCCTTTGACGAAGCGGCGCTGCATGGCAAGATAGAGTATAGTTACCGGCAGCGACAAGACCACCACGCCGGCGAAGATGTAGTTCCAATTCTTGACGTACTTGTCCGAGAGAAAGCGCCAGAGCTGCACGAAGGCCAGTTCGCCCTTATTGGTTCCCATGAGGATGAAGGCGTGCGGGAAGTCATTCCAAGTAAAAAGGCCCCAAAAGATGATGATCGTCGCCGTGCAGGGCGTCAAAAGCGGGAAGATCACGCGCCAGAAGGTGCCCACGGGCGTGCAACCGTCAATCAGCGCGGCTTCTTCGAGATCGCGAGGGATGGAGCGCATGAAGCCGCTGTAGATGAACAGACACAAGGGCAGGCCGTAGGACACGTAGTGCAGCCAGAGGGCAAAATACGTGTAGCCGATGCCGAGAAAGTTGAACTGGCGCAACAGCGGCAGCATGAGAATCTGGAACGGCACGGTAATGCCGGCTAAAAAGAAAATACGCCAGAAATGGCCCGTGCTCATGCGGCGGCGCGTGAGGGAGTACGCGGCCATGGAGGCGACGACGATGAGGGTAGTGATAACGGCAACGCACATCAGCAGGCTGTTGAGCATGGGCGCGGCCAGCTTAATGCCGGTGAAGATGTAGTGGTAGTTTTCGAGGGTCGGTGCTTCGGGCAGTGCCACGGGCGAGCGGATGATTTCCGGCAGGGTCTTGAACGAGTTGAGCAGCGCCAGCAAACAGGGCGATACGTAGAGCAGCCCTAAGAGCAGCATCCCAAGTTCGAAGAGAGGCAGACGGCGTTTCACAGATCGGTCTCGCGGCGCTGGAAGAAGGCGACTTGCAGGGCTGCGACCAAGACTAGGAAGGCGAAGACGACAAAGGCAATGGCCGAAGCATAGCCTTGGCGGTCGTTTTCCGTGCCGAGCCAGTAGATGTAGTAGCCGGCGGTAAAGGTGCGGTAGCCAGGGCCGCCTTGGGTGGTGACCAAGATCTGTGGGAAGAGATTGATGCCGGTGATGAGGGCGATGACCGAGTTGGTCTTAATCATCGGCATGAGCACCGGGACTTGCACTCGGTAGAAGGTTGCCAAGGGGCCAGCCCCCTCGATCTGCGCGGCCTCGTAGAGTTCGTTGGGGATGGTCTGTAGCCCGGCGAGAAAGATGGTGGTATAGAAGCCGAGGCCGTGCCAGAGAACCAAGGCGAGAATGAAGTAGGGCACCAGTGCCGGATCGCCCATCCAATCTTGGGCCAGCCAGTCAAAGCCAAAGGCGCGCAGCAGGGTGTTTATGGCCCCGGTGCGATAGTTGGCTAGATATTGGAAGAGCAGGGCGCTGACGAGGATGCTGAGAATAAATGGATAGAAAAACAGCCCGCGCACTAGGCCGCGCATGACTTTCATGCGATCTAGGAGCACGGCTAAGACGAGCGACAGCGCGGTGTAGCCGATGACGATCAGGCCCGTTTCAAAGAGGGTGAAGCGCAAAGCAGCAAAGAAGCGGTCGTCGCCGAGCAGTTCGCGGAAGTTGTCCAAGCCGATAAAGCGGGGGGCTTTGGTCCAGCCAGACCAGTCGGTTAGACCGTAGGCAAACCCGAGTAGAGTCGGCAAGGCGAAAAAGGCTAGGTAGAGGAATATGGCTGGGCCGCAGAGCAGAGCTGAGGCCGTGTATTTTTCGCTGAAAGCTCGCTGCATGATGGATTGGGACAAGTGCGTGAAACAACGGGGCCTCAACCGAATCCTGCGGTGCGTGTTGTACTTAATTGGCTGATGTCACGCGGTCCGGGCCCATGGTTCCGGGCCCTTCGACAATCAGGGCTCCCCGCCGCTGGTCGCCGCGGGCTGAGCGTGTCGAAGCCAGCTCCAAGAGGCCGACCGCTGCGACCGCTACGGCCTAACGTCCGTTGAGGAATTACGCCCGCGCCTCGTCTAACACCTGTCTAAATTCATCCATGCTGGCGGCGCGTATGGCCGTGCGGTGCAACTGCTTGAGGCGTTGCAAGTCGTCGATAGAGGCAAGGCGATCCGAGAGGGAACGCGCCTCACCCAGACCAAAGCGAGTCTCCAACACATCGAGGAT
>RKRN01000056.1 GCA_007571365.1 Candidatus Latescibacterota bacterium
GGGTAACGGCGTTGGCGATTTTTGCCCTATTCTTGTACCGGGGCTTCCGCTGGCGGTGGGGCGGGCGCCATGCGCTTGGGCAAATGCTTCGCGTTGGTTCGCGTGGCGAGGTCTGCTTGGTGCTCATCTTTTTATTGCTCAAGAGCGACCTCTTTTTAATAGAGCATTTTTTGGGCGAGAAGAAGGTGGGCGTGTATGGGGTGGCGACGAACTTTACGGACATGATGCAGCGAGTCGCCAACATCGCCTCGGTCATTCTGCTGGCCAAAATAGTGCGCGGGCAAGATGACACGCGGCTTTCTTTGAGCGTGGGCCAAGGCATCTTTGTCTTTTCTTTGCTCTCGGCAGTTATCTTGATCTTCGGCGGCCGCTTCCTGCTGAGCATTTTCTTTCCCTTGTACCCAGATGCCTACGAGCCTCTTGTTTGGCTGCTGCCCGGCCTGTTGTTTTTGGGCTGCGGGGCCGTGTTCAACGCCAAGCTAATGGGCGAGGGATATCCATCTATGACCCTTTGGGCACCGGGCCTTGCTCTGGCGGCCAACGTGGGCCTGAACCTATTGTTGATCCCCGAGCTAGGGCTGCGCGGCGCGGCCTTATCTACTTCGCTCGCGTATGCGTTGTGGGGGGTGCTCACGGCCTCTTATTACTTGCGTCTAAACCGGCTGGGCTGGCGGGCCGTCTTAGCACCGCCGGCGTTTGGGAAAGCGGAAAAGACGACGACGCATTCACCATCCGCCTGAAGGCGATCTCCGAAGTGGAACTAACTGTTCCAACGCAAGAGAACAACCTCTTCGCGTAAATGCTCTTGCGTCGCCGTAGAGAATCGCGTCCGAAATAAATCAATGCCTGTTACTTCATAGCCAAGCCCTTCCGCTATATTTGCTAAAAGCTCTCCCGTACGAATTAAAACTCTGAAGAAAGAAGCCTGATCTCCGACGACATAAGCGAGTTGGGCACCTGGTGCTAAAACTCGTTTTAATTCTTCTAAGTGGCGTGCCATACCACCAAAATACAATCTCACCACGCGAGCATAGAGTTTTTCAAACCCCGACGTTTTTCCTAGCTCTATCCGACGAGCCTCTATCCGCTCCGCCAACTCTTGTATATGCTCATTATCTTCAACCCAACCCTCATCTGTATCTGTTTTATACACGGTCCTAGAATTAGATCGAATAAGTTTCTGCTTTTGTTGTCGCAGATCGTCGCGGCTATTCATGTAACCGAGCAAAACAGACTCAAGACGAGTCGTTCTCGTATAATCTTTTTCATTGGGATATGGCGGTGAGGTTATAACGGCATCAAACATCAAAGGCTCTAGACAGGGATCCAGGCTGCGGGAATCCGTAAGTTTTACTAGCGATGGTACACCTTTGTAGTGCTTGATCTGGATATGGCATAAATCACTAGCCATGTCCTTTATACCCTTTAACCAAGGGGCAATAACCGGAGTATCCTCTTTCGGCTTTCCAACTCCAACTTCTGGACCAAAACGCAAATTACTAACACTATAAACTAGCTGTTTGGCAAGAGCTAATTTTTCGTGTGCAATTAGATGTTCATCCGAATTTTTATTTAGGTTATTTATGAGTGTAAGAGTTTTATGAAGTGGTTTAGGACTTATGGAGTTTTTGATGAGCAACGACTCTAATTTGGGATCTAACAGCTTTAGATTCATTTTTTTGCCGTTAGCATAAGGTTTAAAGATAGGATCGTCTTCAACCCCTTCCCTTTTTAATTGATTTTCTACCTCTTTAGCAACGCTTCCAGCATGCCTAACCAGCATATCTGGATCTATATCCCACATAACCTTAGTTTGAGCGCAAAACTGCACTACAGGATTAGCCTCTAAGCCAGCACTAGGAATGCCATTCTTCTTGCACTCAACCAGAGTTGTTCCCGTACCACAAAACGGGTCCAAGACCCAGTGATACTTTGTCAAGCCAAATACTTCGATACAGTGACGAACCAAGTGAGGTGGATAGGAAAGAACAAACCGATACCATTCGTGGACGGGCAGATCTTCTGCGTAAATTCGATTTAATTCTTCCCCGGTTTTAGTTTGCACTGCATATGCCATCTCTTTACCTTTCTCAACGCTGGCCCTCAGCAGAAGCTTCTATTGTTTCGCCGAGGCTGTAAACGGGTGCCAACTCGCCGATCATATCACTTATCTTCTGTCTTTCAGACGAGTTCGTTAACAATTGATTAAAATCTGCTAAACTCATTATGATTGCTTGAGATACATTGCGTCGTTTGACAATATATCTAGTCCGATTCTGAACGACTGAGTCTATTACCTGACCGAAGTTATTCTGAGCCTCAGTCGATGCTATGACTTTTGTTTCCATAAGAGCAAAGGTCTCCTGATTTAGTTATATTAGCTAATATAGCTTATATAGCTAGCCAATATATCTCTGTCAAGGCCATAATGGTAGAATCGGCCAGATAGACTCTCTGCCGCCTAGAGGAGCTGCGAAACGCCGCATCGCACTCGGCAAATAAAAAGGACCGCCATGAACTCACTGTTTCGCCGCCAAGCACCCTCGGCAGCCGACTTGGACTCCTTCCACCAAGACGGCTACATCTTCTACCCAGACGTACTCAAGGACGAGGCTCGGCGCAGCCTAACCGACGAAATCCTCGGGCTCGACTCGGTGCGCCGTTACCTCGATGCCTTGGACGAAAAATCCGCCGCGCCCCAGTCCTATTTTGTCCGCCCCTGGAACGACCGCGGCCCGTGCGGCGACCGCCTCGTCGACGATCCCTTTGTCACGGCGCTGCTGCAAGCCACCATCGACCCCAACTACCACTTCTGCCACTCCGCCCTCAACCTCGCTCCGCGCGGCATCGGCCCCATTCCCTACCACCAAGATCACCACCACTGGAAGCACGAGAATCCCGTCAACCTCGCCGAGCGCGACAAGTATTACATCCAAATTCTCTACTATCCCAATGGCTTCGCACTCGGCGACCGCAACCTCAAGGTCATTCCCGGCAGCCACCTCGTCGCCCCGACCACCGAGGCCACGCCTGAGCGCATGTTGGCCGGGGCATACGACGCCGAGGCTGGGCGCGAGCTAAAAGAAGTGCGGCTCGCCGTACCGCCGGGCAGCATGGTCTATATCAACGCGCGGATTTTCCACGCCGTCGAGGCCAAACCCGCGGACTCCCCCCAGCCCTATCGCATCTTCAACATCGACATCTTCAAAGAAGCCGGGCCACCGCATCGCTATACTCAAAAAATTCCCCCCGAGTGGATTGCACGCGCCAGCCCCACGCGCAAAAAACTCTTTCTCCGCGAGCCTTATAGGGAAGGATGCTGGGCGGCCTGAGCACTTTCGGCTGGGCATGGCAGCATTCGACTCAAGATGTTACAATACCACCTTCCACCTTTGCTATAGGAGCTTTACCATGAGAGTAGCCGCCATCGCCACCATCTACTATCCCAAGTCCCATGCCGACGTCATTGCTACCAAGTTTATGAAGGGCATGTCCACGGACGAGGGCCTGATGCCCCCGGAGGTGGATCTAGTGTCCATGTACATCGACCATGTACTGGAAAACGATATCGGCGTGGGCTTGGCCCGAGAGTACGGGGTCCCCATCTATCCCAGTATCCGCCGCGCCCTGCACGCTGGTGCCGATCGGCTCAACGTAGATGCGGTGCTGCTCATCGGCGAGCACGGCGACTACCCTTGGAACGAGCGGGGACGCCACATGTACCCGCGCCGCTATTTCTTTGAGCAAATCGCCGGCGTCTTTGCCGAGAGCGGCCGCTCGGTGCCCGTATTTTCAGACAAGCACTTCGCCTATGACTTCAGAGACGCTCAGTGGATGTGGGACCGGGCCGAAGAATTGGCCATCCCGCTGATGGCCGGGTCGTCGCTGCCCTTGGCTTGGCGCTCGCCTTGGCTGGAGCATCCCAAGGAGACGCCCATTGAAGAGGCCCTATCCATCGGCTACGGCGGCATCGAGGCTTACGGGTACCATGCCCTAGAGACTTTGCAGTGCATGGTCGAGCGGCGCAGCGGCGGCGAACAGGGCGTAGTGTCGGTGCAGTGTCTCGAAGGAGACGACGTGTGGCGCACCCGCGACGAGGGGCTGTGGTCTGGGGAACTGGCCGAGGCCGCCTGTGCTGCCATTGCAAAAAAGAAGGCTGGGCCGATGGAAGCGCATTGCAAAAAGCCAGCCGTTTTCCTCATGGAGCACGGCGACGGCTTGCACACGGCGACGTTGATGCTCAACGGCTATGTCAGCGACTTCGCCTATGCCGCACGAGTAGCCGGGCAGGTGCAGGCCACGGAGTGCTACTTGCAGAACGGGGGGCCGTTTGCTCATTTCGGCTATCTATGCCGCAACATTCAAGAATTTTTCAAAACGGGTCAGGCCCCGTATCCGCCCGAGCGCACTCTGCTGACGACCGGGGTTATCGACGCGGCGATGAATTCGCGCTACGAAGGGCACCGCCGGGTCGAGACGCCTTACTTAGACATCGCGTACCAGTCTTACGACCAGATGCCGCAGCGGCCCTTGGGTGCGCGGCCCAGCGGTGCCTGCGTCGATCCGCAGGCGCCCGACATGCCGGCTTAACGCGCATTGCGCCGCAATAAAGCGTCGAGGGAGTAGCGCCCCGCGCCTGTTAGAAACAGCGTCGCAAAGGAGAAAAAGTACAACAGCGCGAATTCCTTTTTTGCCCACGGGTCGTCCCCGTGTATGACAAGCGCGGCCACTAACATGGTGACCATGAGCGGCACGGCAGCCCAACGAGTGGCGAATCCCAAAATCACCGCTAAGGCACAAAACACTTCGGCCCCGGTAGCCAAGGCCATGCTCAGCGACGAGCCGACGCCCAAGGGGTCGGGAAACGCGGAGGAACGCTCCGCAAAGCTGGTCAGTTTCCCCCAACCGTGGCCGAATACCATCATGGCACCGACGGACGCCCGCAACAGCAGCAACCCCAGGGAATAGCCAATGCCGACTGCGGGGAGTGGGCCGAACAAGAGTTTTCTTAAGATCACGATCCGCTCCTTTTCAGTCTTTCAACTCGACGACGATATTCCGCCACGGCCCGTCGCCGACGTTAAACGCCTCGTGTACCGCCTCCCCTTCGACTTCGCTGAACCGCACGTCCCCATCTTTCATGTCGCTAGCCTCCCGGCGGTTTCCCGCTGCATCGGCTGCCTGCAATCGGCCATCGCCGATAACTACGTATAGGTAGTCGTGCGCGTGCCGATGCAGGCCGGTGCTCTCTTTAGGAGCCAATCGCAGATCCCAAACCCGCACCCGCTCATTCTCAAAAAGCAACTGCGTTCCCACCTCTGACGAAATGGTTTTGTTCGTTTTCATAATCCTCCTCCTGTTGCGCCCAAGATATATTTAGGCGGACCTGCTCACAACCTTGCGCTTGACGAGATCGCCACTACAGGGAGGGGTCTTTCACTACATGCCGCCCCGTGCCATCTTCATTAGAGACGGAAAATAAGAAAGCGTCGAATCCTCTATGGTCGCTTTGAAACGGACAGTCCGCATGGGAATGGTTATTTCAGCAATCGTTGCGCTCCTCTTGTTTTTAGGGGCCGCCAGCCGCAACATCGCACCCGACGCCGTGACTCGGGCTACGATCTGGAATTCCCACGAGGGCGACCTCGCTGTTTTAGTGGACGGCAAAGTTCCCCCAGATACCGATGCCCTGCCCTTCACCTACAAGACCAAGGGGATTTTGGTATTTGCTTGGGCGGAGCCGCTACAACTGGAAAAGTTGCAGATCTACGTCGGCACCATCGGCAACAACTACCAAGTCCGCGCCTATCTAGGCGGGCACTTAGACGAGACCGGCACCCTGCGCGAACCCGAAGGGGTGCAAACCGCCCTGCGCGAAGAAAACGCACGAGCCGTGAACCAGTGGATCGAGATTTACTTTCCCCCGGACACTACGGCTGATAACCTCGAGCTATGGACGCTGGGCCCTACGGTCTTCTACGAGGTGGAGATCTACGTGCATAGTCCAGACGCGACCGCAGTCGAGCGGTTGAGCTGGGGAAAAACCAAGGCAGAGTACTGCGTCAAATACCGCAAATACAACCTTACGGCCACGCGGGTATTCGCCGATTGAGTGCAATACCGCCTTCAAATACGGGAGAATTGGTCATGCCCCAAATGACAAAACGCAAATTCGCAAGTTTCGCCCTGCTTCTGCTGATCGGTGCTCTGGTCGCCTGGGACATCTACTCCCATCAAGCGCAGACCTTTTTCGTCGGGACGGCAAGGTCGGTGCAGCAAGCCCAAGAGCCTTTGCAGGTAGAAGGCTTGCCCCTCCTGCGCCCCGGCACTCTCACCTTGGGCGAGGGCCATCCGACCGTGGCGGTCGCCACTTCAAGCGACTCGGAACTGGCCACGCCGACCGCCCTAAACACCTCCTTGAGTTTTGCCCAAGTAGATGCCATCGTCCGCCGAGCCCTCGACCTAGACCAATCGGAACGCGCTATTCGCGCCGTCGTCGCGCCGAGCGACTGGGTCGTCGTCAAAGTCAACATTGTAACCAACCGGGGGAATCCCTCCTCGGCCTACTACCACAACGGCATTGAACACCCCGGCCAAATCACGGACTTGCGGGTGGTGAAAAGCGTAATTAACTACCTCATTGAGCAGGTAGGACCGCAGCGCATCACCATTGCCGAGGGCGGGGCCGAATCTCCGCGCAAAGGCGAGCCTGGCTTTCCCTCTAATGCACAAGAAGATGGCTGGTCCGCAACCTATCCCGAATTCGGCGATCTCTCGTATATCAAAATGCTAGCAGAGTTCGCCGCCCTAGGGGTCTCCACTGTGGTGGATACCTCCGACCTCAACTACGCCCCTTTTCGCCGTGAGCCGGTTCCGGGTGGTGCCATTCAGCGCTTGGGGGTGACGCGCCTGCGCTATCCGGGGGCCCAGTTCGGCTTCCACGTGGAGGGCACCGGCAGCTTCCGCCAAGACGGTTACTTCATGCCCGAACCGATCCTCGACGCCGACAAGATAATTTCCATCGCCGCCATGAAAACCACCATCTACGGCACCACCCTAGGCATCAAGAACTACGTCGGCACCCTCGCCTCGGGAGCCTACGGCGATGGCACCTCTAAGCGCCAGCACTATCAGAACAATCCCGAACACGGGTACGTGGACCTGTTCTCCTACAACCCGGCGGCCTATACCGTCATTGAGGGATTCTGGGGCACCGAAGGCGACGGACCGCAATGGGGGCAAAACGTCCAGCACAATGTGGTGGTAGCTGGCGGCGACCCGTTGGCCACCGAAGCCGTGGCGAACGTGGTCATGGGCTTCAATCCGCTCGACTTGGAGCACCTCTACCTAGCGGCGACCAAGGGCTTTGGCACCTTCGATCTAAACCGAATCCAAGTGGCGGGACGGGCGCCCGACAGCGTCCAGCGCAACTTCGTCAAATCCCGTGGTGGTAGCCGGCAGGGCGCGTTCTACGGGCGCGGCATCCGACGCTGGCTCGTGGCCGGGCCGTTTCCGAATAGCTCCCAACCCCTGCCCAACGAAGCCCAGCTATATCCCCGAGCGGGCGAACCGGCTGGCGATGGGGTGTGGACGCAGGTGGAGCACCTCGGTTACACGGCTGAAATGCTGCCGCTGGGCGACCTCAACGGCAAGGAGCAGAACATCGCCAACTACGCCTTTACCTTGGTGCAGTCGCCGCGGGCGCAGGAAGGTTTCCTGTGGTTCGGCTACGGCGACTACGCCAAGGTCTGGCTGAACGGCGCTGTGGTCTATGAGAACATTGCCCGGCGCAACTTTCAACTGGCCGACCAGAAGGTTCCGATTCGTTTAGCACCGGGAGAAAACAGGCTGCTCTTCAAGATCGGCAACTCGACCGGGAACACCATGCTGGCCGCACACGTGGTAGACCACGACGGAGATCGCCTGCCCGGGATCAAATTTTTGCTGCCGGGCGAGATTCCCACAGCGGTGGCAGAGCCGGCGGTTAGCCAGCCGCTGCCGGAAGCACCGGTGCTGCTGGAGAACTATCCAAATCCATTCAATCCCATCACTCGAATCCGCTTTGCCTTGCCTCAAGCAGGACCGGCTAAGCTGGATATCTACAATGCGGCCGGTCAGTGGATTTGCACCTTGGTGGCAGGAGACGTCGGCTCGGGTTATCACGAGGTGATGTGGGATGCACGCAATGCTTCGGGCTTTAAGGTCGCTAGCGGAACTTACTTCGCCGTCCTCAAGGCCGGAGATCTGCACAAGGCCCGACCGATGACCTTGGTCCGTTGAGCGTGGCGGGGATTCAAACCGGCCTGACGCAACCGCTCTGGCAGGTGGCCAGCATGGCAGAGTACTACTTGCGGAATACCTACACGCTGCGCGTCTTGGTAAATTTTTGGGATTTGGCGGCCCAGCTCTGGTACTTTGTGGTGCTCGGTGCCCTATTCAGCACCTTGGCTTGGTGCTACTTGCCCCAGACTCGAATCCGCCGTACGCTCCAGCAACGAGCCAACGGCTCCATTGTGGCATCTACCCTGCTAGCCCTGATCTCGCCCCTATGCACTTTTGCCGCCATTCCCGTGGCTGGCCGCCTGATAAATATGGGCGTACCGGCCGCCCCCTTGGTGGCCTTTGTCGTGGCTTCGCCGCTGATGAACCCCTCCCTGTTCGTGTACACCGCTGGGACCATCAGTGTGGAAATGGCCGTAGCCCGGCTGACAACGGCGGCTAGCGTCGGCCTGCTGGCCGGTTTTGCCGTGCAGTCCGCTAGGCGTCGTCTAACGTTTGCCGTCCGCACAGCAGTCCCGGCGGAGCGCTCTCCGGCCACAGCGGACGGGCCGTCTGAGGTTGGGCTACTGGCACAGCGCTTCCGCGGAGATTTACTCTTTATCGCCAAGTTCTTCGGCCTAGGGATTTTCATCGCCGCTTTAGTAAAGACCTTCCTGTCTCAAGAGTTGGTGCTGACGCTAGTCGGGCCCGGTAGCGTCTGGGCCGTGCCAGTGGCGGTGGCCTTGGGGGTGCCGCTCTACGCCTGTGGCGGCGGCAGCATTCCCATTGTCGAGAGCATGATGCAGATGGGGATGAGTCCGGGGGCGGCTTTGGGCTTTTTCATTGCCGGCCCGGCTACCAAGTTCTCCACCCTGACCATGCTTGGGGCAGTCTGGGGCCGCCGCATCTTGCTGTTCTACTTAGGCTTGATGTTGGGCGGGGCTTTGTTCTGGGGGTTTGTCTATCCTTTTGGCGGCGAAAATATCCAAGCTAAGGCGGGCGGGGTCTATGAGGACCTGATAGGCCGGTGATTCACGCTCTATACCGACTAGCACCCCGCCCTTGAGACAACAAGCAAATTACATTTTATTCCCGCTGCCCCGCTGCCAAGGTGAACTTCAAAACAGCCTCTGAGAAAATGACGCCATGACAAAGCAGATTGATTACGCCTTCAAGACAGCACCGACCCACGACGAGTTGCGCGAAATGGACCGCGACTTGCGCTTCTATCCCTGTGCGGTCAATGCCCCCACCACGCTCACCACCCAACAGGTCGCGGCTTTCAACCGCGACGGCTTTCTCAAGGGTTTTCGCATTTTTGACGACGACGCGATCGCTGAGCACCGAGCCTTCTTCGACGAGCAACTGAGAAAGGTCCTAGCCGCTGGCTACAGCAGCTTTACCCTTAGCTCGGCGCATCTCAAATTCGCCAAGGTCTATGACCTCATGCACCATCCCAAAATCCTCCCCTACGTCCACGATCTCCTCGGCCCCGAGCTGATCGGCCTGGCCTCGCACTACTTTTGCAAGATGCCCAAGGACGGCACCACCATCTCTTGGCATCAGGACGCCAGCTATTGGCCACTGACGCCCTCAAAGACAGTGACCGTTTGGCTAGCTATTGACGACGCCGACGTCGACAATGGCTGTATGCGCTTCGTCGCCGGCTCGCACCGCTGCGGCCAACTCGAATTTCGCCCGAGCGACACCGCGGAAAACAACGTTCTCAACCAGACGGTAGATGATGTCGAGCGCTACGGCGAGATCGTCGATGTCCAGCTCAAGGCCGGCGAGATTTCTATGCACTCCGACCTGCTCTTGCACAGCTCGCACTACAACGAATCAGATCGCCGGCGCTGCGGGCTAACGCTGCGCTACTGCACCCCCGACGTACGCGCGATCCCCGGCTACGCTTGGGAGAAGGAGGGCGTGCTAATCAACGCCGCTGACCCGGCTGGACACTGGGGCAATCCGACCCGGCCCAAGCGCGACTACGAGGAGGCCTGAGCCGCATAGCGCAGTGCCCGCCGTTTTCACGGGCGCCGGCTTTAGGCGTGAAATCAACCGCAGGCTAGACCCGCTGTCCGCCCATCTGACGGGTCTGGTCTTTGCTACATAACAGATGTTCCGCCGTTTTTGTCATGCCTGTCCAGCAAGGCCCGTTTGCGGCCCTGGCACCGACTGGATTCCCGCCCCGTGTCGGGCACGGGGTGACGTTCTTTCGCGGGATGACGACCGCGGGGGCCGGAAGCGTCAGACCTGACTAAGAGTGCGTAACGTCAGTTACATAAGAGGTTCCGATGGCAAGCGACAGACCACACGTCCTCCTGATCTCCACCGACCACTGGTCCGCTTCCCTCTTGGGCGAAGCCAACCATGCCGCCATTCTCACTCCTACCCTCGACGCCTTAGCCCGCAGCGGCACCCGCTTTGTCAACGCCTATAGCGAATGTCCGGTCTGCATCCCCGCCCGCCGCACCCTGATGACGGGCACTGCGCCGCGCACCCACGGCGACCGGATCTTCAAAACGACCGCCCCCATGCCCGCGCTGCCGACCATGGCCCAGACCTTTCGCGACGCCGGCTATCAAGCCTATGCCGTTGGCAAGCTCCACGTCTTTCCCCAGCGCGACCGCATCGGCTTCGACGATGTGCTCCTCGATGAAGAGGGCCGGCCGCACTTGGGAGCGGTTGACGATTACGATCTCTTCTTAGCCGACCAAGGCCATGCGGGCTTGGGGTTTGCCCACGGCATGAGCAACAACGAATACTCCTTCCGCCCTTGGCACTTGCCCGAAGACTGCCACCCCACGACTTGGGCGGCGCGCCAGATGAGCCGGATGATCAAGCGGCGCAACCCGGCCAAACCCGGCTTCTGGTATCTGTCCTTTCGCCATCCGCATCCGCCGCTGGTGCCCTTGCAGAGCTATCTCGACCTCTACCGCGACATCGACATGGACGCGCCGCACCATGGCACTTGGGTACGCGACTTTGACGGTCTGCCCTATGCGCTCAAAGTCATTCAGGGGGCCAACGCCCACCTCAAGGGGCCGGAAGTTTTGCGCATCCGCCGCGCCTTCTACGCGCTCTGCACCCAGATTGACCACCAGCTCCGCGTGGTCATTGGCACCTTGCGCGAGGAGGGGCTGCTCGACAATACCATCGTTTGCTTCACGGCCGATCACGGCGATATGCTCGGCAACCACGGCCTGTGGGCCAAGCGGCTCTACTACGAGCAGTCGGCCAACGTGCCGATGATCTTGCTCGGAGGC
The DNA here is from genome assembly GCA_007571365.1 of Candidatus Latescibacterota bacterium. Lineage (GTDB taxonomy): Bacteria > Latescibacterota > UBA2968 > UBA8231 > UBA8231. The sequence continues at coordinate 11,532 of RKRN01000056.1, forward strand.
CGGGACGGACGGGTGCCGCACCACACAATCGATGATCGCCTCGTCGGCTGGCAGGACGTCATGCCGACTTTGCTCGACCTAGCGAGCATCGACATTCCCGATACTGTCGAGGGGCTGTCGATGGTCGGCGCGGAACGGCGCAGTTATCTCTACGGCGAATGCGGCGAAGGGCCGCCTGCCACCCGCATGGTCCACGCAGGGCGACACAAGCTGATCTACTACCCCGTCGGCAACCGCGTTCAGCTCTTCGACCTCGAAAGCGATCCCAACGAATTGAACGACCTAGCCGGCTCACCCGACCACGCTGCAATCCAAGCCCAGCTCAGCGAGCGTCTCGTCGGCGAACTCTACGGCGACGACGAAGCCTGGGTTAAAGATGGCCAACTCGTCGGCTTGCCCGACCAGCCGTGGGCACCCCGTCCCAACCGCAGCCTCTCTGGCCAACGCGGCCAGCACTATCCCGTGCCGCCCCAGATCAATGCCGACAAAGTCGTGGGGGGACCGTGAAACCGCGCAATTTCCTCTTCATCTTGTCCGACCAGCACCAGCGGCGCACCAGCGGCTGCTACGGCCACCCGCTGGTGCAGACGCCCCACTTGGACGCCTTAGCTGCGCGCGGCACTCGCTTCCAGAGTGCCTATACCAACTGCCCGATCTGCGTCCCGGCCCGCGCGGCACTGGCCACCGGCCGCTACGTGCATCAGATCGGCTATTGGGACAACGGGCATCCCTACGATGGCACGCCCGTCTCTTGGCATCAGCACCTGCGCGAGCAGGGCTTCTGCTGCGACTCGATCGGCAAGTTGCACTTCCAGGGACGAGGTGCC